>NZ_CP098360.1:1552500-1852500 GCF_030388245.1 Paracoccus sp. TOH
CGTAATAGCGGGTCACGTCATGGCCGATGCCGATGGCCAGCAGCTCCACCTGCTTTCTGCGCTCGATCATCGCGATCACGTCGCGCAGGTGCTTTTCCAGGAAATTCGCCGGGTTGACCGACAGCGTCGAATCGTCCACCGGCGCCCCGTCCGAGATCACCATCAGGATGCGCCGCGCCTCGGGCCGCCGGGCCAGACGCCGATGCGCCCATTCCAGCGCCTCGCCGTCGATGTTTTCCTTGAGCAGCCCCTCTTTCATCATCAGGCCCAGATTCGGGCGGACCCGCCGCCAGGGCGCATCGGCGGCCTTGTAGATGATGTGGCGCAGGTCGTTCAGCCGCCCCGGCTGCGCCGGTCGGCCGGCGGCCAGCCATTTCTCGCGGCTCTGGCCGCCCTTCCAGGCGCGGGTGGTGAAGCCCAGGATCTCGACCTTGACCTGGCTGCGCTCCAGCGTGCGGGCCAGCACGTCGGCGCAGATCGCGGCGATGGAGATCGGCCGGCCGCGCATCGAGCCGGAATTGTCCAGCAGCAGCGTCACCACGGTGTCGCGGAACTCGGTGTCCTTCTCGACCTTGAAGGACAGCGGCGTCGTCGGGTTCGCCACCACGCGCGCCAGGCGGCCGGCGTCCAGCACGCCCTCTTCCTTGTCGAATTCCCAGCTGCGGTTCTGCTGCGCCTGCAACCGGCGCTGCAGCTTGTTCGCCAGCCGGCTGACCACGCCGCGCAGCGGCTCGAGCTGCTTGTCCAGATAGGCGCGCAGCCGCTCCAGCTCGGCCGGGTCGGCCAGGTCCTCGGCGCGGATCTCCTCGTCGAATTCCTGGGTATAGACGCGGTATTCGGGGCTTGCCTCGCTGACCTGCGGCGGCAGGTCGGGGGGCGTTTCGGCCTCGGACATCTCGGCCTCGTCCACCAGCTCCTCGTCGGACTGGTCGTCCAGGCTGACCTGGGCCTGGCGCTCCTCCTGGGTCTGGTCCTGGGTGCGCTCGGGGCTGGCCTCGGCCTCCTCGTCCTGGTTCTGGTCGCGGGACTGGTTGTCGCCGGCCTCCTCGTCCTGCTCGGCGTTTTCCTCGGCCTCGTCCTCCTGCGGCTCGTCCGGATCCTCGCCCAGCTGGTCGCCATAGCCCAGGTCGGCGATCACCTTGCGGGCCAGCCGGGCGAAGGCGGCCTGATCGGCGATCACCTGGCCCACGGCGTCCAGATCGGCGCCGGCCTGTTCCTCGACGAAGGGCCGCCACAGGTCGGCGACATGCTGCGCGGCCGAGGGCAGGGTGCGGCCGGTCGCCGCCTGCCGCACGATATAGCCCGCCGCCACCGCCAGCGGCGCATCCGCCGGGGCCTTGATCTGGCCATAGCCCTTGCGCTCGGCCTCCTGGCCCAGCTTGGCGTCGATATTCGACAGCGCGCCGGGCATGTCGCGGGCGCCCAGAGCCTCGCAGCGCGCGGTCTCCATCGCCTCGTAGAGGTCGCGCGCCATCGGCCCGGCGGGGACGTATTTCGCATGGGTCGCGGCGTCGTGGTGGCGCAGCTTCATCGCCAGCGCATCGGCGGTGCCGCGCGCCAGCAGCACCTCGTCGCGGGTCATGCGGCGGCTGACCTGCGGCAGGCGCATGGTGTCGCCCGCCACGCCGGACGGGTCGGCGGTGAAGGTCACGTTCAGCTCGTGATCCTCGGCCAGGGCGCGGGTGGCCTCGGTCAGGGCCTTCTTGAACGGATCGGCGGGGTTGTCGGATTTTTTCACATCAAGGCCGCAGATTGTCCAAATGAGGGTTTAACGATATAAAATTCGAGCAAGCATCTTTTAGCTCGCGCGAGGCATGATCCCAAAAAACGACATCTACTCTAAAGCCGTCTGAAATAAGCTGCGTGATTGCGGGGACGTAATCGGAGTCGCCAGATACAATCGTGAAAATATCGCCTTCCTCGGCGTTTTTATACGCGTCGCGCGTAAGCGCTGCGACTATTCCGGTGTCAATTTTTTTCTCTTTATTCGCTCGGTTGCGGTCCTCCGTTACGACCTCAAATCCGGCCCTGCGCGCAATATCCCATATCGCGTCATTCTCGGGCGGGCGAGATCCAAACAGCATTGCACGTCTTGTATCGGCGTTGTCTAGCCCAGCAACGAATTCGTAGAGCTTTCCGAAGCTCATGCGGTATTCGTTATCGACTATCCTATTTTCCATCGCTTCATATACGTCAAGGGCGAGCCCCTGACGAACTGCTGAAACGCGCTTCCCCTCAATAAAAACATTTGAATTATCTACGTAAATCCATTCACCCATTGTCTACTCTCCCGCCTTGACCGCCGCGCTTTCCGGCAGTTCCTCGTCGAACAGGCGCTGATAGAACTCGGCCACGGTCTGCCGCTCCAGCTCGTCGCATTTGTTCAGGAAGGTCAGCCGGAAGGCATAGCCCACGTTGTCGGCGAAGATGCGGGCGTTCTGCGCCCAGGCGATCACCGTCCGGGGCGACATGACCGTGGACAAGTCGCCCTGCATGAAGGCGGTCCGGGTCAGGTCGGCCAGCGTCACCATCTGGTTGATGATCTTGCGGCCCTTTTCGGTGTTGTAGGTCGGGTTCTTGGCCAGCACGATGGCGGCCTCGGCGTCGTGGCTCAGATAGTTCAGCGTCGAGACCAGCGACCAGCGGTCCATCTGGCCCTGGTTGATCTGCTGCGTGCCGTGATAAAGCCCCGTCGTGTCGCCCAGACCCACGGTGTTCGCGGTGGCGAACAGGCGGAAATACGGGTTCGGCGTGATGACCTCGTTCTGGTCCAGCAGCGTCAGCTTGCCGTCGGCCTCCAGGACGCGCTGGATCACGAACATCACGTCGGCGCGGCCGGCGTCGTATTCGTCGAAGACGATGGCGGTCGGGTTGCGCAGCGCCCAGGGCAGGATGCCCTCGTGGAACACCGTGACCTGCTTGCCGTCCACCAGCTTGATCGCGTCCTTGCCGATCAGGTCGATGCGGCTGACATGGCTGTCCAGGTTCACCCGCACGCAGGGCCAGTTCAGCCGCGCCGCCACCTGCTCGATATGCGTGGATTTGCCGGTGCCGTGATAACCCTGGATCATCACCCGGCGGTTATAGGCAAAGCCCGCCAGGATCGCCAGCGTGGTGTCGGGATCGAACTTGTAGGTGGGGTCGATGTCCGGCACCCGGTCGGACCGCTCGGCAAAGCCCTTGACCTTCATGTCGCTGTCAAGGCCGAAGACCTCGCGCAGGTCGATTTCCTCGGTCGGTTTCGCGTTCTGATCCAGCATGGGGCGGCCCTTTCGATTGTTCCATGCTTGATGAATGATTCGGCAGACGGGTGCAAGCCGGCCGGGGCCGCGGAACCTTCGCCGCAGCCGCGAATTGCGCATGGGTGCGGCGCCGCCTAGAGTGCCGTGCGGAACCTTGGGACAGGACGGATTGGCATGAGCGGATTGCTGGCGCTGCTGGATGACGTGGCGGGGATCGCCAAGATCGCCGCGGCTTCGGTCGACGACGTGGCCGGGCAGGCGGTCAAGGCCGGCGCCAAGGCGGCGGGGGCGGTGATCGACGACGCGGCGGTGACGCCGAAATACGTGCACGGCTTTTCCGCCGCGCGCGAGGTGCCGATCGTCTGGAAGATCGCCCGCGGCTCGCTGTTCAACAAGCTGGTGATCCTGCTGCCCATCGCGCTGCTGCTCTCGGCCTTCGCGCCCTGGCTCATCACGCCCCTGCTGATGATCGGCGGTTCCTATCTGTGTTTCGAGGGCGCCGAGAAGATCTTCCACGCGCTTGCCCATGACCACGGCAACGACCCGCACCTGACCGTCACCGCCGAGGGCGGCGCCGGCCTCGAGGAAGAGCGGGTCCGGGGCGCGATCAAGACCGATTTCATCCTCTCGGCCGAGATCATGACCATCGCGCTGGCTGCGATCCCGAACGATGACGCGATCGGGATGAAGGCGCTGATCCTTGCCGTGGTGGCGGTGGGCATCACCGTCGCGGTCTACGGTTTCGTGGCGCTGATCGTGAAGGCCGACGATTTCGGCCTGCACCTGCACGAGCGCGGCGGTCCCGGCGCGGTGCTGGGGCGCGGCATCGTGCATGTCATGCCGGGCTTCATGAAGGTGCTGACCGTGGTCGGCACCGCGGCGATGATCTGGGTCGGCGGCCAGATCGTCGTGCACGGGCTGCATGTGCTGGGCCAGCACCAGCCCTATGAATGGATCCACCACATGGCCGAGGCCGCGGCCCATGCCGTGCCCGCCGCGCCGGGCCTTGCCGCCTGGGCCACCACCGCCTTCTTCGACGGCATCTTCGGGGTGATCCTGGGCATGATCCTGATCCCGGTGGCGCATTACCTCGTCTCGCCCGCCATCGGCGCGGTCAAGGGGCTGTTCGGCGCGCGGGCATAGGGCGGCGCGTCTTGCCGTCGGCCGGCGGGCGGGACTATGAACTGCCATACCAATTCAGCAGGAGGTGCCATGCCGATTCCCGCCGCCGCCGCCGAGGCGCTTGCCGCGCTGCTCGGGCCCCGCTTCTCGACCAGCGCCGCCGACCGCGATCTGCATGGCCAGTCCGAATCCTATCACCGCGCGCCGCCGCCCGATGCCGTGGCCTGGTCCGAGACCACCGATGAGGTGGCGCAGGTCGCGGCGATCTGCCACGCCCACCGGGTGCCGCTGATCGGCTGGGGCACCGGCACCTCGCTCGAGGCGCAGGCGATGGCGACGCAGGGCGGGCTGGTCCTCGACATGCTGCGCATGGACCGGGTGCTGGAGATCCGCGCCGAGGACATGCAGGTCAGCGTCCAGCCCGGCTGCACGCGCGAGGCGCTGAATACCGAGCTGCGCGCCACCGGCCTGTTCTTCCCGGTCGATCCCGGCGCCAATGCCAGCCTGGGCGGCATGGCGGCGACGCGGGCCTCGGGCACCACCGCCGTGCGCTACGGCACCATGCGCGAGAACGTGCTGGCGCTTCAGGTGGTGCTGGCCGACGGCCGGGTGATCCGCACCGGCACCCGGGCGGCGAAATCCAGCGCCGGCTATGACCTGACCAGCCTGTTCGTCGGCTCCGAGGGCACGCTCGGCATCATCACCGAGCTGACCCTGCGCCTGCACGGCCAGCCCGAGGAGGTGGCGGCGGCGGTCTGCGGCTTCCCGACGCTGGAGCAGGCGGTGGAATGCGTCACCGCGACCATCCAGTCGGGCATCCCGATGGCGCGGATCGAGTTCATCGACGCCGATGTGGTGCGCGCCTTCAACACCTTCGCCGGCACCCGGATGCACGAGGGGCCGCATCTGATGGTCGAGTTCCACGGCGCCCCCGCCTCGGTCCGGGGCGATGCCGAGGCCTTCGGCGCGCTGGCCGCGGACTTCGGCGGCACCGGCTTCGACTGGGCCACCACGCCTGAGGCGCGGGCGGCCTTGTGGAAGATGCGCCACAACGCCTATCGCTCCTGCCTGGCGCTGCGGCCGGGGGCGACGGCGGTGGTGACGGATGTCTGCGTGCCGATGTCGCACCTGCCGGCGGCGGTGGCGGCGGCGGCCGAGGACATCCGCGCCGAGGGGCTGCTGGGCCCGATGGTCGGTCATGTCGGCGACGGCAATTTCCACGCCCAGATCCTGGTCATGCCCGGCGACGCGGCGGAACTCGCCGCCGCCAAGCGCGTCGCCACCCGCATGGCCGAGCGCGCCATCGCCGTCGGCGGCACCATCACCGGCGAGCATGGCGTGGGCATCGGCAAGCGGCCGCTGATGCGCGCCCAGCACGGCGATGCGGTCTCGGTGATGGCGGCGATCAAGCAGGCGCTCGACCCCGAAAACATCCTGAACCCCGGCAAGCTGGTGCCCGAGGTGAACTGACCCGTGAACCGGCCCGTCTCGGCCCGCCTCGGCCCTACAGGCAGCCTTCCAGCAGCGTCTCGAGCTCGGCGGCGTCGCGGCGATAGCGGGCCATGCTGCGCTGCATCGTCGCCTGGAAGGTCGCCTTGGTCGCCATCAGGCCGCCCGAGGTCTCCAGCCGCCGGTTGAAGGCCGCTTCCAGCTCGCGGTTGTAGCTGGCCATCGCCTTGGCGATCTGCGCCGCGGCGCCGACGCGCTTGGCGGCCGGGGTGTCCAGCGTGTCGGCGGTGCGCTGGACCAGCCCCGCGGCCATCTCGACCCCGGCCTCGGCGGTGCGGGCATTGGCGGCGCTGCGGCCCTGGGCGCCGGTGATGCTGTCGATGCTGGCCCAGCCGCCCAGGCCCAGGTCGGCGGTGCCCTTGGCATAGGCCGCGCCCGCACCCTTGGCCGGCGTGTGGGCCAGCGCCCGCTGCGCCAGGGTGCGCGCGAACTCGGTCCCCGAGACCGAGCCGTTCGCCACCCCCGCCGCGCCGGTGTGGATGTCGCTGAAGGTCTGCGTGCCATCGGCCAGCGCCCGCGCCGCGTCCCCGGCCTTGTGCCCGGTCAGTTGCATGATCGCCGCCCCCAGATCCAGCGAGGCCAGCGCGGTCTTGTGGATCAGGTCGATGACCAGCCAGACCCGGCCCTCGTCGTTCAGCCGGTCCAGCTCCAGCGTCATCTCGCGATATTCCCGCTCGGCCGCGGCGATGAGATTGCGCAGATTGGCGAGCTTGGCGCGGTTGTCGCGGCATTGCGCCGGCGGCAGCACCCGGTTGCGCCGCATCGCGTCGCCGGGGCTCAGAACCGTCTTGCGCGCCACGGGGCTGTGCTGGGGATTCTGGCGGTTGTTGGGCAGAAAACCTGTCATCGTCACCTCCGTTGCCGGCCTTGCCCCGCAGGTTAGCCGGCGGGGCGGCAGGGGGCAAGTCGGCGGGCGCTTCGCGGGCCGCGCGACCGCGACGCGGCCAACCGCTGCAAATGCAAGGACCGGCCCGATCCCGCAAAAACCGCCCCGCATGGCTTCCCCCCGCGGCGCGGCTGGCTTAATCAGGCGCAGGCAAGGCGACGGATACGAGGGCGCGACCGATGAACTGGGACCCCGAGGGCAAACCCCGCAAACCCGATTTCCTGGGCATCGGCGCGCAGAAGGCCGGCACCACCTGGCTGTCGCAGATGCTGGGCCAGCACCCCGCGGTCTGGACCCCGCCCTTCAAGGAGGTGCAGTTCTTCAACCACCGCTTCATCGAGGAGCACCGCAAATGGCTGCCCTGGCACTATCGCCGCGGCCGCCAGACCATCGAGAAGCGCTGGGCCGCCCGCGGCGAGGAGATGCCGCGCGACATGGTGCGCTATCTGGACCGCATCACCAGCGGCGCCATGTTCACCAATCATTGGTACAAGCAGGTCTTCGCCCCGGCGCCCGCCGGCACGCATCCGATCGACGTGACCCCGGAATATTCGACCTTGCCGCCGGAAGGCGTGGAATTCGTGGCGAAATTCCTGCCGCAGGCGAAATTCGTCTATATCATCCGCCATCCGGTGGACCGGGCCATCTCGCAGTTGAAGATGAACCTGACCCGCGCCCGCCGCAAGCCCAAGACGGTCGAGGCCTGGCTGGAGGAGGTCGAGGATCCGGTGCTGATGGATCGCGGCGACTACCTGAGCTACGTCCCGCGCTGGAACGCGCATTTCGGCCCCGAGCGGCTGCTTTACATGCCCTTCGGCATGATCGCCCGCGAGCCGCTGGGCTTCCTGCGCCGGGTCGAGGACTTCCTGGGCCTGCCGCCGCACGACTATCGCGACATCGGCAAGAAGGTCTTCGCCTCGGACAGCGGGCTTTCGGTGCCCGACAAGGCCCGCAAGCGCCTGCGCGCGAAGCTGGAGCCGCAATTCGAGTTTCTCGACCGGACCTTCGGACTGGATTTCACCAAGGACTTCCGCTGAGCCTTCCCCTTTCGCCCCCGCTCGACTACATAGCGCGCAGCTTCGCACGAGTTACAGCAAACGGGGAAAGATCATGGCCTCCTACCAGTATGTCTATCACATGGACGGGGTGTCCAAGACCTATCCGGGCGGCAAGAAGACCTTCGAGAACATCCGCCTGAACTTCCTGCCCGGCGTCAAGATCGGCGTCGTCGGCGTCAACGGCGCCGGCAAATCGACGCTGCTGCGCATCATGGCCGGCATCGACAAGGATTTCACCGGCGAGGCCTGGGCCGCCAAGGGCGCGACCGTCGGCTACCTGCCGCAGGAGCCGCAGCTCGACCCGGCGCTGAACGTGCGCGGCAACGTCATGGAGGGCGTCAAGGCCAAGCAGCAGAAGCTTGACCGCTACAACGAGCTGGCCATGAACTACTCGGACGAGACCGCCGACGAGATGGCGAAGCTGCAGGACGAGATCGACGCCGAGAACCTCTGGGATCTCGACAGCCAGATCGACATCGCCATGGAGGCGCTGCGCTGCCCGCCGGACGATGCCGACGTGGAAAGCCTGTCGGGCGGCGAGCGTCGCCGCGTGGCGCTGTGCAAGCTGCTGCTGGAACAGCCCGACATGCTGCTTCTGGACGAACCGACCAACCACCTGGACGCCGAAACCATCGCCTGGCTGCAAAAGCACCTGATCGAATATCCCGGCACCATCCTGATCGTCACCCACGACCGCTATTTCCTCGATGACATCACCGGCTGGATCCTGGAACTGGATCGCGGCCGCGGCATCCCCTACGAGGGCAACTATTCGGCTTGGTTGGAACAGAAGGCCAAGCGGCTGGAGCAGGAAGCCCGCGAGGACAAGGCCAAGCAAAAGACGCTGGAGCGGGAACTGGAATGGATCCGCGCCGGTGCCAAGGCGCGGCAGGCCAAGCAGAAGGCCCGGATCAACGCCTATAACGAACTGGCCGGCCAGTCCGAGCGCGAGAAGCTGTCGAACGCCCAGATCATCATCCCCAACGGCGAGCGGCTGGGCAACAAGGTGATCGAGGTCGACGGCCTGAAAAAGGCCATGGGCGACAAGCTGCTGATCGAGGATCTGACCTTCTCGCTGCCGCCGGGCGGCATCGTCGGCGTGATCGGCCCGAACGGCGCCGGCAAGTCGACGCTGTTCAAGATGCTGACCGGGCAGGAAAAGCCCGATGCCGGCGAGATCAGCTATGGCGACACGGTGAAACTGTCCTATGTCGACCAGTCGCGCGACGCGCTGGACCCGAACAAGACGGTGTGGGAGGAGATCTCGGGCGGCGCCGAGCAGATCGAGCTGGGCGACGCGACGATGAACAGCCGCGCCTATGCCTCGGCCTTCAACTTCAAGGGCGGCGACCAGCAGAAGAAGGTCGGGCTGCTCTCGGGCGGCGAACGCAACCGGGTCCACATGGCCAAGCTGCTGAAGTCGGGCGGCAACGTGCTGCTGCTGGACGAACCGACCAACGACCTGGACGTGGAAACGCTGCAGGCGCTCGAGGCGGCGCTGGAGGATTTCGCCGGCTGCGCGGTCATCATCTCGCACGACCGCTTCTTCCTCGACCGGCTCTGCACGCATATCCTGGCCTTCGAGGGCGACGCCCATGTCGAATGGTTCGAAGGCAACTTCGAGGATTACGAGGCCGACAAGGTCCACCGCCTCGGCCCGGATTCCATCGAGCCGAAGCGGGTGAAATACAAGAAGTTCACGCGGTAATGGGTAAGGGGCGCTCGGTCAGACTCTATCTTGCCGAAGGATCTGCTACAGGGATCTTGACTGCCGAAATCATTAACTGGACCGGCCACGCCCTGGCCGGTCCAAGAACTCGTCTTGAGGTAGCTCTGAAGCGTGAAGAGATGTTTCGGACGGGGGTTTACCTCCTTTATGGGGACAGCCTTGAGGGGGATCTTCCTTCTGTCTATGTCGGTGAGGGGGACAGCATCGCTGCGCGTATCCGGATCCACGCCCAAGACGATGAAAAGGATTATTGGGATCGTTTCGTTGCCATCACGAGCAAAGATCTCAACCTGACCAAAGCTCATGTGCGTTATCTTGAGAGCCGGTTGATTGTTCTTTTGCGTGAGGCCAAAAAATGCTCGTTGCAGAATAAAACCGAGCCGGTCTTCGAGCGATTGCCAGAAGCCGATATTTCCGACATGGAAACCTTTCTTGAAGAAATCCAGCTTCTTTTGCCGGTGATCGGAATTGATTTCCTAAGACGACCGCAAATGGCTGTCGCTCAACAAAGCAAAGAATCCTCATCTCAGACGGTGACGTTCTTTCTCACAAACGCCAACAAAGGCATTTCGGCTCGTGCGGTCGAGGCGGAGGGTGAGTTCATCGTTCTTACTGGCTCGACGGGAAGTTTGAACGTTTCCCCGTCGTTTCATGAAAGAATTCGGCTTGTTCGCGAGCAAGCGCTTGAGTCCGGGCGAGCCGTCCGGACTGACGATCATAACTTTCGATTGGTTGAAGATCTTGCCTTCAGTAGCCCCAGCGCGGCTGCCGTCTTTCTTTTCGGTACGAGCAGAAACGGCCGCACTGATTGGCTTGTGAGCGGGAGCAGTGAAACATATTCGACCTTCAAGGAGCGGCAGCTATAGGCGCCGCATCCTAAGAATATTCCTGCTGCAAGCCTTTGCAAAGGCTGACGCTGGGCGGGGTTACTGATTTCCCAGCTCAGGCCCATTCCCAAGGCCGGGTGAACTGTCCCAGGCAATCCGCCAGCGCCTGCTCGTCCACCGTGCCCTTGCGGGCCAGCCGCACGACCAGGCCGCGCTTCTTGTCGTCCACCACCTCGGCCACCTCGACCGCCAGCCCCGCCTTGGCCAGCGCCGCATCGTAGACGCGCTTGATCGCCAGCTTGCGCAGGTCGGGCTTGAAGATCTTGCCCACCGCGGTCTTCGGCAGCTCGGCCAGGATCTCGATATGCTTCGGCACCGCCGCACGCTCGTGGATATGCGCGCGCGCGTGTTCCATCAGCTCCTCGACCGACACCTCGGCACCCGCCACCAGCTCGACATAGGCGCAGGGCAGCTCGCCCGCGAAACTGTCCGGCTGGCCGATGGCGCCGACGAAGGCGACCTTGGGATGCGACAGCAGCGCATCCTCGATCTCGGCCGGGTCGATGTTGTGGCCGCCGCGGATGATCAGATCCTTGGCGCGGCCGGTGATCCACAGATAGCCGTCGGCGTCCATCCGCCCCAGATCGCCGGTGCGCAGGAAGCGGCCCTCGGCGAACAGGTCGCGGTTCTTGTCGGGCTCGGTATAGGTCGAGCCCTCGTAGACGCCGGGATTGGCGACGCAGATCTCGCCGATCTCGTCGGTGGCGCATGCGTGGAAGCCGGTCGCGTCGCGGCGCAGGATGCGGACATGGGTATAGGGCAGGGGGATGCCGACCGAACCCACCTTCTTCAGGCCGCCGACGGGATTGACCGAGACCAGGCAGGTCGCCTCGGTCAGGCCGTAGCCCTCGGCGATCTCGACGCCGGTGGCGGATTTGAAGCGGTTGTAGAGCTCCATGGGCAGCGGTGCCGAGCCGGAGATCGCCATGCGCAGCGACGAGACGTCGCCGTTCACCGGCCGCTGCATCAGCGCGGCGATGGCGGTGGGCACGGTGATCAGGAAGGTCGCCTGCCAGCGCTCGATCAGCTTCCAGAAATTGTCGAAAACCCCCTCGCCGCGATAGCCGGCAGGGGTGGGCATGACCAGCTGCGCCCCGGACATCAGGCAGGACATCAGGATCGGATAGGCGGCAAAGACGTGGAACATCGGCAGCGGGCACATCAGCACGTCCTGCTCGGTGAACAGCAGCGTGCCGCCCAGCCAGCCGTTGTAGATCATGCCGGATTGCTTGTGCTGGGCGACCTTGGGCGTGCCGGTGGTGCCGCCGGTGTGGAAATAGGCGGCGACGCGATCCTCGGCCGGCTCGTCGAACAGCAGGCGATTGTGGCGCTGGGCGCTGGCGGCGGCCTCGAAATCCATGACCCTGGCCTGGTGGCGGGTCGGCAGCTTGGGGCGCATCAGCGGCACCAGCAGGCGCTTGAGCCCGGTCAGATAGCCGCGCAGGTCGATCTCGAGCACGGTCTGCACGCCCGGCGCCAGCGCCACCGCCTCGGCCGCCTTCTGGGCGATGTCGGTCTTGGGGAAGCTCTTCAGCGTGACCAGGACCTTGGCCCCGGTCTCGCGCAGGATGCCGGCGATCTGCTCGGCATCGAGCAGCGGATTGATCGGGTTCACGATGCCGGTGGTGGCGCCGGCCAGCAGCACCACGGGCGCCTCGATGCAGTTGGGCAGCAGATAGGCCACCACGTCGCCGGGGCCGACGCCCAGGGTGTGGAACAGGTTCGCCGTCTCGGTGACCCGCTCGTGCAGCTCGGTCCAGCTGAGGGTGCGCGCCGGGGCCTTGGGGTCCGAGAACAGCTGGAAGCTGATCGCCGGGCGCTGGGGATGCTGGTCGCGGGTCCGGGTCAGGGCCTCGTAAAGGGTGCGCGGCACCGGACGTTGCGCATAGGGCATCTCCGCCTCGACCGCATCGCGGTCTGCGACGTTCGCGAACCTGGCCATCAATTTCCTCCCATCTTCCTGCCGGGACACAGGCGGGCCCCGCTTGCGGAAAGAATGGTCCGAAAAACCGCGCCGGGGCAAGCAGGGCCTTGCCCGCGGCACGCCGAGACGCAGCGTCAGAGACGCCGCGTCAAGCCTGCGGAATCCGCAGGGTCTGGCCGGGATAGATCTTGTCGGGATCGCTGAGCATGGGCTTGTTGGCCTCGAAGATCTCGGGATAGCGGGCGGCTTTGCCAAGATATTTCTGCGCGATGGCCGAAAGCGTCTCGCCCTTCTGCACGGTATGGAAAACCGGCTTGGCCCCGGCCGGCGCCGGGGTTTCGGTGCCCGCGCCCTCGGCCAGCTCGACATGCGCGATGCCCTTGATGTTGCCGACCGCCAGGATCAGCTTCTCCAGCGTCTCCTGATCGCGCGCCTTGCCCGAGATGATCACGGTGTCGCCGCGCAGCTTCAGGTGCACGTCCTTGCCGGTCAGCCCCAGTTCCTTGAGCTCGGCCTTCAGCGCCTCGACCTTGCGATCGGTGTCGCTTTGCGCCGGCTGGGCGGGGGCCGCCTGCGGGGCTGCCTGCGCCTGGGCTTCGCTGCCGAACAGCGATTTCCCGGCATCCTTCACGAAATCCCAGATGGCCATGGCCACTCCTTCTCTCAGATTGCGTCCCAGCGGCAACGTTCCGCCGAGCCGGCGGTTCCAGACAATTTTCGGCAATCGGAAGTTGAGAAACTGAACCCGCCCGCCTAGTTTGCGGCGATCAAGAGGATGTTGAAATTGAACAAATACGCTAACTATCTCGTTTCATTGACCCTTTTCGGGTTGATGGCGATCCCGTCCCAGGCCGGAGAGGCTGCGCGAATCTCGACCAAGGCGGCCGGGCAGGATCTGCAGCGCTCGGGGGCGGTGACCTGCTACCAGACGTCGATGCGGGAAAATCAGGCAGCGGTGCAGGCGACCAATGCCACCCGCAAGGCCCGCGGCCTGCCGTCGCTGAAGCCGAATGCCGAACTGGCGGTTGCCGCGGCGCGGCATGCTTGCGACATGGCCCGGCGCGGTGTCATGTCGCATCGCGGCAGCGGCACCAGGGGGCCGATGCAGCGGCTGAAGAAAGCCGGCTACCGGCCCAGCATCGCCGCCGAGAACATCGCCGCCGGTCCCTTCACCCAAGACCGGGTGCTGCGCGAATGGGTGCGGTCGAGCGGGCATCTCGCCAATATCCTGATCCCGCAGGTCAGGCATTACGGCATCGGCAAGGCGGTCGGCGCGGATGGCAAGACCGTGTATTGGGCGGCGGTCTACGGCGCACCGCGCTGACCGGGCGCCCGGCCGGTCACGCCGATCCCTTGCAGGGCCGGCGGCCCGCTGGGATGGCGGCGACCCCGGTGGCCCGGGCGCCAATCAGGCCCCGGCCGGTTCGGTCGGATCGGCGGCGCCTTCGGTGAATTGCAGCCGGGCCAGACGGGCATAGAGTCCGCCTTGCGCCACCAGATCCTCGTGCCGGCCCTGGGCGACGATCCTGCCGTGATCGAAGACCACGATGCGGTCGGCCTTCTTCACCGTCGCCAGCCGGTGCGCGATGATGATCGTGGTGCGGGTGCGGGCCAGATCGTCCACGGCGTTCTGCACCAGCCGCTCGGATTCGGCGTCAAGGGCCGAGGTCGCCTCGTCCAGCAGCAGGATCGGCGCGTCGCGCAGGATGGCGCGGGCGATGGCGATGCGTTGCTTCTGCCCGCCGGACAGCATCACCCCGCGCTCGCCGACATAGCTGTCATAGCCCTCGGGCAACAGGCGCAGGAATTCGTCGGCATGGGCGGCGCGGGCGGCGGCCTCGACCTCGGCATCCGAGGCGCCGGGGCGGCCGAAGCGGATGTTTTCCCGCGCGGTGGTCGCAAAGATCACTGGATCCTGCGGCACCAGCGCGATGGCCTGGCGGAAATCGGCGCGCGCCATGTCGCGCAGGTCGATGCCGTCGATGCGCACCGTCCCGGCATCCGGATCCCAGAAGCGCAGCAGCAGCTGGATCACCGTGGTCTTGCCGGCGCCCGAGGGCCCGACCAGCGCCACCGTCTCGCCCGGCGCGATGTCGAGCGTCGCGCCCTCCAGCGCCGAGCGGTCGGGGCGCGACGGATAGTGGAAGGTCACCGCGTCGAAGCCGATGGCGCCGCGCACCGGGCGGGGCAGGGCGACGGGATCCGCCGGATCGGTCAGCGCATCCTGCGCGGTCAAGAGCTCGCTCAGCCGCTCGGTCGCGCCGGCGGCGCGTTGCAGCTCGCCCCAGATCTCGGACAGCGCGCCGACGGCGCCGGCGACCAGCACGGCATAGATGACGAACTGCACCAGCTCGCCCACCGTCATCGCTTCCAGCCGCACGTCGCGCGCCCCGATCCAGAGCACGCCCAGCACGCCCGAGAAGATCAGGAAGATCACGATCACCGTCATCACCGTGCGGGTCTTGACCCGGCTCAGCGCCGAGTCGAAGGCGCGCTCGGTCACCTCGGTGAAGCGCGCGCGGGTCGGCCCCTCATGGGTGAAGGCCTGCACGGTCTGCGCCGAGAGCAGGCTTTCCGAGGCGGCGCCCGAAGACTGCGCGATCCAGTCCTGGTTCTCGCGCGACAGCTTGCGCAGCCGCCGGCCCAGCACGATGATCGGCACCACGATCACCGGCACCAGCACCAGAAGCAGCATGGAAAGCTTGGCCGAGGTCCAGACCAGCATCACCATGCCGCCGGTCAGGATCAGGAAATTGCGCAGCGCGATCGACACCGATGAGCCGATCACCGACTGGATCAGCGTGGTGTCGGTGGTGATGCGGCTGATGATCTCGCCGGTCAGCACCCGTTCGTAGAAGGCCGGGCTCATGGCGATGACCCGGTCGAAAACCGCCTTGCGGATATCGGCGACCACCCGCTCGCCCAGCCGGGTGACGAGATAGTAGCGCATCCCGGTCCCCAGCGCGAGCAGCCCGACGATGGCGAGCGCCGCCCCGAAATATTGGTCGAGCAGATGCGCGCCGGCATCGAAGCCGTCGACCACCCGGCGCACGGCAAGCGGCAGCACCAGGCTGATCCCCGCGGTCACGGCCAGCGCCGCCAGCGCGGCGGCCAGCAGCCCGCGATAGGGACGGATGAAGGGCCAGAGCGCCCGCAATGCGCCGATGCGTTTCGTCGTCGGACGGTCCGCGACGGGTTTGGGTCCGCGTGCCATATCTCTTCTCCTGGGTCGCCCGGACGGGGTGCCTGGTGGCTTGGTCAGAGCGGTTCGGTGCCGCCGGCCAGTTCCAGAATGACCTCCCATTCGGCATCCGAGACCGGCTGCACCGAGAGGCGCGAATTGTTGACCAGAACCATCGCGGCGAGCCGCGGCTCGGCCTTGGCCTCGTCCAGCGAGATCGGCCGCTTGATGCGGGCCACGGCGCGGACGTCCACGCATTCCCATTTCGGGTCCGCGGCGGTCGAGTCGGGATGCGCCTCGGCCAGAACCTCGCAGATGCCGACGATCTCCTTGCCGATGTTGGAATGGTAGAAGAAGCCGCGCTCGCCCTTCTTCATGGCGCGCATGTTGTTGCGGGCCTGGTAGTTGCGCACGCCGTCCCATTGCTCGCCCTTGTCGCCGCGGGCGATCAGGTCGTCGAAGCCGAAGACGTCCGGTTCGGACTTGAACAGCCAATGCGCCATCAGCCGATCACCTTCTTCCATTCGATCACCTCGACCGAGGCGAACAGTCCGGCCAGCGCATAGGGGTCCTGCGCCGCCCAGTCCTTGACCTGGGACAAGCTGTCGCCCTCGACGATCAGCAGCGAGCCGCAGGGCTGGCCGTCCTGGACGAAGGGACCGGCCAGCGTCACGCCGGGCTGCGCGCCGAGAAAGGCGAGATGCTGCTCGCGGGTATCCAGGCGGGTTTGCAGCTTGCCGGCATGGTCGCGGCAGATCACGGCGAAAAGGGGCATCATTCCTCCTTGAGCGGACGGTTCAGCAGAATGTCGAGCGCATGTTCCATGGCGATGCGGCCCTCGGCAAGACCCGCGACCAGATTCGACACCGGCATCTCGATTCCCATGCGGGCGGCAAGGGCGGTGATGGCCCGGGCGGTGGCGGCGCCCTCGACCGTGGTGCCGGCGGCGAAGTCGCGGCCGGCGCCAAGCGCGAGGCCGTAGCGGAAATTGCGCGACTGGTCCGAGGTGCAGGTCAGCACCAGATCGCCCAGGCCCGAGAGCCCGGCCAGCGTCTCGGCCCGCGCGCCGCGCGCCGTGGCCAGCCGCACCATCTCGGCAAAGCCGCGGGTGACGATGCTGGCGCGGGCGCTGTCGCCATAGCCCGCGCCGATGGCGGCGCCGGCGGCGATGGCGATGACGTTCTTCAGCGCCCCGCCCAGTTCCGCCCCCGGCACGTCGGTGGTGCGGTAGAGCCGCAGCGCGCCGGTGGAAAGCTGGTGTTGCAGGGATTGCGCGGCCTGGGGATCGGCGCAGGCCAGCGTCAGGGCGGTGGGCAGGCCGCGGGCGATGTCGGCGGCGAAGCTGGGGCCGGTCAGCACCGCCACCGTCGCTTGCGGGCAGGCGGCGCCGATCAAGGCCGAGGGGCCGGTCAGGCTGGCAAGGTCGATGCCCTTGGCGCAGCTGACCAGCCGGCGGCCGTCGAACAGCTGCCCCTGTTCGGCCAGGAAACCGCCCAGCACCTGGGCCGGCAAAGCCAGCAGCACGGTATCGGCAAGGCAGTCCTGCAGCGCGTCGGTGACGCGCAGGCTGTCGGGCAGGCGGATGCCGGGCAGGCGCGGGTTCTCGCGCGTCCCGGCCCAGCCGATGTCGCGGCCCCAGAGCGTGACCGGCGCCTTGCCGGCCAGCACCACCGCCAGCGCCGTGCCGAAGGCGCCGGCGCCGATCACCGCCACGCTCATGCCTTTGCCCCCCGCTTGCCGGCGCCCAGCATCGGCGCGGCCCTTTGGTCCAGCGGCCAGCGCGGCCGCGCCGCCAGGTCCAGGCCGTCGCGCTGGCCGGCCTGGTAGGCCTCGATCCCGGCCCAGGCGATCATCGCCGCATTGTCGGTGCACAGCCGCAGCGGCGGGGCCAGGAAGGTCGCGCCGGCGCCGGCCGCGACCGCCTGCAGGGCGGCGCGCAGGGTCTGGTTGGCCGCGACCCCGCCAGCCACCGCCAGCACCGGGGCGGGCGATGCGGCCAGCGCGCGGCGGGTCTTTTCCGCCAGCACCTCGGCCACCGCCGCCTGGAAGCCGGCGCAAAGATCGGCGCGGTCCTGTTCGTGCAGCCCGCCCTGCGCCGCCACCAGCTCGTCGCGCTGGCGCAGCACCGCGGTCTTGAGGCCCGAGAAGCTGAGATCGCAGCCCGGCCGGTCCAGCAGCGGCCGGGGCAGGGCGAAGCGCCGCGCATCGCCGGCGCGGGCCGCGGCCTCGACCGAGGGACCGCCCGGCTGCGGCAGGCCCAGAAGTTTCGCCACCTTATCGAAGGCCTCGCCCGGGGCGTCGTCGATGGTGCCGCCAAGCCGGGTGAACTCCTCGGGGCCGTCCACGCGCAGGAACTGGCAATGCCCGCCCGAGACCAGCAGCATCAGATAGGGATAGGCAACGCCATCGGTCAGGCGCGGCGTCAGCGCATGGCCGGCAAGGTGGTTCACGCCGACCAGCGGCAGGCCGCTACCCGCTGCCAGCCCCTTGGCCAGCATCACCCCCGACAGCACGCCGCCGATCAGCCCCGGCCCGGCGGTGACGGCGATGCCGTCCAGATCGCGCAAAGCCAGCCCGGACTGGGCCAGCGCCGCCTCGACGCAAAGGTCCAGCTTCTCGGCATGGGCTCGGGCGGCGATCTCGGGCACCACGCCGCCGAAATCGGCATGCAGCGCCGCCTGTCCCGCCACCACCGAGGCGAGGATCGTGCGGTCGTCGCGCACCACCGCCGCGGCCGTGTCGTCGCAGCTGCTTTCGATGCCCAGAAAGGTCAGTCCCATGCTCATCCTTGTTCCCGTGCCGCCAAGGGCCTAGGCAGAGGGGGAACTAACACCTTGTCAGGCCGATTGCCATGCCGCCCAAGCCCGTGCCCCTGCTGCTTCTGACCCGGCCCGAGCCGGCATCGCGGCGTTTTGCCGCAGCCGTGGCGCATCTGGGGCTGCCGGTGGTGATCTCGCCGGTGCTGTGCATCCGGCCGGTGGCGCATGATGCGGCGCGGCTGGCGGCGGCGCGGGGGCTGGTCTTCACCTCGGTGAACGCGGTGCCGGCGGCGGGCGCGGGGCGCGGCCGGCCGGCGATCTGCGTCGGCCCGGCGACCGCCGAGGCGGCGCGCGCCGCGGGCTTCGCGGTGACCGAGGGGCCGGGCGACGCGGCCCGGATGATGCCGCTGCTCAGGGGGTTGGACGCGGGCTGGCTGCACCCGCATGGGGCGCATGTGGCCAAGGAATTGCCGGTTCCGGGCATGGTCGTCTATGACCAGTTGCCCATGCCGCTGACCCCCGAGGCGCAGGCGGTGCTGGCGGGAACCGCCCCGGTGATCCTGCCGCTGTTCTCGCCCCGTTCGGCGCGGCTGCTGGCCGGGCAGGCCGGGGGCGCGCGGGCGCCGCTGTGGCTGGTGCCGATCAGCGCCGCGGCGCGGGCGGCGTGGCAAAACCCCGCCGACCGCGCCGTCATCGCCCCTGCCCCCGATGCGGAAGGGATGATATGCGCGCTGGAAAGGCTGCTCGGCGCGGAACAAAGCATGTGAGGCGGGTTGAGGCGTATCGCGCCGCCCACTAGACTGCCGCCGGGAGCCAGTCATGATTGCGGGCCGGGGCGCGATGGCAAGGGCCGGGGCCGCCGGGACGCAATGCAGAAACGGAACGGGGAAGAATTGTGAGAAAGCCAGAAGCCAATTCCAGCGACAACACGTCAACCCCCGGACAGGAAACGAAAAAGAAGGCGGTGTCTGGCCCGGTGATCGAAAGCCGCCCCGTCAGCTCGGGCGAGGGTGCCGGACCGGCCAAGACCGAAGCCAAACCGCAGGTCGAATCGCGGCTGGTCGGTTCGGGCAAGGGCGCCGAGGCCGCGGCGCCCAAACCCTCGGCCGCGGCGGCGCAGCCGGGCGGGGCCCGGGTCGAATCGTCGTCCATTCCGCCGGTGGCCGCCGCGAAAACCGAGGCTGCGAAACCCGAGACCGCGAAAACCGAGGCCGCGAAGAACGTCGCTCCGAAACCTGATGCCGCCAAGCCCGAGCCGAAGCCCGAGCGGGTCGAGACCCGGGTGGTCGAGGTGCGCAAGGCCGGCTTCATGCCGACCGTCCTGGGCGGCGTCGTCGCTGCCGGGCTGGGTGCCGCCGCGGCCTGGTGGGCGATCCCGCATCTGCCGCCGGCCTGGCAGCCCGCCCTGCCCGAAACCGCCCCGACCGAGGCCGAGATCGCCGCCGCCCGCGAGGCCGGCACCGAGGCCGCCAAGGCCGAAATCGAGGCGCAGGGCGATGTCTTCGCCAGCCGCGCCTCGGATGCGGGGGCGGATGCGGCGCGCCAGGCGTTGGCCGATGCCTCGCTGCCAGGCGGCGACGCGGCGGCGCTGAAGGCCCAGACCGACAAGCTGGCGGCGCTGGAACGCACCGTCTCGGAGCTGGCGGCGCGGCCGGCGACGCAGACCGTGGTCTCGGGCGAAAACGGCGCGCAGCTGCAGCAATTGGTGGATGACGTGAATGCCCGCCTGACGGCGCAGCAGCAGCGCATCGACGAGCTTTCTTCGCGCCCGGCGGCCGACCCGGCCGCGGCCGAGCGGATGCAGGACTTCGCCGCCCAGGCGCAGGCGCTGCAAGGCCAGATCGCCGCCGCCGCCGCGGAGGCCGAGAAGCGCATCGCCGCCGCCCAGTCGCAAGCCGCCGCGCTGCAGGAAAGCGCCGAGGCCGCGAATCGCCGTGCGCAGGCCGCAACCGCCGCCGCCGCCCTGCAGGCGGCGATCGAGACCGGGGGCGCGCGCGATCAGGCGCTGGCCGATCTGCGCGCCGCGGGCGTCGAGCCTCCGGCGGTGCTGGCGGGCGAGGTGCCGACGCTGGAACAGTTGCGCGGCGATTTTCCCGCCGCAGCGCGCGACGGGCTGGCCGCGGCGCTGAAGGCGACGCCCGGCAATGGCGGCGCGCTGGACAGCATCGGGAACTTCCTGCGGGTGCAGACCGGCGCCCGCTCGGTCGAACCGCGCGAGGGCGACGATCCCGACGCGGTCCTGTCGCGTGCCGATGCGGCGGTGAAGGCCGGCGACATCAAGGGCGCGCTGGCCGAGATCGGTGGCCTGCCGCAGCCCGGCCAGGACGCCATGTCGGACTGGACCGCCAAGGCGGGTGTCTGGGTCGAGGCCAATGCCGCGCTGGCCGCCCTGGCCGCCGGCAGCTTGTAAGGATCCCGTCATGCTGCTTTCGGCTTTGAAAATCCTGATCTTCTTCGCCATCGTTCTGGCCATCACCCTGGGGGCGCTGCAGCTTTCGGAAAGCGGCCAGGGCCTGAGCATGGTCTATGGCGGCACCGAATACACGCTGGGGCCGGTGCAGCTGGCCATCGCGGCGCTGGTGGTGGTGCTGCTGGGCTGGCTGGTGGTGCGGGCGCTTGGCCTGCTGATCGCCTTCATCCGGTTCCTGTTGGGCGACGAGACGGCGATCAACCGCTTTTTCGCCCGCTCGCGCGAGCGCAAGGGTTACGACGCGCTGTCCGACGGGATGCTGGCCGTCGCCTCGGGCGAGGGCCGGCTGGCGCAGGACAAGGCCGCCAAGGCGGCAAGGCTCCTCGACAAACCGCATGTCACCGACCTGCTGGCCGCGCAGGCCGCCGAGGTCGCCGGCGACCGGGCCAAGGCGGCCGAGATCTATCGCCGGTTGCTGTCGGACCAGCGCACCCGCTTTGTCGGCGTGCGCGGGCTGATGCACCAGAAGCTGGCCGAGGGCGATACCGCCACGGCGCTGAAGCTGGCGGAAAAGGCCTATGCGCTGAAGCCCAAGCACGCCGAGGTGCAGGACATGCTGCTGGAACTGCAGACCCGCGAGGGCGACTGGAAGGGCGCGCGCGCGGTGCTGAAGGACAAGCGCAAGCAGGGCCAGCTTCCCAAGGACGTGCATCTGCGCCGCGACGCGGTGTTGGCGCTGAAAGAGGCGTCCGAGGTGCTGGCCGAGGGCAATTCGATCAGCGCGCGCGAGGCCGCGATCTCGGCCAACCGGGCCAGTCCCGACCTGATCCCGGCCGCCGTGCTGGCCGCGCGCAGCTATGTCGCGCAGAACGACGCCAGGAATGCCGGCCGGGTTTTGCAGAAGACCTGGAGCGTGCGCCCGCATCCCGCCATCGCCGCCGCCTATGCCGAGATCGTGCCGGACGAGAAGCCGGCCGCGCGGCTGCGTCGCTTCGAGGAGTTGATGCGGCAGAACCCGGATCACGAGGAAACCCGGTTGCTGCGCGCCGAACTGCTGCTGGCCGCCGAGGATTTTCCCGGTGCCCGCCGCGCCTTGGGCGATCTGGCGCAGAAGCACCCGACGGTGCGCTCGTTGTCGATCCTGGCCGCCATCGAGCGGGGCGAGGGCGCGGACGACGCGGTGGTGCGCGGCATCCTGGCGCGCGCGCTGGTCGCCAGCCGCGGCCCGCAATGGGTCTGCGACAAATGCCACAACGTCATGGCGGATTGGTCTCCGGTCTGCGATAGCTGCGGCGGTTTCGACACCCTGACCTGGCGCGAGCCCGACAGCGCGGTCTGGACCGCGCCGGCTGCGAACGGGGCCGAGATGCTGCCGCTGCTGGTTGGCGGCAAGGCTGCTGCGGCCGACCCGCCGGTGCCGGCCGCGGTGCCGATCCCGCCGCGCGCCAGCGCCGCCGGCATGGTCGATCGGCAGCCGGACGAGTCCCGGCCCGAGCCCGAGCCGGTGCCTCTGGCCGAGGTGGCCGATGTCGCGCCCGGCATGGTTCCGCGCGAGTCGGATTACCGGCGTGCGGCCGCGGGCGTGGGTGGGGCCGAACCGGCGATGACCGTCACCGACCCCGAGCCGGAGCCGATCCCGGTGCCTGCTGTCGCGGCACCCACGCCGCAGGCCGCGCCGGTTTCCGAAGCGGCGCGCAAGCCGGTCGTCACCGATCAGGGCGACATTCTGCCTGTGCGCCCGGATGTCGAGCCGCCCGAGGAAGCGACGGTGAAGATCGCGGGGAAAAAACACTGATCCCCCCTTTTCGCCCGCGCCGGAACCTGCTATCCGGCGCGGCACATGGAACGCCGGTGTAGCTCAGCTGGTAGAGCACGTCATTCGTAATGATGGGGTCGGGGGTTCGAGTCCCTTCACCGGCACCATGGATACCCCCCGACCTGTTCCCGATAGGGCAGGGAAGGGGGCTATGGTTCCCTCCACAGTCCATGGCACCACCCGGCAGGGCTTGGACGTCACGCTGGTGATCGTCGACCGGAACATCTCGAAGCAATCACGATCCTTGTCGGGAACGGCAACGCCGATCCGCAACGCGAAGCGGTCGAGCATCTTTCCGAGATCATCCGCCGCAGTCGGAAGCGTGCAACCTCGCTGATATCCGGCAGAGGGTTCATCTTGGCCTTGGCTGCCTCGCTCGGCGCGGCGCCGGCCCGATGCGAACGTCGAAAAGGCCTCGTCGATCCCGCCGTGGATGAGGTTCTTCTGCCGACGGTCCACCGTCGCCTTGGCTTCCGCCAGGCGGCGCCTGACCGTGCCTGGCGCCTTTGCCCCATCCGCTGCATCCGCTTGCTGGAAGGCCGGCCAGGGCCGGCGCGTGATGGAGGCGTTCAGGCGGTTCGCCATGAACTGCACGACCCGCCTGTCCGTCGTCGGGTGATCTGGAACCCGAGCGCCGGATCTGGAGCGGGGGACATGGCCCGGGCGAGCTGTCGACTGCTGGCGCCCGGTTCAAGACCAGGGATACCGTGCCGGATTTTCCAGGCGGGTTGAGGTGCGGCCCCGGCGCCACCCGGCCTTTGGCCCGTTCCTGGCCGGAAAGATGCTCATGGCCATCGGCATGGCGCCGACCCTATCCGGAGTTGACGGTTTCCGTCGCCGTGACCGCGGTCCTTTCCCAGCTCGGCTCGCGCGGTCTCTGCGCGCTGCTCGGACGATGGGCCGCCGCAAGAAACGCCGGCCGCTATGCTATTCCGCCCTTGTCGATGCCGGGATTCGGCGCCGTGATCCGGAGATGCGCAAGCCGATAGAGCATGGAAAGACTCCGAGACCTTTCGGCTTGGAGTTTTTTCATCAGGCCATTGTGGACCTTTCGCTCGCCGTTAAGAACCGCGCGGATCACCGGGATCAGCATGTGCCGCTTGCGCAACCATGCCGGCATGAACTGATCCCCTTGGGGCGCCACCCAATGATCAAGGTGAAACGTCCTGAGAAAGTAAGGGATATGCAGTCGGTCAGGGCCGTTCAAACCATGGAGAATCATCCCTCCCCTGATTTTCTCCAGTCCCTTTTTCGCAGTAGGGAAGCGCAAGCCGCCCGAGTTTTCGACCATCTCCGCGCGAATGCGCGGATCACGAACGATGGCGGGATCGGGAGACCAGCGGGGGGCAAACGCCATCGTATGGCGAACCGGGAGAATGGCAGCCCAGGAAATCGCCCCGAAAGCGCCGATGGAAAACCCCATCGTATCGACGACCTCTGTTTTCTGGCGGTCCATTTCCTCAGCGATGATCGGGAAAATGCGATCCACGCGCTGGGGGCGAGAATAATATCCGAAGTCATGCTCCAAAACGAACAAGGTCTTGCGCCGCATGGCAGCTAAAGCATGGCGGAATTCCGGAGGGCGGCCTTTGGGGCCCCAGCTTCCGAAAGAAACGACCATGGGGCCAGGGGCTGGATTCGCCGGGACGCCGCGCAAGATCGTCAGCTTCGGCTCGTCCACGATGGGTTCAATGTTGAAGGCGTGAAAATCGTTCTGGGTGGTCATGGTAAATAAAACTGCAAATCGGTGTTGTTGGACAAAACCGTCCAGTTTAGGGGGATCAGAAATCCTTGGCCCTAAACCAAGGGCGCAGTCAAGCGCCTTGGCCCGATGAAAGTAACCGCCTGCGATTCTGTATCACGGGGCGAAACTATCCTGCCACATTTTCCGCGCCTCCTGCGGAGCGAGGACTTTATGTCAAAATGGTCCTGTCCATAAATGTCCCGAAAGCGCGCCGCGCCTGGCCGCTACCCCATCCGATCGCCTCGCCTTCGTGCGGAGCTTCTGCATCGAGGAGGCCATGTGCCCGGCAGGGCTCAAGTGTCGCGGCCGCCCGGAGATGCCTTTTGAGCGGCATCATTCTGGCGCGAGCGGGCCATCGACGCGATTTTCGGCCGCGACACCGTGACCCGCGCTTTCCAGAAATCCGCAACCCTTGTCCAGGACGGCATCATCGGGCCCAAGAGCGGGGCTGCGGGGCTGTCCGGTGCGGTTTTCGCAAGGTGGGTGAGGGAGAGACTTCCGACTCGAACGATGCGCGAACAAAACCAAACCAAATGGTTGAAAACTGCGACCAAAGTAGGAACGAAACCCGACCGTGAGCACCTTGCGCCTCTTTGCAGAGAGTCGCAAGCTGGGCGCCAGCGCAAACAGGAGTTGAACATGCCGCATCAGGCCATTCTTGCCTCGACATTGATTTTCGGGGTTTTTGCCGTCGCCGCCGTCGCGACCGCTTCGGTGATCACCACGCAGTCCATGGGTATGTGGGTCGATCCGCCCAAGCCGACCTGATCCTCGGCGATCTCAACCGATATGATCCCGTCCCGGTCAGCTGCGGGGCAGGGGCCGTTGGCGTTTCAGGGATTCAGCCGCCCCTTATCCACCGGCGTCATCAGGGCCCGCGACGCGATCTTTGTTGCGCAGGGCGATCCGCGTGGCCAGCGGCCCCCCGATCCAGTCCGCAGCATCTGGGAAAAATGGCCGGGGCGGTCAAGCCTGCGCGGGATCGTTGGGGGCGGATCCGAGCGAGGCCCGAGGTGATGATGGCGGGGGACCATGCCACCGCCCGGCATATTATGCAGCGAATCGTCGCCCAAACACCGGATGGGTTCGCCGGCGCCATGATCCAGAGAGAAGTCATGCAACCTTTCCGGGTCGCGTGGCTTTTCGCATTCTCAACCCTGTTCTGCGCAAATCCCTGACAGATGGACCTTTTGGGCTCTGACGCGCGGCTTAGCGTATGGCATCGCGGGGGATGACCTGCTAGGAAGGAAAGGCGGGACAACTTGCGGGCGAACGATGAAGGAACAAGACATTTCCATTCTCGGCATATGCCGGTTTTCCATGCTGGGCCGCGGGGATTGGAAGGCCTATCGCAACAAGTCCGAAGACCAGCTTGAGGCGATCTACGAGGAAAAGGCCGCCGAGCTTTTCGCTCCCGACCGCATGGAGTCGCGGTTGGCGACCTTCGAGCATCTGACGCTGGCTTCGATGCGCGCGCAAAGCGACCCGAATTTCCGCTTCCTGGTCATCTCCTCGGACCGTATGCCCGAGGAATACCGCCGCCGGCTGGAAGCGATTTGCCAGCCCGTCGATCAGGTCGTGCTGCGGTTCCTGCCACCGCTGCATGTCTCGGGGGCGGTCACCGGCATTGCCGCCGAGCTGGAGATCGACCTGCCGAATACCGTGCAGTTCCGGTTGGACGATGACGATTGCGTCGCCAAGGATTTCATCCGCCGCCTGCGCCGCCATGCCGCCGGAATGTGGCGCAACGCGCATTTCGCCGTCAGCTTCTCGTCGCTCTATTATTGCGTGACCGACGGGCCGACCGAGGGGATCTACAACTGGTATAGCCCCTTCTTCAGTGCCGGAGCGGCGGTACGGCACAGCTCTCGGACCGTGTTCGACTATGGGCATTTCAAGATCCCGCAGCATCTGGTCGCGGTGACGGACCCGCATTTCCCCAGCATCGTGACGCATCGTGGCGACAACGACACGCCGCGACACGAGGCGCAGATCCTGCGCAAGCGCGGCATGGTGCGGGCCTCGGAGCAGGACGTGCGCCGGGCCTGGGAGCGGCATTTCGATTATCTGGGCCCGGAGGGGCTGGCCTTGTCGACCTTTGCCAAGGTTGTCGGCAAGAAGCCGGCTGCGGAATTCGTGGGGCTGGAAGACGAGAAGGCCGAGGGCGTCGCCTGAGCCCACATTCCGCGCCCGGGATCGTGGTCGCGGGGCTTTGCGCGGTGCGTCAGGCTGATGGCCGATGCGGTGTCGGCTGGACCAGGCAAATCCTTGGGATTATGACGATTTCAGGAACGCCTTGACAGCGGCGGCCCGCCGGGCGTCGAGCTGAACGGGTCGGCCAAAGCGTCTGTTCCCGACAGGCTCTGACCCCCGGGCTTCGAGGGACGGAAACGGCGCGCTTGTCCTTCGCGATCCAAGCCTCTCGGGCAAGCGGGCGGAGCTTTCCGGTTGTCCGCCAGCGCCTGCACGGCGGCAGACAAATTAGTTTATTCCCTGTTGATAACAACTGTGGATTGCAGGTAGAACGACAGAAGTTTTTGGTTGTGTATCAGCTGTTACGCTGAAAAGGGGGCATCAGATGCCGCTGCGGGAAGAGATCGTCTACAGCAGTTCCGCCTATACGATCCGCACCGCGCAGCATCCGGACAATCTCGAGGCGGGCCGGCCCGCGGTGGTGACCTTCTCCCATGCCGGGCTCAACCCCGGCAATGTGCGGCCCGGTTTCGCCGAGCGCTGGCTGCGCGCCAAGGCGGTGGACGGTTATTTCGTCCTGAACCACCGCACCGACTGGTTCCAGAACGACGACTTCTTTCCCGCCATCGAGGCCATCCGCGCCCATGCCGGCTCGCGGCCGCTGGTCACCTATGGCTCCAGCATGGGCGGCTATGGGGCGCTGCTGGGCTCGGGCCGGCTGCGCGCCGAGCGGGTGGTCGCGGTGGTGCCGCAATTCTCGATCGAGCGGGCAGTGGTGCCGTTCGAGAAGCGCTGGCGCAAGGAGGCCGAGGCGCTTGGCGCCTTCCGCCACGACGTCACGCGCGAGATCCATGAACATGCCCGGATCACCGTGATCCTGGACCCCCGCAATGATGACCGGCATCACCTGGCGCTCTATCCGCTGACCCGCAACTGGGAGGTGGTGGCGCTGCCTTTCGCCGGGCACATGCCGCTGCTGGTCATGCAGGATGCCCGGCTGCTGGGCGGCTTCGTGCTGCCGACCCTGCTGGGGCAACCCGAGTCGCGGCCGCCGATCCGTGCCCTGCTGCAGGGCCGGCGGCGCAGCGCGCTGTATTTCCGGGTGCTGGGCGTCCACGCGGCGCGGCTGGGGCGCTTTCCCACCGCGCTGGAAGCGGCGGCCCGCTGTGTCGAACTGGGCGTGCCCGCGAATGGCGACAAGATCCATGAGGTGATCGGCAAGCTGCGTCCGGTGCGTGAGCGGCTGGGCAAGCGCGTGCTGCTTCCCACCGCCTGATCCGGTCCGGCGCGATCCCCGATCCAAACTGCCTTTGCCCGCGGCCGGCCGTTGCTTGGCCACAACCGGCAACGCTGCCGAATCCTCCGGATAATGTCCGCGCCCTTCGGAATGAGCAGAGGAACGCAGATGCCGAACAAAGCCACAGTCAGGGGTGTCCTGATGGATGCCACCCTTGCCCCCATCGCCGAGGGCAAGATCGTCGCCACGCTGAACGGGTCCGACGTGTTCGACGGCGCGCAGGTGGTGATCCGGAAGGTCGAGGCCACCACCAACGCGCAGGGCGAGTGGTCGCTGCCATTGCTCGTCAATGCCGAGGGCGATGCGGCGGCCACCAACTGGAGCATCGAGGGCTACAACCAATATGTGGCCAAGGTCTTCGAGGTGAAATCGCTGTTTCTGGCCTCGGCCACCGAGATCACCCTGGGGGATCTGGAACGGACCAGCGCCCAGAACCTGAAGGCGGCGCGCGAGGGCAGCGCGGTGCGGCTGGTCGTCGCCCGGGACCAGGCCGGTTACGAGGCCCTGCCGGAGGGGCAAAGGCGCGACAGCGATCTGGTGCTGCTGGATCCGCGGGACAATCCGCTGGCGATCCATGCCGGGCTGAGCGCTGCGCTGTTTCGCGGCGTGCAGCGCATCCATGCCGGTGGTCGGGCGGTGCCGCTGCTGGATGCGCGCGGCACCACGCTGATCGCCGGGCAGGGCGAGGCCGTCGCGCCGCAGGTGGTGGCGCCGCCGGCACTTTCGCCGGACAATGCCGGAATTGGTGCCAGCGTGACGCTGGATATCGGCTCGGCCACCGGCATGCCGGTGCCGGCGGCGGAATGGGACATCACCCTGAACGGCAGCACGATCCGCGACCGGGTCGATGCGGCGCAGATGCGGTTGCAGCTTGCCGAACCGGGGGAGTACGCGCTGACTGTCCGCTGGCGCAACGAGGCGGGCATGGCCGAGGCCGAGACTGCTTCGCTGATCGTGGCGCCGGCGGCCGAGGTCGTGCCGGACATGGCGCAGGCGGCCGGGTTCTTTGACGCAGGCTCGGCCTATACCGGCGCCGCGACCGCGGTCACCGGCCTTTCCAACAAGGGCAGCGGTGGCTGGAACCTTGCCGCGACCAGTTCGGGCGCGGCCATCGCCATGGGCCCCGAGGGCGTGGCCTTCAACGACGGTCGCAGCCTGCAGGCGATCAACCTGAGCAATGCGGGCGTGGACGGGGTGTTCATCGTCGTGCGCGCGGTGCTGGACGGCTACGGCTCGGGCGTGGCGCAGGTGCTGGCGGCCAACCCTTCCGCCGGCGCCATCGCCATCCAGAACAACAACGGCGCTTTGCAGGCGCGCTATCATGACGGCACCGCCCGCAACATCGCGCTGGGATCGGTCAGCTATGGCCAGGAATTCGTCGTCGGGCTGGAAATCGACAATCGGGCCCGGACGGTCCGCGCCTATACGCTGGCGGGCGATCTGGTCCAGGAAACCCCTGTCGGCATGCCGGGGGTGAATTTCACCACCGTGCGCACCGGGCAATATGTCCGCGGCACCGTCAAGCAGATCGCCGTCTGCGCTCGGCCTGCAGGCGGCGCCTTCGCCCTGCGCTTCGAGGATGTCGTCGCGCATTTTCGGGGGGCGTAACGGCGCCGGGCAATACCGTCGATCTGCTGGTGTCGCGTGGGCAATCCCTGGCCCTGGGCGCGAATTTCGGGGGCGAGACCGCCCCGAACGGCCAGAAATGGCGAGACGTGTTCGGCGGCGGGACCAATCCCGGCGCTCTGATGCTGACCGGGCTGCGCCGCGCCGACGGCGTCGCGATCGGCAATGTGGCGAACCCGCTGCTGAACGGCTATGACACCGCCGCGCCTGCCGCCGGCAGCGGGCCGATGGTGGTGCAGACCTCGATCCCCGAGGGGGCGGTGCTGGCCTGCGGTATGCTGCGGGACGGGCTGGTCGGCCAGGCCGTCGCCTTCCAGTTCCATGATGCCGGCGGCCAGACGATCGAGAATTTCGACGACGACCCGGCAACGGGCTCTGCCGATCTGCTGGCGCCCTGGCAGAACGCGGAATGGTGGCTGTCCGAGGCGGCGCGGGTTTTCGCCGCGCAGGGCTGCGCCGTGCGGGTGCCGCGCCTGTTCCTGAACCAGGGTGAGGCCGATGTCGCCCGCCCGCGCGGCTGGTGGCAGGCCGCGGCCGAGGCCACGGTCGAGAAGATGATCGCCCAGATCCGCCGGCTGACCGGGCAGGTCACGCCGATCCGGCCGTTCCTGCAGCAGACCGGCGGCTACATGCAGGGCGCTGCGGCCAATCTGCACCAATGCAAGCTGGACCAGCTGGATTTCGTGCGGGCGCGCAACGGGGTGCTGATCGGCCCGCTCTATCCCTACAAGATCGACAATGGCGACGGGAAAGGCGTGCACAAGCTCTGGTCCGAATATGTCCGCGCCTATGAGGTCGGGGTCTGGGCCGCGGCCGAGGATGCGGCGGGGCGGCCCTGGAACCTGCTGCCGGGCACGGCCACGCGGACGGGCGACCGCATCGCCATCCCGATCTCGCTGCGCGAGGACGAGGCGCTGACCAGCGCGGCCGGGCTCTATGCCGATTACGGCGGCGATCCCGCGCATCTGGGGCTCGAGGTGGTCGGCGGCGGCGCCATTACTGCCGCCGGCGTCTCGGGCGGCGACATCCTGATCGAGGTCGCCGGCCCGGTCACGGCGATCCGCTATGCCATGCAGCGCGATCCGACCGATTACCGGGCCCTGACCGACGCGGCCGGCTGCGGCTACGGCGCCCATCGCGGGCTGATCCGCACCACTCTGACCAGGACGGTGCGCTGGGGCGGCATGGATTTCGTCATCGAGCGCTGGCTGCCCAGTTTCGAGGTCGAACTGGCCTGAGCATCGGCGCGCAATCCGGGCAGGGCCATCCCCAAGGGGTGGCCCTTTCCCGCATGCGACCGGCGCAACAAACCGCGACGAAACCGCGGCGCTCCGGCGATTTGCTGTGGACATGGCGGCAATCGTCGGAAAACTGCCCGACAGGCGGATCAGCGGAGGCGAGCCATGAACCCGACCATCGACGAGGCCCTAACCCAGGGCGGTGCGGGGCGTTTCCAGCGGCGGCTGCTGGGGATCTTCGGTCTGGTCTGGGCGGCGGATGCGATGCAGGTCATCGCCATCGGCTTTACCGCCGCCTCGATCGCGGCCAGTTTCGGGCTGACCGTGCCGCAGGCCCTGCAGACCGGCACGCTGTTCTTTCTGGGCATGTTCGCCGGCGCGACGCTGTTCGGGCGCATCGCCGACCGGATCGGCCGGCGCAACGTGCTGCTGCTGACGGTGGCCTGCGACGCGGTTTTCGGCCTGGCCTCGGTCTTTGCGCCGGACATCTGGTCGCTGATGCTGCTGCGCTTCCTGACCGGCATGGCGGTGGGCGGCACGCTGCCGGTCGATTACGCCATGATGGCCGAATTCCTGCCGCCGCGGAATCGCGGCCGCTGGCTGGTCTGGCTGGAGGGGTTCTGGGCCATCGGCACCATCATCATCGCCCTGACCGCCTGGGTCGCGCATCTGGCCGGCGCGGCCGAGCCCTGGCGCTGGATCTTTGCCGTGGCCGCCCTGCCGGCGCTGATCGGCGTCTGGCTGCGGCTCTGGGTGCCGGAATCGCCGATGTATCTGCTGCGCAAGGGCGACGAGGCCGGCGCGCGCGCGGTGATCGACCGGGTGCTGACCGCGAACGGCGCCCGCGCCCTGCCGCAGGGCACCCGCCTTGCCGCGCCGCCCGTCACCGCCGAGGTGCGGCTGTTCGGCCCCGAGCTGCGCAACCGCAGCCTGGGCATCTTCGCCGCCTGGTTCCTGGTTTCGCTGTCCTATTACGGTGTCTTCGTCTGGCTGCCGGCGGAACTGGTCAAGGGCGGCTTCGGCTTCGTGCGCGGCTATGGCTTCCTGGTGCTGATGGCGCTGGCGCAACTGCCGGGCTATGCGCTGGCGGCGCATGGCGTGGAAAGCTGGGGGCGCAAGCCCACCTTGCAGATCTTCCTGCTGCTCAGCGCCGGAGGCTGCCTTCTTTTCACCGTCGCCGGCAGCCCCTGGCTGGTCGCGGCCGCGCTGCTGCTGATGAGCTTTGCGCTGCTGGGCACCTGGGGCGCGCTCTATGCCTATACGCCCGAGCTTTATCCGACCGGCTTGCGCGGCACCGGCATGGGCACGGCCAGCGCGGTGGCGCGGGTGGGCGGGCTGCTGGCGCCGTCGCTGATGGGCTATGTGGTGGCCCGCGGCTTCGGCACCGCGATCGGCGTCTTTGCGGCGCTGCTGCTGCTGGCCGCCATCGGCACGCTGTTCATCCGGGCCGAAACCCGCAACAGGTCCATCGTCTAGGGCTGGCGGCAGCCGGCGCCCGCGATGCGGCCGGCCACCCCTCGGTCAGAGCCGCTTGCTGCGCAGCGACTCGCTTGCCCCATCGGGAAATAGGGGCAGTTTCCAGCGCCGTGGCCGTTGAACCTTAGCGAAAACGACGGAAATCTCGGGCCGGCCCTTGCGAGCCGGTCCTTTCTTTGGCAGGGGCAGGGCATGGCAAGCGTATCCGAACTTTACGAGGCCCGCGTGGCGACCGGCCGACTGGCCCCCGATGCGGCACAGCGCGGCGTGCTGCCGGTGCTGGACCGGCTGGTGGGCGACCTGGCGGCGACCCCGGCCCCGGCGCCGCAGAGGAACGGCTGGCTGTCGCGGTTGCGCGGCGCGGCCCCGGCGCCCGCGCCGGCGGTCAGGGGACTCTATCTCTGGGGAGGCGTGGGCCGCGGCAAGTCCATGCTGATGGATCTGGTGATGGAGGCGGCGCCGGTCGCGGCCAAGCGCCGGGTGCATTTCCACGAATTCATGCAGGAGATCCAGGCGGCGCTGGAGGGGGTGCGCAAGACCGGCCAGCAGGACGCCGTGCGCCCGGTGGCGCTGGCGGTGGCGCAGCAGGCGCGGCTGCTCTGCTTCGACGAGATGCAGATCACCGACATCGCCGATGCGATGATCGTCGGTCGGCTGTTCCAGGTGCTGTTCGAGGAGGGCGTGACCGTCGTCACCACCTCGAACCGGGTGCCGGAGGAGCTTTACAAGAACGGCCTGAACCGCCAGCTGTTCCTGCCCTTCATCGCGCTGTTGCGCGAGCGGCTGGAGGTGGTCGAGCTGGTCAGCGCCACCGACCACCGCCAGAATCGCGACGAGGCCGGGCAGGTCTGGTTCATCCCCGCCGACACGGCGGCGCATGACCGGATGGATGCGCTGTGGCGTCAGGACACCGCGGGCGCGCCGACCGCGCCGTTGCTGCTGGAGGTCAAGGGCCGCCAGGTCGAGATCCCGCAGCATCTTGGCCGCATCGGGCGGGCGAGCTTCTGGGACCTTTGCGGCAAGCCGCTGGGTCCGGCCGATTACCTGGCCATGGCCGATGCGCTGGACCTGCTGTTCATCGACTCGATCCCGCGGCTGTCGCAGTCGAACTACAACGAGGCCAAGCGCTTCGTGACCCTGATCGACGCGCTTTACGAGGCCAGGGTGCGGCTGATCGCCAGCGCCGCCGACGAGCCGGAACGGCTTTACGCCGAAGGCGAGGGCGCCTTCGAGTTCGAACGCACCGCCAGCCGCCTGCGCGAGATGCGCGACGCCGATTGGGGGCGAGCCTAGCGGCGCGCTGCGCGGTCATGGGGGCTCTGCCCCCGGCCTTCGGCCTTCCCCCCGGGGTATTTGGAAAACGGTGAAGCGGTGGCCCGTTCCCGGCCCGCCGGGACAGGTGAGGTTCTGACCCTGCTTGCGCGCCGGATCCGGGCACATGCCGGCTTTCACCGTTTTCCAAATACCCCCGGGGGAGTCCCGCAGGGACGGGGGGCAGAGCCCCCACTGCCGGCTGCGGACGCGCGCGGGCCTAGCCGTTCTCGCGCAGCACCTGCCCGGCGAGGTAGAGCGAGCCGCAGATCAGGATGCGCGCGCCGGGCTGGTCCGCGGCCAGGCGCCGCACTGCCGTCAGCGCATCGGGCGCGATCGCGGCGGCGAGCCCGACCGAGGCGGCGGCGGCGGCGGTATCCTCGGCCGGCAGGGTGTTCGGCTCGCCCGGGATCGCCACGGCGGTCAGGCTTTGCGCCACCCCGGTCAGCGGGCGCATGTAGCCCGCCACGTCCTTGGTGTTGAGCATGCCGCAGACCAGATGCGTCGGTTTCCTCGCCATGGCCGCGAGGGTCGCCGCCACCGCCTCGCCGCCCGCCGGGTTGTGGCCGCCGTCGAGCCAGAGTTCGCAGCCGCCGGCCGCCTCGACCAGCGGGCCGCGGCTGAGCCGCTGCATGCGGGCCGGCCATTCCGCCTCGGTCACCGCGGCGCGGGCCTCGACGCGGCCGAAACCCAGTTCGCGCAGCGCGGCGATGGCGGTGCCGGCGTTCACGATCTGGTGCGGGCCGGGCAGGGCGGGCAGCGGCAGGTCCATCAGCCCGTGCTCGTCCTGATAGACCAGCGCGTCGCCCTCGCGCCGGCTGTCCCAGTCCTGCCGGGCGATGCGCAGCGGCGCGAAGAGCCGCTCGGCCTTCTGTTCGATCACCGCGCGGGCGGCGGGCTCTTGCGGGGCGACGATGCAGGGCACGCGGCGCTTGAGGATGCCGGCCTTTTCGGCGGTGATCTCGGCCAGCGTCTCGCCCAGGTATTGCGTGTGGTCGATGCTGATCGGCGTGATGACGGTCAACACCGGCGACTCGATCACATTGGTCGCGTCCAGCCGGCCGCCGAGGCCGACTTCCAGCAGCGTGTAATCCGCGGGTGTGCGCGAGAAGGCCAGGAAGGCCGCCGCCGTGGTGATCTCGAAGAAGGTGATTGGCGCGCCGCCGTTCGCGGCTTCGCATTCCTCCAGCGTGGCGGCCAGGTCCGCCTCGGGGATCAGCGCGCCGGCCAGGCGGATGCGCTCGTGGAACTGCGCCAGATGCGGCGAGGTATAGGCATGCACCCGCAGGCCTGCCGATTCCAGCCCGGCGCGGATCATTGCCTGGGTCGAGCCCTTGCCGTTGGTGCCGGCGATGTGGATCGCCGGCGGGATGCGGCGTTCCGGGTTCCCCAGGGCGGCCAGGATGCGGTGCATCCGGTCCAGCGACAGGTCGATGACCTTGGGGTGCAGCTGCATGAGCCGCGCGAGGATGGCGTCGGAGGAGGTCATCGCGATGTCGTCCGGTTCAGGTGGGCTTGCTGTCGGCGGCGGGCGCCTCGGCCTCGGGCTGCGGCGGGGCGATGTTGCCCGGCGCGGGCAGATCGCCCGCCACCGGCGCGGGCAAGCCCCCCAGCATGCGCAGGATGGTGATCAGCTCCTCGCGCAGCTGCTTGCGATGCGTCACCCGGTCCAGCATGCCGTGGTCCAGCAGGTATTCGGCGCGCTGGAAGCCCTCGGGCAGCTTCTCGCGGATGGTCTGCTCGATCACCCGCGGGCCGGCGAAGCAGATCAGCGCGTTCGGTTCCGAAATCTGGATGTCGCCCAGCATGGCATAGCTGGCGGTGACGCCGCCGGTGGTCGGATGGGTCAGCACGACGATATAGGGCAGCCGCGCCTCTTTCAGCATCTCGACCGCGACGGTGGTGCGCGGCATCTGCATCAGCGACAGGATGCCTTCCTGCATCCGCGCGCCCCCGGCGGCCGAGAACAGCACCAAGGGCCGCTTCAGCTTCACCGCGCGCTCGGCCGCGGCGATGATGGCGTTGCCGACATACATGCCCATCGACCCGCCCATGAACGAGAAGTCCTGCGCGGCGGCGACGATCGGGGTGCGGCCCATCTCGCCCTCGGCGACCAGCATCGCCTCTTTCTCGCCGGTGGATTTCTGCGCCGCCTTCATGCGGTCGGGGTATTTCTTCTGATCGCGGAAGCCCAGCGGGTCGGCGACCGGCTCGGGCACCTTGACCTCGTTGAAGACGCCGCCGTCGAACAGCGCCGCGAAGCGCAGCCGGGGCGAGATCGCCAGGTGATGGTCGCAATTCGTGCAGACGTTCAGGTTGTCCGACAGTTCGCGGTGGAACAGCATGGTCCCGCATTCCGGGCATTTGGTCCACAGGTTCTCGGGCACCTCGCGGCGCGAGAACAGCGAATTGATGCGCGGACGGACATAATTGGTGATCCAGTTCATCGACGGCCCCTGCGCTCTGTTCAGGGCGTGACTTAGGCAAATCGGCGCGGAATTGCAATTCCGCACCGCCCGCGCTTTCATGCGGGTCATGTGGACCCAGATGTTCGTGTTCCTTCATTATGCGATTGCGCTGGCGGTGTCGGTGCGCGTCCTGCTGCGGCCGCGGTTGGAGCCGACGGTGCGGCTGTCCTGGATCCTGGTGATCGAGCTGGTGCCGCTGGTCGGCATCCTGGCCTATGTGCTGTTCGGCGAGATCCGCATGCGCGGCGCCGAGGTCGAGACCATGGCCAATGTCCGCGCCCGGCTGTCCGGCCTGTGGACGCCCAGCCCCGAGGCGGTGAAGCGCCCGCCCGAATTCGCCGCCCCGGTCATTGCCGCGAATCGCGCCACCGGCGGCTTCTCGGCGGTGGCCGGCAACCGCGCCACTCTGCTGGCCGAGGACGACAGCGCCATCGCCGATCTGGTGGCGGCCGTCGACGCGGCGCGCGACCATGTGCACATGCTGTTCTACATCTGGCTGGACGATCCCTCGGGCCGCTTGGTGGCCGAGGCGGCGATCCGCGCCGCCGGCCGGGGCGTCAAGGTGCGCGCCATCATCGACGCCTTCGGCTCGCGCGCCTTCGGCTATTCCGAAAGCTGGCGGGCGATGCGCGAGGCCGGGGTCGAATGCGTCGAGGCGCTGCCGCTGGGCCTGCCGATCATCGGCGGGCTGTCGCAGCGCATGGACCTGCGCAACCACCGCAAGATCGTGGTGATCGACCATGTGCTGGGCTTTACCGGCAGCCGCAACTGCTCGGACAAGGCCTTTGCCGTCAAGCCGCGCTTCGCGCCCTGGATCGACGTGCTGTTGCGCCTGGAAGGGCCGGTGGTGCGGCAGATGCAGGCGGTCTTCCTGCAGGACTGGATGAGCTATACCGGCGAGGATCTGGGCGATATGCTGCAGATGGCGCCGCCGGTGCGGGCGCCGGGGGCGCTGGCCCAGGTGATCGCCACCGGGCCGGACGACCGCCAGGGGTCGCTGTCGGACTGCATGGCGACGATGATCTATGCGGCGCGCGAGCGGCTGGTGATCACCACGCCCTATTACGTGCCCGACGCCTCGCTGGATTCGGCGATCCGCACGGCGGCGCGGCGCGGGGTGGACGTGACGATGATCCTGCCGGCGCGCAACGATTCGCTGGTCGTGCAGGCCACGTCCGAGGGGTTCTATTACGGGCTGGTCTCGGCCGGGGTGAAGCTGATGCTGTTTCCGGACGGGCTGCTGCATTCCAAGATCATCGCCGCAGATGGCGAGATGGCGATGATCGGCAGCGCCAACATGGACCGCCGCAGCTTCCAGCTGAATTACGAGATGAACATGCTGCTGGTCGGTCCCGACGTGACCGAGCTGCTGGACGAACGCCAGCAGAGCTATATCGCCCGCTCGCGCCGCATCGACCTGGACGAGATCCGCGGCTGGTCGATCCGGCGGCGGTTGCGCAACAACCTGCTGGCGCTGGCCGCGCCGATCCTGTGACGGAGGAGCATCATGACCGACGAACCTGCCGAAGAACCCGAAACCGACCTGGCCCATGGCAAGATCGTGGACGGCGCCCCCGCGCTGGCCGAGACGGCGCTGCGCGCGGCGCTGGCCCGGCTTGCCGGCTGGGAGCTGGCCGCGGACGGCAAGGCGATCCGCCGCGAATGGCGCTTCAAGAGCTTCAAGGCGGCGGCCGCCCTGGCCAACCTGGCCGCCTGGCAGGCCGAGGCGGCCAATCACCATCCCGACATCGCCTTCGGCTGGGGCTTCGCCCGCGTCAGCTTCTCGACCCATTCGGCGGGCGGCGTGACGATGAACGACCTGATCATGGCGGCGCGGCTGAACGCGGCGACGGCCTAGCCACAACCGCAAGCTGTTTTCGCCGCCTTGGGGCCTTGCCCCCCGGGCGGTCCAGCCCTATCCAAGTCGCCAGTCAGAGGATGTCGCCATGAAGAACAACCGTTTCGACAAGTCGTCCCTGCCCAGCCGCCATGTGACCGAGGGTCCGGCCCGCGCGCCGCAGCGCAGCTTCTTCTATGCCATGGGCATCTCCGAGGAGGAGATCCATTCCCCCTGGGTCGGCGTCGCCACCTGCTGGAACGAGGCCGCGCCCTGCAACATCGCGCTGAACCGGCAGGCGCAATCGGTCAAGCAGGGCGTCAAGAAGGGCGGCGGCTGCCCGCGCGAATTCACCACCATCACCGTCACCGACGGCATCGCCATGGGGCATGAGGGGATGCGCGCCAGCCTGGCCAGCCGCGACGCCATCGCCGATACGGTCGAGCTGACCATGCGCGGCCATTGCTACGACGCGCTGGTGGGGCTGGCCGGCTGCGACAAGTCGCTGCCGGGCATGATGATGGCCATGGTGCGGCTGAACGTGCCCAGCGTCTTCATCTATGGCGGCTCGATCCTGCCCGGCCGCTTCCACGGCCGCGACGTGGTGGTGCAGGACGTGTTCGAGGCCGTGGGCCAGCACGCCGCCGGCAATCTGCCCGATGCCGAGCTGGAGATCCTGGAGCGCGTCGCCTGCCCCTCGGCCGGGGCCTGCGGCGGGCAATACACCGCCAACACCATGGCCTGCGTCAGCGAGGCGATCGGCCTGGCGTTGCTGAACAGCTCGGGCGCACCGGCGCCCTATGAATCGCGCGACCAGTACGGGCTGGCCTCGGGCGAGGCGGTGATGGCGCTGATCGAAAGGAACATCCGCGCCCGCGACGTGGTGACCCGCAAGGCGCTGGAGAACGCGGCGCGGGTGGTGGCCTGCACCGGCGGCTCGACCAATGCCGGGCTGCACCTGCCGGCCATCGCGCATGAGGCGGGGATCGCGTTCGACCTGTTCGACGTTTGCGACATCTTCCGCGACACGCCCTATTTCGTGAACCTGCGCCCCGGCGGCGATTATGTCGCCAAGGACCTGTTCGACGCCGGCGGCGTGCCGGTGGTGCTGCGCGAACTGCGCAAGGCGGGGCTGATCCACGAGGATTGCCTGACCGCCTCGGGCCGCAGCATGGGCGAGGAACTGGACCGCATCACCCGCGAGGCGGACGGCAAGGTCATCCACCCGGTGACGGCGCCGCTGTCCCGGACCGGCGGCGTGGTCGGGTTGAAGGGCAACCTCGCCCCGGACGGCGCCATCGTGAAAGTGGCGGGCATGGCGCCCGAGGACCAGGTCTTCACCGGCCCCGCCCGGGTCTTCGACTGCGAGGAGGACGCCTTCGAAGCGGTCATGCGCCGCGATTACGCCGAGGGCTGCGTGATCGTCATCCGCAACGAGGGTCCGGCCGGCGGCCCCGGGATGCGCGAAATGCTGGCGACCACGGCGGCGCTGTCCGGCCAGGGCATGGGCAAGAAGGTGGCGCTGATCACCGACGGGCGGTTTTCCGGCGCGACGCGCGGCTTCTGCGTCGGCCATGTCGGCCCCGAGGCGGCGCATGGCGGTCCCATCGCCCTGCTGCGCGACGGAGACATCATCACCATCGACGCCGTCGGGGGCGCGCTCTCGGTGGCGCTGACCGAGGCGGAGCTGGCGCAGCGCCGCGCCGAATGGCCGGGGCCGCGGCCGACCGATTACGCCTCGGGCGCGCTGTGGAAATATGCCCAGCTCGTCGGCAAGGCCCGCTACGGTGCCGTCACCCATCCCGGGGCGGCGGCGGAAACCCACGTCTACATGGATCAGTGACAGGCAGAACGGCATGGCGATGCGTCCCCGCAAGTGGATCGAACGGAAAACCCGCGCCCGGGCCCTGCGCCATTGGGAGGCGCTGGCCGATCATGCCGGAACCCTGGGCCCGGGCCGGTTGCGCGGGCTGCGCGAGGAGGCGCTGGCGCTGCGCGCCAGGCTCGACCGTTTCCTGCTGCGCGCCGACCGCCGCGTCGCCCGGTCCCGCGCGGCGCTGGACGCGCTGCACCTGCCGGGCGGCACCGACTGGCGCTGGCGGCCGGGGTTCATGACCGGCCAGATCTCGCCCCGGGGCGTGGCCGGGCCTGAAAGCGGCGGCAAGCTGGGCGATGCGGCGGCGGTCTGGCACGATTGTCCGGAGCGGGCGCTGATCCTCGAACAGCTCGACAATGCCGGGGCGACGGATCTGGCGCCCTTCGGCATCCGGCTGGAGGTCTTCGGCTTTGCCGGCAACTTCCTGTCGCTGTCGATCGACCTGCCGGTCAGCGCGCTGGCCGGGCTGACGCGCAGCCATGTGCTGCGGCTGGAAACCGGCGTCCTGGCCGAGCGGGCGCTGAACGTCTATGCGCGGCTGAACATCGGCCACGGTCCCAATATCGACGAGGTGACGCTGCAGTTGCGCAGCTTCGAGCCGGGCCAGCCCGGCCAGCAGGTGACCGAGTTCGACCTGGCCTATACCGAGATGAACGAGAAGCGGCTGGAAAAGATCTGGCTGGACCTGATCTTCGAATCCCCCCGGATGAACGCGGTCGAGATCCGCGAGCTGTTCTTCTCGCGCCACCTGCGGGCCGAATTCTGAAGCAAGGAAACAGGATGAACGAATTTGAATCCCTGGGTCTGAAAGGCGGGATCTGGCAAGGCGTATTGCAGCGCCCCACGCCGCCCGCCCGGCTGGTTCTGGTGCATATGGGTGCCCGCGTCGCCGAGGCGCGGGTCAGCCCGGACGCCGCGGGCGGCTGGCGCGTCGCGGCGCCGATCCCGGCCGAGCGGCTGTCCGACGGGGTGCAAAGTTTCCTGCTGCTCGAGGATCAGGGCGAGGAGGGCGAGCCGCCCCGGCCCGGCGCCCTGCATCTGGGCAGCCTGACCCTGGTCGCCGGCGCGCTGCTGGACGACGACCTGCGCGCCGAGCTGGAGCTGATGCGGGCCGAGCTGGAGCTGCTCAAGAAGGAACTGCGCCGGCTGGCCGCCCGGACCGAGGCCGGCTAGGCCCGCCGCCCCCGCCGTTCAGTCGCGGGTCCAGTAGCCGTAACCGCCCAGATCGGCAAAGCCCAGCCGCTGGTAAAGCGCCCGGGCGTGGGCATTGTCGCGCCGGACCGCCAGGGCAAGCCGGGTCGCGCCCTCGGCCGCGGCCCATTCGGCGGCCTTGCGCAGCAGCCAGCCCGCCACGCCCTGCCGGCGCAGCGCCGGCACCACCTCGATGCCGTGGATCATCGCCACCCGGCCGTCCCGCGCCACGAAGGCCGCGCCGGCGGCGCGATCCTGCACCCGGCCCAGGATCGCGGTCCTGGGCTGCGCCACGCGTTCCATCACCGCCTGCCGGCTGGCCGGGATGCCCCCCGCCGCCCAGATGTCGCGCTGGATGGCCAATGGCGGCCAGATCGCGAAGGCGGCCAGCGGCGGCGCCGGCTCGGCCGCCAAGGCTGCGCAATCGGCGGCCATGATCGCGGTCGGCGTGCCGGGGCGATAGCCCTGCGCCCGCAGCGCCTCTTGCAGCGCGGTATCGGCGTCGGTCACCCGGAACATCGGCCGCTCGTCCCAGCCGCGCTGGATGGCTTCGATGCGCGGGATCGCCGCCGCCTGCCAGTCCGGCGCCAGCACCCGGGCCGAGCTGACCCGGCCGCCGGCCCCCAGCCCGCGCCCGACGCGAAACCCGCCGGCCTCGGCATATTCGGCCGCCGGCCAGGTGCTTTCGAAGGCGCGGGCGATTTCTGGATCGGCGATCACAGCGCCAGCCTTTCGCGCAGCGCGGTCATGGCATCGGTGACGCGCTGGCCGTCCAGCCCGCGGATCACCAGGCTGGTGCCGTAGCGCTGGCCGCGCTGGAACGGATACGATCCCAGCGACAGGTCGGGGAAATCGTCGGCGACCGCGCGCAGCTCGTCGGCCACGTCGGATTCCGGCCGCAGCACCTCCAGCGCCTCGCTGACCGAGGGGCGGCCGGTCGGCAGCTTGTCCACGATGGCCTCGACCATGGCGCGGAACACCTCGGGGACGCCGGCCATGACATGGGTGTTGCCGATGTGGAAGCCGGGCGCGGCGGAATGGGCGTTGGGGATCAGCGCCGCGCCCAGCGGGATGCGGGCCATGCGCAGCCGGTTGCCGGTGACCTCGACGCCGCGCGCCTCCCAGCGGGCGACCATGACGCGGCGCGCCTCCTCGTTGATCTCGATGCCCACGCCAAAGGCGTCGGCCACCGCATCGGCGGTGATGTCGTCATGCGTCGGCCCGATGCCGCCGCTGGTGAACAACATGTCCCAGGCGCCGCCCAGCGACTTGTCCAGCGCCCGGATCGCCGCGACGATCTGGTCATGGTCGTCGCCGACGATGCGCACCTCGCGCAGGTCGACGCCGATGCTGTTCAGCACCTGCGACAGGTAATGGGCATTGCCCTCGCGCGTGCGGCCGGACAGGATCTCGTCCCCGATGACGAGAATGGCGGCGGTGGGATTGTCGGACTGCATCGGCGCGCTGCCTCCTGGCGATCTGGCTCACTCGGGGAAATGTATAGGTCCGTGCGCGGGGCTGGAACAAGTGGCGCCTTGGGTCTATCTGTGAAACAGGAGATCACGAGGACGATATGAACGACGCACGCCAGACCCGCGAGGGCATCCGCATCCACGAGCCGCAGGACTTCCAGGGCATGCGGGCGGCCGGGCTGATCGCGGCGCAGATCCTGGACGAGGTCGGGGCGCTGGTGCGGCCGGGCGCCGCCACCGGCGCGCTGGACGACTTCATCCGCGGCCGGGTCGGGGAACTGGGCGCCACCAGCGCCACCATCGGCTATCGCGGCTACCAGCATGCCAGCTGCATCAGCGTGAACCATGTCGTCTGCCACGGCATCCCCGGCGAGAAGCTGCTGGCCGAGGGCGACATCCTGAACATCGACGTGACGGTGATCGTGGACGGCTGGTATGGCGACAGTTCGCGCATGTATGTGGCGGGCAAGCCCAGCGTCAAGGCGCGCCGGCTGATCCAGGTCACCCATGACAGCCTGATGAAGGGCATCGAGGCGGTGCGGCCCGGCGCCACCTTCGGCGATATCGGCTGGGCGATCCAGAGCTATGTGGAACAGAACCGCATGTCGGTGGTGCGCGACTTCTGCGGCCACGGCCTCGGCCGCACCTTCCACGCGCCGCCGAACGTCCTGCATTTCGGCCGCCCCGGCAAGGGCCCGGTGCTGGAAGAGGGCATGTTCTTCACCATCGAGCCGATGGTGAACCTGGGCCGGCCCGAGACCAAGATCCTTGCCGACGACTGGACGGCGGTGACCCGCGACAAGTCGCTCTCGGCCCAGTTCGAGCATTCGATTGGCGTGACCGCGGACGGCTGCGAGATCTTCACCCTGTCGCCCAAGGGCCTGTTCTTCCCCGATCTGGGCTGAGTTCGCGACCCCCCGGCGTCTTCGTCCCGAAAATACCCGTGCGACCGCGCAACCGTCGCTGTCGCATGGGTATTTATGCAACAGAGAAAACGCAGGCCGGCGCGCGAAGGCTGGTCCCGGCGCCTGTTTCACCGTTTGAGAAATACCCCTGCAACGCCGCCTGCCGGCGCGGCGTCAAGGCTTGCGGATGGTCTCGCCCGGCATGATGGTCGGGGCCAGGGCGATGATGCCGTTCTCGGGCCGCGGCTCCTTGCCGGCGACGATGCGGGCCGCGCGCCGGCCGATATCGATGCGCCGCGCGTCGGTGGTGGTCAGCCGCATCGGCAACCCGTCCAGCAGCTCGACGCCGTTGAAGCCGGCAAGCCCCAGCCGGCCCGGGATGTCATAGCCCTTCTCCATGCACCACAACAGCCCGCCGGCCCCGATCATGTCGTTGGAGAAATACAGAAAGTCCAGCTCCGGCTCGCGCGTCAGGATGCGCTCGGTCAGCTCGCGGCCCTTGTGCAGCGACGAGCCGCCCTGGTAATATTCCCGTGCCGCCAGTTGCAGCCCATGCTCGCCCAGCCGTTCCTCGAAACCGGCAAGCCGCTTGCGGGCGCGATGGTCCTCGGGCATGTGCGTGCCGATGAAACCGATGCGGCGATAGCCGGCGGCGAGGATCTCGTCGGCCATCTCGGCGCCGGCGCGGCGATGGCTGATGCCGACGGCCGTGTCGATGGGTTCGCCGTCGATATCCATGATCTCGACCACGGGCAGGCCGGCATTGTCCAGCATGGCCCGTGCCGCGCGGCTGTGCTCGAGCCCGGCCAGGATCACCCCCGAAGGCCGCCAGCTGAGCATGTCGTAAAGCACCGCGTCCTCGCGCGAGGGGGAATAGTTCGTGACCCCGACCACCGGCTGCAGCCCGGTATCGTCCAGCTCGGCCGAGATGCCGCCCAGCACGTCGGGAAACACCATGTTCGACAGTGATGGGATGACCACGGCGACCAGGTTCACGCGCTGGCTGGCCAGCCCGCCGGCGATCTTGTTCGGGACATAGCCGAGCGCGCGGGCGGCGGTCAGCACCTTTTCGCGGGTGGCGGCCGAGACATCGCCGCGATTGCGCAGCACGCGGCTGACCGTCATCTCCGAGACGCCCGAGGCTTCGGACACATCGCGCAATGTCAGGGGGCGGCGGGGTCTTTTCGTATTCATCACAACTACCGGGACGCAATCATGTTACCGTTATCGCGTCCCGCCGGTGGCGGCAAGCTAGCTTGCCATTTCGCCGATCTGCGGGCAAAAGGGGGCGCGGCGGCCCCGTGGCTCAACTGGATAGAGCAGCCCCCTCCTAAGGGGCAGGTTGCAGGTTCAAGTCCTGCCGGGGTCACCAGAAAATCCAAGCGGTTGCTGATAAGGCATGAGAGTGCACGATTCCGCGGTTTTTCGTGCATATCCCTGTCAAGCGCGAAGCCCTGCACGAAGGGGGCGGGCAGCAGATCAGATTGGTTTGTATCGATACTTTCCTGGGGATCGGCCGATATCCGGGTTCATTCCTGCCAAGGTCATTTCACTGCTTTTTCATGACTGACGGCGCCAGGAGGGCCGGCATCGCCTCCTGACGCTGAGAGATCGGGCCGAAATCGAGACCATCCGGGGCGAATGCCCGGATGTCGGATGCCTTCAGCCGCGAAACGATCGTGTTGCGGTGAAGGCCTCCGTCATCCGACGCTGCATCCGTCGGGTGACGGGGTGCAGCGTCTTCAGTGCCACCGCGCCTCGACCATTGCCTGAAACCGCCGCTTGTCCCGCAATCCGATAGCGCGCGCGAATTTCGCCGTGGACATGACGCCGCGCAAGGCATCCGTCGAGCGCATTCTGTTCCTGGTATGATCCTGCCGCCATTGGTCCATCGACGACTTCCGGACTGGGAAGGCGCCGCAATCTTCGCCCGTGGCAACCCGACCCACCTGCAGCTCTCGCGTGCGGATGGCGGAAATGATATCCCCGGCCGCAGCATGGGTTCGGGCACTTGCGTCCTGACTGCTCTCCCAGCCTGGTTCACCGGAGGAAACAGGCCCCGCCAGCACCTGCAACTCGGCGTTCAGGGCCAGCCCATCCGAGATCCGCCATTTCAGCGTGATGCCCGGGTGTCGGCTGCACGGGTGTCGCCATTCGGCACGGCCCTGCCGGCCGGCTGACCCAAGCGATCCGGGACGGGTGGCGGCTGCCCCCGTCACGGCCTTTCCTGCCGCCCCCGGTCAGCCCGGATAGGCGCGCGTCGAAACCAGCCGGTGATAGGCGAGGGCGACCAGAACCAGCGTCACGGTGCCCGCCAGGATCGGCAGGCCCAGGAAGGACCAGCCCGCGCCGGTCAGGATCACCACCAGCGGGTCGCCACCCGCCGGCGGGTGCACGGTTCCGGTCAGCTGCATGACGGCGATGGCCAGGCCGACGCCGAGCCCCATGGCCAGCACGGAATCGCCGACCAGGTTCAGCACCAGCAGCCCGACCAGCGCCGACAGGAAATGCCCGCCGATCACGTTGCGCGGCCGGGCCAGCGGGCTTTGCGGCAGGGCGAACAGCAGCACGCAGCTTGCCCCGAAGGGCGCGATCAGCAGCGCGTGCTCCAGCGATTGCGCAAGCCCCGCCAGCAGGCAGATCGCCACCGCTCCGCCCAGGCCCGAAACCAAGGCGGGCAACAGGTTCAGGCGGGCATAGACGGCCAGAGCCCGCGGCTTTTCCCGCTCGGCGGCCCGTGTTTGCGAATACATGTCATTCTCCCGGGAAACGGCCCGCGCGATCTTTCTCGCGCGGGCCGGCAGGTGTCAGCCGACCTTCTCGAACTTCGCGGCCTCTTCCGAGCCGCGCGTCGCATTGCCCTTGGAATAGGAATGCGCGCCGACGCCGGCCAGGCTGCCGCCCTGCACGATCAAGTATTCGTCGCGGATCGGCCGGCCCTCGAAATGGCATTCCAGGATCTCGCGCGTGCCGGCGGCATAGCGGGCCTGCGCCGACAGCGAGGTGCCCGAGATATGCGGCGTCATCGCGTTATGCGGCATGGTGCGCCAGGGATGATCCTGCGGCGCCGGCTGCGGGAACCAGACGTCGCCGCCATAGCCGGCCAGTTGGCCGCTTTCCAGCGCCCGGGCCACCGCGTCGCGGTCGCAGAGCTTGCCGCGCGCCGTGTTGACCAGATAGGCGCCGCGCTTGAACAGCTTCAGCGTCTTGTCGTTGACCATGTGCTCGGTCTCGGGATGCAGCGGGCAGTTCAGCGTGACGATGTCGCAGGCCGGGAACATGTCCCGCGGCGTCTCGTGCCAGGTCAGGCCCAGTTCCTGCTCGACCTCGCGCGGCAGGCGGTGGCGGTCGGTATAGTGCAGGTGCATGCCGAAGGGCTTGAAGCGGCGCAGCACCGCCAGACCGATGCGGCCGGCGGCGACGGTGCCGACATGCATCCCCTCGATGTCGTAAGAGCGGGTGACGCAATCGGCGATGTTCCAGCCGCCCTTCACCGCCCAGTCATGCGAGGGGGTGTAGTTGCGCACCAGGTTCAGCGCCGTCATCACCACATGTTCGGACACGCTGATCGAGTTGCAGAAGGTCACCTCGGCCACGGTGATGCCGCGGTCGATGGCGGCCTGCAGGTCGACATGGTCCGAGCCGATGCCGGCGGTCAGCGCCAGCTTCAGCTTCGGCGCCTTGGCGATGCGCTCGGCGGTCAGGTAGGCCGGCCAGAACGGCTGCGAGATGACGACCTCGGCATCGTGCAGGTGCTTTTCCAGCTCGCTGTCGGGACCGTCCTTGGACGAGGTCACCACCAGCTCGTGGCCCTGTGCTTCCAGGTATTTGCGCAAGCCCAGCGCGCCCGAGACCGAGCCGAGCAGGCTGCCCGGCACGAAGTCGATGGCCTTGGGCGTGGGCAGGGTCTGCCCGTCGGGATAGCGCTCGATCACCGGCAGGGAATCGCGGGCGTAAGAGGTCGGATAGCCGTCGACCGGATCATCGTAAAGAACGCAAACTACCTTGGCCATGTCACTTCCTTTTTGCTTCGTTGCGGCAGCCAGAAGCCCTGCCTTCGCGCCGCATCCGGCACAAAGGATCACCGGCCTGTCCCTTGCGGTCAGGCGGACCGGCCGCTTGCGGCCGGGGTGAATGTCGGGGCTTCCCTCCCTGGATGCCTCGGGTTGAGCGAGGTGTCTTGTGGACAGGGCAAGCCTGCATTCCGCGGCAGGCATTGGCAAATCGGAGTTTTTCAACGATCCATAGACGGGGTCGATCAAGCTGCGGCGCAGCATCCACCGACGCGGCGATTCCGCCGCCGCTGGGCGCGCGATCGCGCGCCGCATCGCGGATCGCGGTCACGCCGAGCGTCTCGCCCGGATCGAGTGGACCGGCGTCGAGATGACGGGAAAGCCCGAGCCGGCGCAGCAGGCCATCGACACCAGGTTGGATCGTCGGTGCGCCGGTTGACGCCGGCCCGGTCTAGGCCGGGGCGCGGAACAGGCCGGCAACCAGACGCGGCAGGATCTCCTTGCCGGTCAGCGGCGCCAGGGGCAGGCCGGCCGCTGCCGGATCGATCCAGACCGCCTCGGCAATCTCGGCGCCCGCGGCGATGTCCGCTTCCCCGCTCAGTCGCAGCAGAAACAGCTCTGCCACCACCTGACAGCCGGGCTCATTCGCGGCAGGCGCCCGGAACCGGCCCAGATGCCGCAGCGCATCGGCACCGATCTGCAATCCGATTTCCTCGCCAAGCTCCCGGCAAAGCGCGCTTTCGGGGCTTTCGCCTGGATCGATCTTGCCGCCTGGCTGTTGAAACGCCCGGGTGCCCGCTTTGCGCACCAGAAGCGTTCGGCCATCGGGGTCGAGAATCAGTGCGGCCGATATCCGAATCTCCTTGGTCAAACGCAGCCTCCTGGCGGATCACGGCTCATGCAGGTCGGCGTCGCCGAACAGGCCGTTCGCGACCGCCCGTTGGGCGCAATCCTGCAAGGCCCGCACCATGGGGGATTGCGGCATCCGATCGGCAAGGACAAGGCCGATTTCCTGCACCTGTGCCGGGGTCGTCATCGGGATCAGCGCCAGATCGGGCACGCCGCCAAAAACCATGCCGAACGTATGCGGCACGATGGCGCACCAAGGCCCGCGCCGCAGATGCGCCATCACCCCCAGGAAGGAATTGGTGGTGATCCGCGGCTTCAATGTCACGCCGGAACTGGCGGCGATACGGTCAATGATGCGGCGGTTCTGCATGTCGTCTGACAACAGGCAGAGCGGGTGCGCGACCGCTTCCGCCCAGCAGATGCCCGCCCGGCCGGCAAGGGCGTCCGTCTGGCGCGTGGCAAAGACATAGCGCTCGGAGTAAAGCCGCTGGCAGCGCACATGCTGCAAGGGCTCGTTGTCGAGATAGGTGATGCCGCCGTCGATGTCGAAGCTGTCGATCCCCTTCTGGATAGACCGCGACGACATGGAGCGCAGCACGATCTCGGCATGCGGATTGCGGGCCATGAAGGCATCGGTCAGGATCGCGGTCGCCGGCATTGCGGCGGGGATCACGCCCAGTCTCAAGCAGCCCTTCAGCCCGGTGCTGTGCTTGCGGCTGAGATCGTCGCGCATGCTGTCGTGATCGGACAGGATCTGACGGCCCCAGTTCAGCACCTTTTCGCCCTCGGCGGTCAGCGACAGAAACCGGTGACCGCGCACGATCAGGCCCAGGTCGAGCTCTTCCTCGAGCTTGCGGATGGCGTGCGACAGCGTGGGTTGGGTGACGTTGCAGCGCTCGGCGGCGCGGCCGAAATGCTGCTCTTCGGCCAGCGTCACGAAAAATCTGAGATGACGTATCAGCATGATAATACTTTTCCGGTGCCAGGTTCGTCGCGGTCCCGGAACCAAACGAAAGGTTGCGTGGCGGCTGGCAGGAGAGAGCGGCGCCGCGGCCCCGACCCGAGATCACCGCAGATCGCGCAGCAGGCGCGAGACATGCGTGGGCCGCCAGGCCGTGCCGTTTTCGGTGGTCCAGCCGCGCTGGTTCAGGGCCGATGCGATCTCGCTCAGGGTTGATCCGCTTTCACGCATCGGCAGCACGATCGGCAGGGCATGGTCCGCGATGTCGCTGGGCCGGCGTTCGCCGTTCGCCTTCCCGGCCGCCGCCCAAGGCAGATCATGCGACTGGTCTGTCTGTTGCTTCTCAAGGTCGAAGGCGCGCTCCTGTGCAATCATCCGGGCGTAGATCTGCAATTCGCTCTTGCGGGCATAAGGCAGCCCGGCGACGCGCAGCCGAATCCCGGGATCGGCGAAGACGGCGGCATGGCCGACTCTGTCGAAGGGGATGCGGTCCAGGCGCGCGACCAACAGCTCTGCGCCGTTCAGGCGGCAAAGCTCCAGCGCCGCCGCCAGGGCCGGGAAATTCTGCGCGGCGGTCGCGTTGCGGTCGCAAAACAGCTTTGCCACCTGGGCGGCGGCGCCAGCAAAGCTGCCCAGGAAAAAAGCGATGTCCCGCCTTTGCGCCGACAGACTACGCCCCGAGTGACTCCGGTCCTCTGGTCCAAGGCGTGTGTAGATCACGAACCGGGTCATCGCTTTGCCTTTCCGCTTGCCGGCCCGGCGTTGAAAACGCGGGCAGGCACGGGGGGCGACGATGGCGCCCCCCGTGCTTTTCAGAACCGCAGCGCGGTGGTCAGGAAAAAGCTGCGCCCCGCCTCGGGATAGCCTTCGACCAGTGCATAATCCCGGTCGAAGATGTTGCGCATGCCGAACAGAATCTCGGCCCGGTCGCTGGCCTGCCACGCGAAATCCAGGTTGGCCAGCGCGAAGCCGCCCATGCGGGTATAGGCGATGGCCGCCGGATCTTCGGGCTGGATGGCGCTTTCCGACAGGCGCGAGCTTGAGACCTGCACCGAGGGCGAGACCGTCAGCGCCGCCGTGGCCTGCCAGTCCAGCCGCACAAAGGCATTGTGGCGCGGCGTGTCGGTCGGCCGGTAATCGGCGCGCAGCGGGTCGGTGATCGACCGATGCAGATAGGTATAGTTCGCCACCAGCATCAGGCCGTCGGCCAGTTGCCAGTCGGCCGAGACCTCGAACCCCTTGTAGACCCCGTCGCCGACGTTGCGGCTTTGGGTGATCTGGTCGCCCTCATCGTCAAGCGCGCCGGTCGGGACCGACTGGATCATGTCCTTGACCTTGCTGTAGAACAGCGCCGCGTCCACGGTGGCGGGGCCGATGTCGCCGCTGTAGCCCAGCTCGGCGTTCAGCGCGCGTTCCGATTCCAGGTCCGGGTTCGGCACCGCCGTCCCGAAGCGGGTGCTGTAGCGGTCGAAGAGCGTCGGGAACCGGGTGCGCGAGGACAGGCTGGCGCGATATTCGCCCGAAGCGCCCGGCTGCCAGATCGCCGCCAGCTGCCAGTTCACCGCGTCCGACGAACCCGTCGGCAGGCCGGCGTCGTCCTCGGTCCGGTCGGCTTCCAGCACGCGGGCCTTGTCATAGCTCAGGCCCGCGACCACGCGCAGATCCTCGCGCGCCTGCCAGGTGTCCTCCAGCGCGACGGACCAGGTTTCCTCGGTGCTGATCTCGGCCGGATCGGGGCTGCCGCCCAGACCCGGGCGCGAGAACTGGATCGATTCATGCCGGTCGCGGCGGAAATGCGCGGCGCTGCGCAGGGTGTGGTCGCCGAACTCGGCCCCGCCTTCAAGGCTCAGGCCCCAGGACCGGTCCTTGTAGCGGCTGTCGAAGGCGCGGCGCTCGGTCTGGGTGCTATGGGTATAGTCGTCCCAGGCCGAGAGCAGGTTGTCGAAGCGGTTGTAATAGGCCTTGGTCTTCACATAGCCCATGCCGAGTTCGGTGTGCGAATAGAAGGCCAGGCTGTCGATGTCCCATTCCGGCCAGGTCCAGTCGCGCTGCCAGCTTTGGCCTTCGCCGGGCTCATCGGTCACCCCGCGGATCGGCTGGTCGACGTTGTAGGGCGCGTTCTTCTGCCCGGTCTGGCGGGTATAGCTCAGCACGTATTCGTCGGTCGCGTTCGGCGTCCAGCCGGCCTTGAGGTTCAGCCGCGAATCCTCGCTGTCGGAATAGTCGCGCAGGCCGGCACCCTGCTGCGGGCGGGGCTGAAAATCGCGCGACAGGTAGAAGCCGTCGCTGTCGCGCTTCAGATAGCTGCCTTGCAGCCAGAACTGTTCCTGTTTCGTGCCCAGCGACACATAGCCGCTGCGGCCCGAGATGTCGCCGCGATTGCCGGCCTCGACGCCCAGCCGGGCCTCGCCCTCGAAGGGCTGCGTGGGCTGGCGCGTCACCAGGTTGATGGCGCCGCCCATGCCGCCGGGGCCGTTCAGCACCGAGACATAGCCCTTTTGCACCTGGATCTCGGCCAGGTCGGGGGTCAGGAAGCGGCCATAATCCAGGCGGTTGTCGGCCGGCAGATAGACCCGGATGCCGTCGATCGACAGCGGCGCCTGGAAGCGGTCGAAGCCGCGCACGAAGACCAGCCGCTCGTTGCGGCTGCCGCCGGTATTGCCGATCTCGACCCCCGGCACCACGGCCAGCGCATCATCCAGCGTCAGGCGGTTCTGCCGCGCGATCTCCTCCGAGGAAACGGTGGTCGCCGTGCCGCCCTGCGCCTCGGCCTTGCCGGTGATGACCACCGTGCCCAGCGTGAAGACCGGGCTGGCCGGGTCGGCGTCTTCGGCCATGCCCGTGTCGGGCTCTTGCGCCATGCCCGCGCCGGGCGTTTGCGCCATGCCGGCGCCGGGCATCAGCCCGGCCAAGGCCAGGGCGAACAGGCCCCTCGTCAAATTACACTCCATCGCTCCCTCTCGCGAATCGTTATGTTTCATAAAACATAACGTAGCCGGCCGGGATGACCATAGGCCGAACGGTGTCGCAGCCTCCGGGCGTGTCCGCCGCGCCACGTAGCGCTTGCCAGCACCATCCGTTATGTTTCATCATCTATAACGACGCGGGAATCAGCGCCGAAAGGGGGACCACCATGGACATCCGCTATGTCTGCTCGAACGAGGAATTCGGCACCGACAGCGCGCTGAGCGCCGCGGCCGGGCGCGCGACGGCGCTGGGCATCGCGCTGGCCGGCACCGTGCAGCCGGTCGACCCGGACATGCCGCGCGGCCATTGCGACATCGTGCTGGCGCTTTTGCCCGATGGCGAGCGGCGCGGCATCAGCGCCGACCTGCCGCCCGAGATGCCCGGCTGCCGGCTGGACCCCGAGGCGTTGGAGGCGGCGGTCGCCGTCGTCGAAAGCCGCCTGCCCGGCGCGCAGGCGCTGGTGGTGAACAAGTTCGGCAAGCAGGAGGCGGCGGGCCGCGGCCTTGTCCATGCCATCGGCGAGGCCTGCGCACGGGGCCTGCCGGTGCTGGTCGGCGTGGCGCCGCAATGGCGCGAGGCCTTTCTGGCCTTTACCGAGGGCAGGGCCCAGCCGCTGCCGGCAGAGGAAGATGCGATTGTCGCATGGCTGCGGCAGGCCTGCCTTGCTAAGGTCGGCTGATTTTCAACCCTACGGTAAAGGAACACCCCATGAAGCTCAGCGCAAGAAACGTCCTGCCCGGTACCGTGACCGAGATCGTGACCGGCGCCGTGACTAGCCATGTCCGCATCGACCTGGGCGGCAGCACCGTCACCGCCTCGATCACCAATGATGCGGTCAAGGAACTGGGGCTCAAGGTCGGCAGCCGCGCTTCGGCCGTCATCAAGGCCTCGGACGTGATGGTCGGCGTCGCGGAATGACACGATCCGCGGATGCGCTGAGGCCACATGAACGGGCCGTGACCACGCCGACGGGTTTCGACGCCGGACTTTGGTTCATCGGCCGCATCCGCACCCCCTGGCATCGGCGCGGTGATTGCCCGCATCGCGGCGATGCCGAGACCGGCCCCGATTGCCATATCGAAGTCTTCGGCCCCTGGGACGCGGCGCTGGCCGGGGTCCGGGCGCATGAGAATCTGCAGATCCTGTACTGGATGGATCATGCCCGGCGCGACCTGGTGCTGCAGAACCCGAAATTCGGCGACAGCGCCACCGGAACCTTTGCCCTGCGTTCGCCGGTGCGGCCCAATCCGGTCGCCTCCTCGGTCGTGCGGCTGCTGGCGGTCGACGGGCCGGTGCTGACCGTGCGCGGGCTGGATTGTCTGGACGGCACGCCGCTTATCGACATCAAGGCCGCATTCGGAGCCATGACATGATTCTTCTGACCCGCCGGCATCTTGCCGGCCTGCTGCTGGCGCTGGTCGCCGCCGGCCCGGCGCTGGCGCGGGATGGCAGGGCGTTCACCGACGCCACCGGGCGCGCGGTGCAGATCCCCGGCCATCCCCAGCGGGTCTTTGCCGCCGGCCCGCCGGCGGCGGTGCTGCTTTACGCGCTGAAGCCGCAGGCGATGGTCGGCTGGGTGCGGCCGCTGAAACCGCAAGACCGGCCTTTCCTGCGTGCCGGGCTTGCGGAACTGCCGGTGCTGGGCCGCCTGACCGGCAGGGGCGACACGCTGAATCTCGAGGTGCTGCTGTCGGCCAAACCCGAGCTGATCGTGGATTACGGCAGCGTCAACGCCACCTATGCCGATCTGGCCCGGCGGGTGCAGGATCAGGCCGGCGTGCCCTATGTGCTGGTCGATGGCAGCTTTGCCGCCATGCCGCAGGCGATTCGGCAGATGGCCGAGGCGCTGGGCGTGCCGGAACGCGGCGAGACGCTGGCGGGCTATGCCGAAACGACACTGGCCGATCTGGACGCCATGCTGGCCGATATTCCCGAAGCGGCCCGGCCCGGCGTCTATCTGGCCCGCGGCCCCGAGGGGACCGAGACCGCCGGCCGCGCCTCGATCAATGCCGAGATCATCGCCCGCGTGGGGGCGCGGAACGTGGTCGATGCGGCGGGGGACGGGCTGGCCAATGTCTCGCCCGAGCAGGTGCAGGCCTGGGCACCCGATGTCATCATCACCGTGGACCCGGATTTCGCCGCCAAGGTCGGCAGCATGCCGGAATGGCAGGGCATCCCGGCGGTCGCCAATCGCCAGGTCTATCTGGCGCCTTCGGCACCTTTCGGCTTCATCGACGCCCCGCCTTCGGTCAATCGGCTGGCCGGGGTGATCTGGCTGTCGCACAAGCTTTACCCGCAGGCGGCCAAGGGCGACCTGCACCGGCAGATCGCGGATTTCCACGAGTTGTTCTATGGTCCACGTCCGGACGACGCCACCGTCTCGGCCCTGCTGGGTGAGTGAGCGCCGCCTGTCCCTGCTGCTGCTGCCGGGGGTGGTCGCGGCGCTGCTGCTGGCGGTGGCGACCGGTCCCTATGGCCTGTCGCCCGGCCAGATCGTCGCGATCCTGCTGGGTGAGCGCAGCGATCCGCAGGCGGTTACGGTGCTGCTCAACATCCGTCTGCCGCGCGTGCTGGCCGCCGCGCTGCTGGGCGCGGTGCTGGCCTCGGCCGGGGCGGCCTATCAGACGGTGTTCCGCAACCCGCTGGTGTCGCCCGATATTTTGGGCGTCTCGGCCGGGGCGGGCTTTGGCGCGGTGCTGGGCATCCTGCTGGGACTGCCGGTCATCGCCATTCAACTGCTGGGCTTCGGCACCGGCCTGCTGACCGTGGCGCTGGTGCTGGGCCTGAGCCTTGCCCTGCGCGGCACCGGGCAGGTGCTGGTCATGGTGCTGTGCGGCATCGCCATCGGCGCGCTGGCCGGGGCAGGCATCTCGCTGGTCAAGCTGCTGGCCGATCCCGAAGAACAATTGCCGGCGATCACCTTCTGGCTGATGGGCAGCCTTGCGGGGATCAAGCGTGTCGACGTCGTTCTGGCGCTGCCGGCGGTGCTGGTCGGGCTTGCGCCGCTGCTGGCGCTGCGCTGGCGCATCGGCATCCTCGCCATGGGCGAGGACGAGGCGCTGGCCATGGGCGTCGATGCAAGGCCGCTGCGGCTGATGGTGGTCGCCTGCGCCACGCTGATGACCGCGGCCGCCGTCTCTATGGCGGGGGTGATCGGCTGGATCGGGCTGATGGTGCCGCATATGGCGCGGCTGCTGACCGGGCCACGCTTCGACCGGCTGCTGCCGGCCTCGATGCTGATCGGCACGGGCTTCATGGTGCTGGTCGACACCGCCGCCCGCAGCATCGCCAGCATCGAAGTGCCGCTGGGCATCCTGACGGCCGTGCTGGGCGCGCCGGTCTTCGTCGGCCTGTTGATGCGCGGTTCGCGGGGATGGAGCGAATGACCTCGCTTCTGACCGCCCGCGACCTGACTGTCGGCCATGGCGGCAAGGCGCTGATCCGTGGCCTGGATTTCCGGCTGCCGGCGGGCCAGGTGCTTTGCGTGCTGGGTCCGAACGGCGCCGGCAAGACCACGCTGTTCCGCACGCTGCTGGGGCTGATCCCGCCGGTCGCCGGCGAGGTGACGCTGGACGGCGCGCCGCTTGCGCGGCTGTCCCGGCCCCAGATCGCGGCACGGCTGGCGCATGTGCCGCAGGCGCTGGCCAGTCCCTTCGCCTTCACGGCGCTGGACATCGTGCTGATGGGGGCGGCGGCGCGGCTGGGGCCTTTCGCGCGCCCCGGCCGGCCCGAGACCGCCCGCGCGATGGCCGCGCTCGACCGCCTCGGCATCGCCGATCTCGCCCCGGCCGAGATCGCCCGGCTTTCCGGCGGCCAGCGCCAGCTGGTGCTGATCGCCCGGGCGCTGGCGCAGGATGCGGCGGCGCTGGTGATGGACGAGCCGACGGCAAGCCTCGATTTCGCCAACCGCCGCCAGGTTGCGCAGGCGATCCGGCAGCTTGCCGAGGCGGGGCGGAGCATTATCCTGTCCAGTCACGACCCCGACCATGCCGCGGCCGTCGCGGATCAGGTTCTGCTGGTCGGCCGCGAGGGCGCGCTGGCCTGCGGCGCGGTAATCGACACGATGACGGAAGCCAACCTGTCGCGGCTCTACGGAATCAGCATCCGTGGCCAGCTTTCCGCTTCCGGCCGGCTTCATTTCTACTGATCGTGCTCGCCGTCAGCCGCGGGCCGCATCCCGGCCGATAGCATGCCGCTCACACCGCGGCGCCCTGCGCCGGCGGCGATGGTCCCGACCGCCATGGCGCGACGCCCCTTGGGCCGCGGGCGGTGTCCGCCGCGCAGGATCGGGGCTGCAAGGCCCGACCTCTCCACCCTCGGCGGACACCGCCCGTCCAGCATCGCCACGGTATCGCCAAGCCATTGACTTGCGGACGCATGGGACATGCACCGGCCATGTCGGAGAGCTTCTTCCAAGGCCGGGGCCCGCAACCGGCAGGCGCGGTCGCCGCCGAACCGCAGGCGGAGAGCGCCGGGATCGGGCCGCGAGCCTCGCCGACGATCCGCCCGAGGGGGGAAGCCGGACCGGGATCGCAACCCATCCCGCGGGCGCATGTCGGGGGCCGGACCGCAACGGTCCGCCATCCGCATCCCGCATCGCATCGCCTCTCTGCATCGCAGCGAATTGACGGCGCAGCATTGTTACGCTATCGCTGGCACCGTCGTAATAATCTTGCGAGGATCGACTCCGTGGCCGAGAAAGACAAACCCTGGCTCTTCCGCACCTATGCCGGCCATTCGACCGCCGAGAAATCCAACGCGCTTTATCGGGGCAACCTCGCCAAGGGGCAGACCGGCCTCTCGGTGGCCTTCGACCTGCCGACCCAGACCGGCTATGACAGCGATCACGTTCTGGCCCGGGGCGAGGTCGGCAAGGTCGGCGTGCCGATCAGCCACCTGGGCGACATGCGGGCGCTGTTCGACCAGATCCCGCTCGAGCAGATGAACACCTCGATGACCATCAACGCGACGGCGCCCTGGCTCCTGTCGCTTTACATCGCCGTGGCCGAGGAGCAGGGCGCCGACATCACCAGGCTGCAGGGCACGGTGCAGAACGACATCATCAAGGAATACCTGTCGCGCGGCACCTATATCTGCCCGCCGAAACCCTCGCTGAAGATGATCACCGACGTCGCGGCCTATACGGCAAAGAGCCTGCCGAAATGGAACCCGATGAACGTCTGTTCCTATCACCTGCAAGAGGCCGGCGCCACGCCCGAGCAGGAGCTGGCCTATGCGCTGGCGACCGGCATCGCCGTGCTCGACGACCTCAGGGGCAAGGTCGAGGCCAGGGATTTTCCTGCCATGGTCGGCCGGATTTCCTTCTTCGTGAACGCCGGCATCCGCTTCGTGACCGAGCTGTGCAAGATGCGCGCCTTCACCGAGCTCTGGGACGAGATCTGCCGCGAACGCTACGGCATCGAGGAGGAGAAATACCGCCGCTTCCGCTACGGCGTGCAGGTGAACAGCCTCGGCCTGACCGAGCAGCAGCCGGAAAACAACGTCTACCGCATCCTGCTCGAGATGCTGGCGGTGACGCTGTCGAAGAATGCCCGCGCCCGCGCGGTCCAGCTGCCGGCCTGGAACGAGGCGCTGGGCCTGCCGCGTCCCTGGGACCAGCAATGGTCGCTGCGCATGCAGCAGATCGTCGCCTATGAAACGGATCTCCTGGAATACGGCGATCTCTTCGACGGCAATCCGGCCATCGCCGCCAAGGTCGAGGAACTCAAGGCCGGCGCCCGCGCCGAACTGGCGACGCTGGACGAGATGGGCGGCGCCATTGCCGCCATCGAATACATGAAGTCGCGGCTGGTCGAATCCAATGCCGAGCGGCTGAATCGCATCGAGGCGAACGAGACGGTCGTGGTCGGCGTGAACCGCTGGCAGCAGGGCGAGCCCTCGCCGCTGACCGCCGGCGACGGCGGCATCATGGTGGTCGATCCGGCGGTCGAGCAGGACCAGATCGCCCGGCTGGAGGCCTGGCGGCAGGCGCGCGACGAGGCGGCCGTCCAGGCCGCCCTCACCGCGCTGCGCGATGCCGCGCAGAGCGGCCGGAACGTGATGCCGTTCTCCATCGCCGCCGCCAAGGCGGGGGCGACCACCGGCGAATGGGCGGCGGTGATGCGCCAGGTGCATGGCGAATATCGCGGCCCGACCGGCGTCTCGGCCAGCCCGTCCAACCGCACCGAGGGGCTGGAGCCGATCCGCGAGGCGGTGGACGCCGTCAGCCGGCGCCTGGGCCGGCGGCTGAAATTCCTGGTCGGCAAGCCCGGCCTCGACGGCCATTCCAACGGCGCCGAGCAGATCGCCTTCCGCGCCCGCGACTGCGGCATGGACATCACCTATGAGGGCATCCGCCTGACCCCCGAGCAGATCGTCGCCCGCGCCGCCGAGGACAATGCCCATGTCGTCGGCCTGTCGATTCTGTCGGGCAGCCACCTGCCGCTGATCGAGGAGCTGATGGAGCGCATGCGCGCCGCCGGCCTGACGCATGTCCCGGTGGTGGTCGGCGGCATCATCCCCGACGAGGACGCGGCCCGGCTGCTGAAGCTGGGCGTGGCGCGGGTCTATACGCCCAAGGATTTCGAGCTCAACCGGATCATGATGGACATCGTGGCCCTGGTCGAGCCCGAGGAAGCCGCCGCCTGAGCCGGTGGCCCGGCCGCAGGGGCATTGAGCACCGAAGAAGCGGCCGCGCCGCCGGTTTCTTCGTCGTCCAAATACCCGAAACGCGGCCGCGCCGTCAGTCCTTCAGCAGCAGAATCAGCGCGGCGACGGTCGCCAGCACCCCGGGCAGCACCGCCAGCGGCGGCAGGCCCCGGGTCAGGACGGCTTCCAGCAGGATGACCCAGGCCGGGGTCAGATAGGTATAGGCCATCACCTTGGACGAGGGCAGGCGCATGGTGGCGAATTGCACCAGCGCCGTGGTCAGCGCGCTGGCGAAGATCGCCACGTAAAGCAGCGTCACCCAGACGATGGCCGGCAGATGCGCCCAATCCGTCTGCAGGATCGCCCGCCCGCCCCAGACCAGCAGGATCAGCCCGCCGGCGCAGAGCGTGGCGAGGGTCGAGGCGATCGGCGTCTCGCCCCGGTTCAGCCGCCGCACCATCGGCGTATAGAGCGCATGCGCCGCGCAGCCGACCAGGTAGATCGCCTCGCCGCGGCCGAATTCCAGCCGCAGCAGCGCCGCCGCGTCGCCGCCGAAGATCACCCAAAGCGAGCCCGCCGCCCCCAGCGCCAGCGCCAGGGCGATGCGCCCGGTCATGCGCTGCCGCATCAAGAGCCAGCCGAAGCCCGCCGCCATCAGCGGCGTCAGCGTGAACACCGCCGCGGCCGAGACCGGCAGCGCGGTCTTCAGCCCCTCGAACATCAGCACGAAATAGGCGGCGAAAAGCCCGCCCAGCAGCAGGTAGCGCCAGGGGGCGCGAAAGGCCGCGCGCGGGATGCCGGGCCCGGCCAGCGCGACGCCGCCGACCACGCCCGCGGCGATGGCGAAGCGCGCCGCCGAGATCGCCGCCGGGTCGATCAGGTTCGCCGCCCGCGCCCCGAGCGAGAAGGAGCCGGCGATCGCGGCCGAGAACAGCAGCATCGCCGCATGGCCCTGCAGCGTCTCGCGCCGCATCTGCGGCACCGCGGCCGAAAGCTCGGCCATCAGCCGCGCCCGAGCATGTAGAACTCGTCGTTCGGCCGGATGTCGCCGGCATTCACCAGCCGGTTCGACATGCCGAAAAAGGCGGCGATGGCGCCGATGTCCCAGATCTCGTCCCGAGTGAAGCCGGCCTCGACCAGGGCGGCATGGTCGCCGGCCTCGATGTCCTGCGCCCGCAGCGCCACCTTCTCGGCATAGACCAGCATGGCGCGTTCGCGGGGCGTCAGGTCCGCCTTGCGCCAGTTCACCGCCACCTGGTCGGCGATCAGCGCGTTCTTGGCCCGGATGCGCAGGATGGCGCCATGCGCCACCACGCAATATTGGCACTGGTTCAGCCCCGAGGTGGCGACCACGATCAGCTCGCGCTCGGCCTTGCTCAGGCCCGACTCGCGTTCCATCAGAGCGTCGTGATAGGCGAAGAAGGCGCGGAATTCGTCCGGGCGATGCGCCAGGGCCAGGAAGACGTTCGGCACGAAGCCGGATTTCTCGGCCACCTTGCGGATGCGGGCGGCGATATCCTCGGGCATCTCGTCCAGCGAGGGCACGGGGAAGCGGCTGATGGGATGGGTCATGGTGCGGTCCTCCGGGGGCCGAGGTTTTCACCAAAGCCGGCGCAGGGTCAACGGGGCAGGGTCAACGGGGCAGGTCGAGGGGGCAGGTCATCCGGCCCGCGCTTGACTTCGCGGGCCATTGCGCCTATCCACGCCGGGATTCCCCGGAAGGTCTGGCCTTCCGGTCCCCGCATGCCGGGGATCGCCCCCCGTCAGCGCGTTGCGCCCACGGGGGCGTCACTGTTTATTCGCGCCCCTTGCGGGCAACGGCAACCATTGGAGGGCCGCCGATGTTTGAAAACCTGTCCGACCGCCTTGGCGGCGTCTTCGACCGGCTGACCAAGCAGGGTGCCCTGTCCGAGGAGGATGTCGCCGCCGCCATGCGCGAGGTGCGCGTCGCGCTGCTGGAAGCCGACGTCTCGCTGCCGGTCGCGCGCAGCTTCGTGAAATCCGTCACCGCCAAGGCCACCGGCAGCGCCGTCACCAAGTCGATCACCCCCGGCCAGCAGGTGGTCAAGATCGTCCATGACGAGCTGATCAAGGTGCTGCAGGGCGAGGGCGAGCCCGACGCGCTGCGCATCGACAATCCGCCGGCGCCGATCCTGATGGTCGGCCTGCAGGGCTCGGGCAAGACCACCACCACGGCCAAGCTGGCCAAGCGCCTCAAGGACCGCGAGAAGAAGCGGGTGCTGCTGGCCTCGCTCGACACCAACCGCCCGGCCGCCATGGAGCAGCTGGCGATCCTGGGCCAGCAGATCGGCGTCGACACCCTGCCGATCGTCCCGGGCGAGAATGCCGTGCAGATCGCGAAACGCGCCAAGCAGCAGGCGACGCTGGGCGGCTATGACGTCTACATGCTCGACACCGCCGGCCGGCTGCATATCGACGAAGTGCTGATGGACGAGGTGCAGGCGGTCCGCGACGTGGCCAACCCGCGCGAGACGCTGCTGGTCGTCGACGGGCTGACCGGCCAGGACGCGGTGAACGTCGCCACCGAATTCGACGGCAAGGTCGGCATCTCGGGCGTGGTGCTGACCCGGATGGACGGCGACGGCCGCGGCGGTGCGGCGCTGTCGATGCGCGCCGTGACCGGCAAGCCGATCCGCTTCGTCGGCCTTGGCGAAAAGATGGACGCGCTGGAAGCCTTCGACGCGCAGCGCGTCGCCGGCCGCATCCTCGGCATGGGCGACATCGTCGCGCTGGTCGAGAAGGCGCAGGAGGTGCTGGAGGTCGAGCAGGCCGAGCGCATGATGAAGCGCTTCCAGAAGGGTCTGTTCAACATGAACGACCTGAAAGGCCAGCTCGAACAGATGATGAAGATGGGGGGCATGCAGTCCATCATGGGCATGATGCCCGGCATGGGCAAGATGGCCAAGCAGGCCGAGGCCGCCGGCTTCGACGACAAGGCGATCAAGCGCCAGATCGCGCTGATCAACTCGATGACCAGGAAGGAACGCGCCAACCCGGACCTGCTGCAGGCCAGCCGCAAGAAGCGCATCGCCGCCGGTGCCGGCATGGAAGTGTCGGAACTGAACAAGCTGCTGAAGATGCAGAAGCAGATGGCCGACACGATGAAGAAGCTCGGCAAGATGGGCAAGGGCGGGATGCTGAAACAGGCCATGCGCGCCATGACCGGCAAGGGCGGCGGGCTGCCCGACATGGCCAATGTCGATCCCGAGAAGATGGCCGAGGCGACGAAGATGCTGCAGGATCCCAAGGGGTTGGGCGGCGATCTGGGCAAGCTGAACCTGCCCGGCGGGCTCTCGGGGCTGTTTGGGAAGAAATAAGTGGTCACGCTCTCCGACACGCCCGTGCTGACGACCGAACGCCTGGTCCTGCGTGCCCCGCAGGCCGGCGACTGGCCGGTCTGGCGTGACTTTGCGGCAAGCGAACGCTCGGCCTGGGTCGGCGGGCCGCTGCTGGCGCCGGGCCTCGCTTGGCGCGCCTTCGGCCATATCGTCGGCCATTGGGTGCTGCGCGGCTACGGGCTGTTCACCGTGACCGACCGCGCAAGCGGCGCCGCGCTGGGCGGGGTCGGGCCCTGGTTTCCCGACGGCTGGCCCGAGCCCGAGATCGGCTGGACGCTGTGGGATGCCGGTGCCGAGGGCAGGGGCATCGCGCATGAGGCGGCGCTGGCCGCCCGCGACTTCGCGGCGCGCCGGCTCGGCTGGACGACCGCCGTCAGCTATATCCTGCCCGCCAACGACCGCTCGGCCGCGCTGGCCCGGCGGCTGGGCGCGCAGCGCGATACCGCGGCCGCACATCCCGGCACCGAACCCTGCGCCGTCTGGCGCCACCCGGCGGAGGCCTTCGCATGAGCGACGGGCGCTGCATCCGCGGTGTACGCCCGGTGTACGGGCGGTGGACAGCCGCCCTGAACGAAATCAACGTCTTGGAGATTTCCGCGTGACCAATGACGCCGCCCGCGCCGCCGCTCTGTTGAAAGAGCATCGCGCCAGCATCGACCGTCTGGACGCGATCCTGGTCTATACGCTGGCCGAGCGCTTCAAGCACACCCAGAACGTCGGCCGCCTCAAGGCCGAACACGACCTTCCTCCGTCCGATCCCGCCCGCGAGGCAAGCCAGATCGAGCGGCTGGAACGCCTCGCGCGCGAGGCCGATCTCGACCCGGAATTCGCGCGCAAATTCCTGAATTTCGTGATCGCCGAAGTGATCCGGCATCACGAACGGTACCACGTCTAGGATGCGTTGCCGCGCATCCGCCAAACCCGCCATTCCAAAGGAGAAATCGCAATGGCAATGAAAATCCGCCTGGCCCGTGGTGGCTCGAAGAAACGCCCCCATTACGCCATCGTCGCCTCGGACTCGCGCATGCCGCGCGACGGCCGCTTCCTCGAGAAGCTGGGTGTCTACAACCCGCTGCTGCCCAAGGATTCGGAAGAGCGCATCAAGATGGATCTGGAGCGCGTCCAGTACTGGCTGGGCCAGGGCGCGCAGCCGACCGACCGCGTCGCCCGCTTCCTGGAAGCCGCCGGCGTGAAAGAGAAGGCCGAGCGCAAGAACCTGAAGAAGGGCGAGCCGGGCAAGGCCGCGAAAGAGCGGGCCGAGAAGCGCGCCGCCCGCGAGGCCGCCGCCAACGCCCCGGCCGAAGAAGCCGCTTCGGAATAATCCGGCATGGCCGAGCGGATCTGTGTCGGCGCGATCGCGGGCGCCTTCGGCGTCCGGGGCGAGGTGAGGCTCAAGAGCTTCACCTCGGAACCTTCTGATATTGCTGCCTATGGTCCGCTCTGGTCCGAGGATGGAAAGCGCTTCTTCACGGTCCGGCTGAGCCGGCCGGTGACCGGGGGACTCGGGGCCCGGCTCTCGGGCGTCGAGACGCGCGAACAGGCCGAGGCGCTGAAGGGCGTGACGCTTTGGGCCGACCGTGACCGGCTGCCGGCGCTGCCGGATGACGAATTCTATCACACCGACCTGATCGGGCTTTCCGTCTACGACACCGGCGGCAAGCTGATCGGCAAGGTCCGGGCCATCTACGACCATGGCGCGGGCGACATTCTCGAGATCTTCGGAACGGGCCGCCAGACAGTGTTGCTGCCCTTCACCCGCGCCTTCGTGCCGACGGTGGACATCGCTGCCGGGCGCATCATCGCCGACCCGCCGGAAGAGGAACAGGAATGACGCGCATTGCATTGTTCTCCATCGGTTTTCTTCTCATGCTCGCCGGCCCGCTGATGCAGGGTCTCTCGGGCAGCGAGAACCCGAACGCCTATATCTTCGCGCCGGTCATGCTGGCCGGGATCATTCCGCTGCTGGCCGGGCAGGCGCTGTCGCCCAGCCCGCGGCTGATGGCGCAGGCCATCCTGATCTGCGGCGCGCTCTGCATGGGCGCCTGGTATCTGGGCACGCTGTTCGCGCCGATGACGCTGCCGCCCGCCGCGCCGGTCGGCACCGCCATCCTGGGGGCGCTGCTGGTGGTGGCCGGCAATTTCCTGCTGCGCCGCGACGCATGAGCACGCCGCCGAAATCCCACGCGGCGAAATCCCATGGCCGGCTTACCATCAGCGCCAGCCTGCAGCCGCGGGACCTGATGGCCGAGCCTCGGGTCAAAGGCGCGTGGACAGCGCAGGTCGTCACCCTGTTTCCCGAGGCTTTCCCGGGGGTTCTGGGGCTTTCCTTGACCGGGCGGGCGCTGGCCGAAGGGCTGTGGAACCTGCGCAGCATCGACCTGCGGCCCTTCGGCATCGGCCGGCACCGCAATGTCGACGACACGCCGGCGGGCGGCGGCGCCGGCATGGTGATCCGCCCCGACGTGATGGACGCGGCGCTGCGCGAGGCGGGCGGCGACCTGCCGGCCATCTACCTGTCGCCGCGCGGCAAGCCCTTCACCCAGGCCCGGGCGCGGCAACTGGCCAACGGTCCCGGCATGACGCTGATCTGCGGCCGGTTCGAGGGCGTGGACCAGCGCGTGCTGGACGCCCATGGCGTCGAGGAGATCAGCATCGGCGATTACGTCCTGACCGGCGGCGAACTGGCCGCTCAGGTCTTGATCGACGCGACGGTTCGCCTTATACCGCGCGTGCTGGGGAATCAGGAATCTCTGGCCGAGGAATCCTTTTCCCCGGACCAGGGCGGCCTGCTGGAACATCCGCAGTACACGAAGCCCGCCCTTTGGGAAGGCCGCGCGATCCCGGACGTGCTTCTGTCCGGCAATCACGCGGCTATTGCCAGTTGGCGGCGCGACATGGCCGAAAGGCTGACCAAGGAACGCCGCCCCGACCTGTGGCGGGCATATGAGGAAACTCGTATGGACCCGGCAAAGGACCGACAGCTCTCGGGCGCATCAGACCAATCGCGGGGCTACCGCGAGTAACCGAAGGAACAAAGCGATGAACCTGATCGCCCAGATCGAAGCCGAGCAAATCGCCGCGCTCGGCAAGGAAATCCCCGATTTCAAGGCCGGCGACACCGTGCGCGTCGGCTACAAGGTGACCGAAGGCACCCGCACCCGCGTGCAGATGTACGAAGGCGTGGTCATCTCGCGCAAGGGCGGCGGCATCGGCGCCTCGTTCACCGTGCGCAAGATCTCGTTCGGCGAGGGCGTCGAGCGCGTCTTCCCGCTCTACTCGACCAATATCGACTCGATCACCGTGGTGCGCCGTGGCCGTGTCCGCCGCGCCAAGCTGTACTACCTGCGCGATCGCCGCGGCAAATCGGCCCGCATCGCCGAGGTCAGCAACTACAAGCCCAAAGCCGAAGCCCAGGCCTGAGGAGACGCGCCATGAAAGCAGAGATTCATCCCGACTATCACTTCATCACCGTGAAGATGACCGACGGCACCACCTATCAGGTGCGTTCGACCTGGGGCAAGGAAGGCGACACCATGTCGCTGGACATCGATCCCAGCGTGCACCCGGCATGGACCGGCGGCTCGGCCAAGCTGATGGACACCGGCGGCCGGGTGTCGAAGTTCAAGAACAAATATGCCGGCCTGGGCTTCTGAGTCCACCGCGCCCGGATCTGCAAACGCCGCCCTTTCGGGCGGCGTTTTTCGTTCCGGGGGATGGTGGGCGATCCCCGGCGGAAGGCGATCACCGCCGGCATGCCCGATCATAAGCCCCGATCAGAAGGCCCGATCAGAAGGCCGGGCCCAGGATCGGCATCCAGCCCGGCGCCCGCGTCGGCCGGTTCAGCGGCAGGCCGGTCAGCGGCCCGTTGCCGGTGTCGATCATCACCCGGCCGTCGCGATATTGGCGCAGCACCGGCCCCTGCACGCTTTGATAGGCCGAAAGCGCGATGGTCGCATAGGGGCGGGCGGGCGTGCGGAAAGCGGCGCGGATCATTGCAGGGCTCCTTTCCTGTCGAGGCGGTGGATGGCGGTGCCCCAAAGCGCGGGGTCGCGGTCGCGCATCAGGTCCCGGGCGGTCCTGAACGGTTCGCAGGTGATCAGCCGCAACGGAATCTCCGAGATCCGATGCGGCTTGCCCGTGCGGCGGTCGATCAGGCTGACCGCATAACGGGGCGGGGCGAGCATGGCGGCCCGCAGCGCGCGATCGGCAAAGGCCGACAGATGGTGCCGATAGGTCATCTTTGGCTCCTTCCCTTGGCTGACCTGCCGGTTTGGTCCGGCAGACATATGACGACATAGTCGGTCGTATTTTTCAAGATAAATCTCGACCTGTTGTGTCGTGATGAAAGAATGAAGCTGGAACAGAAGGTTGCGCGACGGCCCCAAGGCTTGCAACGGCAGTGCGCCGCGCGGAAAAACGCCGCCGCGGCGGCGATTCGCGCCGATGCGGCGCTTTTCATCGCGCCGGGCGCGGCCTATGGTCCGGCGCGAGGTGGCGGGCATTTCCGGGGGATTCGTGGCGCATATCATCGTTGTCGGAAACGAGAAGGGCGGTTCGGGAAAGTCCACGACCTCGATGCATGTGGCCACCGCGCTGGCGCGCATGGGCCATCGGGTCGGGGCGCTGGACCTGGACCTGCGCCAGCGCAGCTTCGGACGCTATCTTGAGAACCGCGTGCATTTCGCCCAACGCGAGGGACTGGATCTGCCCACGCCGATCCTGGGCCATCTGGCGCCCGAGCCCGAGGCGGACAGCGATCCGCTGTCCCAGGCGGTGGCGGCGCTGGAGGCGGAATGCGATTTCATCCTACTGGACTGCCCCGGCTCGCACACCCGGCTTAGCCAGATGGCGCATACGCTGGCCGATACGCTGATCACGCCGATGAACGACAGTTTCGTCGATTTCGACCTGCTGGCGCGGCTTTCGCCCGAGGGCCGGATCCTCGGCCCGTCGATCTATGCCGAGATGGTCTGGTCCGCCCGCCAGCTGCGCGGCGAGGCGGGGGCGGGACCGATCGACTGGCTGGTGCTGCGCAACCGGCTGGGCACCCAGGCGATGCACAACAAGCGCAAGGTCGGCGGCGCGCTGGCGACGCTGTCCAAGCGCATCGGCTTCCGTGTCGCGCCGGGCTTCTCCGAGCGGGTGATCTTCCGCGAGCTGTTTCCGCGCGGATTGACGCTGTTGGATCTCAAGGACATCGGCACGGAACAGCTCAACATGTCCAACATCGCCGCCCGGCAGGAACTGCGCGACCTGATCGGCGAATTGAGCTTGCCCGGCGTCAGCGTTTCCTTCTGATCCGCGGCCGGCATTGTTGCTGGCGGCGGGCACCATTATGTTGCGCCGGAGATTGGTTTGGAGGGGACGATGACCGCAGCCTGCCGGATCACCCGGGCCGCGATGCTGGCCCTTGCCCTGTCCCTGTCGGGACCGGCACTGACGGCCATGGCCGAAACGGCCGGCGCGGTCGAACAGTCCGAACTGCCCGTGGTGACGCTGGCGCGGGCCGAGAGGACGCCGATCGAGGCGCGGGTGCCGGTCTCGGGCTCGCTGATCGCGCGGCAAGAGGTGCAGGTCCATGCCCATGTCGCGGGCTACGAGATCACCGGCATCGAGGCCGAGGTCGGCGACCGCGTGAAAGCCGGCGCGGTGCTGGCCCGGCTGGCGGACGAGGCGCTGTCGGCGCAGCTGGCCCAGGCCGAGGCGGAATACCAGCGTTCCGAGGCCGGGATCAGCCAGGCCGAAAGCCAGATCGCCAGCGCCGAGGCGACGCTGACCGAGGCCACGGCAGCACTGGCCCGCACCCGCAGCCTGCGGCAAAGCGGCAATGCCAGCCAGGCGGTGCTGGACCAGGCGATCGCGGCCGAGGCCTCGGCGCGGGCGGCCGCGGCTTCGGCGTCGGACGGGCTGGGCGTGGCGCGGGCGCAGCTGGCCCAGGCCGGCGCGAGCCGCCGCATCGCGCGGCTGAACCTGGGTCATGCCCGCATCACCGCGCCGGTCGATGGCGTGGTGGTGGCGCGCACCGCGCGGCTGGGCGCGATCTCGGGCAGCGGCGGCGAGCCGCTCTTCACCCTGATCGCCGGCGGCGAGATCGAGCTTGCGGCCGATGTGATCGAGACGGCGCTGTCGCAGCTGACCGCCGGAGACCCGGCCGAGATCCGCGTGGCCGGGCTGGGCGAGGTCCGCGGCAGGCTGCGGCTGGCGCCGGCGGCGGTCGACCCGGTGACGCGGCTGGGTTCGGCGCGGATCGCACTGGACCCCGATCCGCGGCTGCGCACCGGGCTTTTCGCCAGCGGCTGGGTCATCACCGACCGGCGCGAGGCGCTGACCGTGCCCAGTTCGGCGATCCTGGCCGATGACCAGGGCGAGCGCGTGCAGGTGGTCACGGCCGGCCGGATCGAGACCCGCCCGGTGAAGGCCGGGCTGATCTGGCAGGGTCGGCGCGAGATTCTGGAGGGCCTGGCGCCGGGCGAGCAAGTGGTGGCGCGCGCCGGCGCCTTCTTCCGCAGCGGCGATCAGGTGCAGGCCGCGCCATGAACTTCTCGGCCTGGTCCATCCGCCATCCGGTGCCGCCGATCGCGGTCTTCCTCGTGCTGCTGTTGATGGGGTTCTACAGCTTCAGCCGGCTGGCGGTCACCGCCATGCCGAATATCGACCTGCCGCTGGTCAGCGTCGTGGTCGGCCAGCCGGGCGCCGCGCCCAGCGAGCTGACCCGGCAGGTGATCCAGCCCATCGAGGATTCCATCGCCTCGATCACCGGCGTGCGGCACATCACCTCGTCCGCGACCGACAGCGCGGCCCGCATCTATGTCGAGTTCGAGCTGGAGACCGATACCGACCGTGCCGTGAACGATGTTAAGGACGCGGTGGCCAATGTCCGCGCCGACCTGCCCGAATCGATCGTCGAGCCGCTGGTCCAGCGCATCGACATCAGCGGCATGGCGATCCTGACCTATGCGGTCAGCAACCCCGGCATGAGCATCGAGCAGCTGTCGGATTTCGTCGACGACGTGGTGTCGCGCGACCTGTCCACCGTGCCGGGCGTGGCCAGCATCACCCGCATCGGCGGCGCCGACCGGCAGATCAATGTCGATCTGGACCCCGACCGCATCATGGCCTTCGGGCTGACGGCGGCCGAGATCTCGGAGCAGTTGCGGGCCAAGAACATCGACCTGGGCGGCGGGCGCGGCGATCTGGCCGGCACCGAATATTCCATCCGCGCCCTGGGATCGGCCGGCGATGTCGGGCGGCTGGCGGCGACGCCGATCCTGATCGGCGGCGGAGAGGCGGGCGGCCGCACGGTGCGGCTGGACCAGCTGGGCAGCGTCAGCGACGGCGCCAGCGAGGAGCGCAAGTTCGCCCTGCTCGACGGCCAGCCGGTGGTGGCTTTCGGCGTGTTCCGCGCCAGCGGCGAATCCGATCTGAAGGCCGGCGACGGCACCAAGGCCCGCATCGCCCAGATCGAGGCCCGCCATCCCGGCACCCGGATCACCCTGATCGACGACGCGACGACCTATACATCGGGCAGCTATCACTCGACCATGGAGACGCTCTACGAGGGTGCGGCGCTGGCGGTGATCGTGGTGTTCCTGTTCCTGAGGAACTGGCGGGCGACGCTGATCGCCGCCGTGGCGCTGCCCCTGTCGATCATCCCGACCTTCTTCGTCATGCATTGGCTGGGCTTCACGCTGAACGGCATCAGCCTGCTGGCGATCACCCTGGTCACCGGCATCCTGGTCGACGACGCCATCGTCGAGATCGAGAACATCGTGCGGCACATCAACATGGGCGTCCCCGCCTATCAGGCCAGCATGGAGGCCGCGAACGAGATCGGCCTGACCGTCATCGCCATCAGCTTCTCGATCGTCGCGGTCTTTGCCCCGGTCAGTTTCATGGGCGGGATTCCAGGCCAGTATTTCAAGCAGTTCGGGCTGACCGTCGCGGTCTCGGTGCTGTTCTCGCTGCTGGTGGCGCGACTGGTCACCCCGATGCTGGCCGCCTATTTCCTGCGCGACAACACCCGCCTGGCCGAGGAGCGGGACGGGCCGGTGCTGCGCAGCCTGATGGCGGTGCTGGCCTGGACGCTGCGCCATCGCGGGCTGACATTGCTGATGGGGCTGGGGGTCTTCATCGGCTCGATCTGGTCCGCCACGCTGCTGCCGACCGAGTTCATCCCGGCCTCGGATGTCGGCCGCAGCCAGATCACCATCGAACTTCCGCCCGGCGCCACGGTGTCGGAAACCGAAGCCGCGGCGCGGATGGTTTCGCAGCGCATCAAGGCGGTGCCCGAGGTGCGCTCGGTCTTCGTCAACGGCGGCGAGGACGACGTGGCCAAGGCCGAGCTGATGGTCAATTACGGCCCCAAGGAAGAACGCGAGCGGTCGAGCTTCGTCATCGAGGACGAGCTGAAGCACGACCTGGCGCAGATCCCCGACCTGCGGATCAATTTCCAGAACGAAGAGGGCAATGCCGACCTGTCCATTTCCGTTTTGGGCGACAGCGAGGACGGCGCCGCCGAGGCGGCCGAGCGGCTGATGGCGGCGATGAAGACCCTGCCGGAGCTGGAAGGGGTGAGTTCCTCGGCCAGCCTGCAGCGGCCCGAGATCCAGATCCATCCCCGTCCCGAGGTGGCCTCGCAGCTGGGCGTCACCGCCAGCGCGCTGGCGACGACGCTGCGGGTGGCGACGCTGGGCGACACGGAATCGAACCTGGCCAAGTTCAATACCGGCGACGAGCAGATCCCGATCATGGTGCGGCTGGACGAGGCCGCCCGGCGCGACCTGATGACGGTGCGCAATCTGCGGGTGCCAAGCACGGCCGGGCAATTGCCGCTGGAGGTGGTGGCGGATGTCTCGATCTCGGCCGGGGCGACCGAGATCGGGCGCTATGACCGGAGCTATCGCACCACGGTTTCGGCGAACCTGGCCGGCGGGGCACTGCTGGGGCCGGTCAACGCGCAGGTCACGGCCTTGCAGCAGGAGGTCGAGCTGCCGCTCGGGACCCAGATCCAGCCTTCGGGCGATGCCGAGATCATGGCCGAGGTGTTTCAGGCCTTCACCGTGGCGATGATCTCGGGCGTGCTGCTGACCTATGTCGTGCTGGTGCTGCTGTTCCACAATTTCGTCACCCCGGTCTCGATCCTGATGTCGCTGCCGCTGGCCATCGGCGGCGCGATCCTGGCGCTGTTCCTGACCGGCAATTCCATCAGCATGGCGGTGGTGATCGGATTCCTGATGCTGATGGGGATCGTGACCAAGAACGCCATCATGCTGGTGGAATTTGCGGTCAGCTCCATGGATCAGGGCACGGAAAAGCCGGCGGCGATCCTGGATGCGGTGCACAAGCGTGCCCGGCCCATCGTGATGACCACCATCGCCATGACCGCGGGCATGGTGCCCTCGGCCATCGGCACCGGCGAGGGGGCCGAGTTCAGCTCGCCCATGGCCATCGCGGTGATCGGGGGGCTGCTGCTGTCGACGCTGCTGTCGCTGCTGTTCGTGCCCTCGCTGTTCTCCGTGGTGCATGGCGGGCAGGTGCGGATCGGCGGCTGGCTGCGGCGGCGGATCGGGCTGAATGCGGCGCGGGAGGCGGTCGGCGAATGAGGCCGGGCCGGGGGCTTCGCGCCCCCGGACCCCCGCGGGGTATTTGGAAAACGGAGAAAGGGGGCCGCGAGGCCCCCTTGTCCGTTGGTTTTGCCGGGAATCAGGCCAGCATGCCCATCGGGTTTTCCAGGTGCTTGACGATGGCGTCCAGAAGCTGGGCGCCGAGGGCGCCGTCGATCACCCGGTGATCGACCGAGAGGGTCATCGACATGACGTTGCGGATCACCACCTCGCCGTTTTCCACGACCGGGGTCTGGATGCCGGCGCCGACGGCAAGGATCGCGCCATGCGGCGGGTTGATCACCGCGTCGAAGTTCTCGATGCCGAACATGCCCAGATTCGAGATCGCGAAGCTGCCGCCCTGATATTCATGCGGGGCGAGCTTCTTGGTCTTGGCGCGGTTGGCCAGATCCTTCATTTCAGCGGAAAGCGCCGACAGGGTCTTTTGCTGGGCGTCCTTCAGCACCGGGGTGAAGAGCCCGCCTTCGACCGCCACGGCGACCGCCACGTCCGAGGGCTTCAGCTTCAGGATGCGGTCGCCGGCCCAGACGGCATTGGCATCCGGCACCTCTTGCAGCGCCAGGGCGCAGGCCTTGATGATGAAGTCGTTCACCGACAGCTTCACGCCCCGCGATTCCAGCTGCTTGTTCAGCATGGCGCGGAACTTCATCAGCTCGTCCAGCTTGGCCGAGCGGCGCAGGTAGAAATGCGGGATGGTCTGCTTGGCCTCGGTCAGGCGGGCGGCGATGGTGCGGCGCATGCCGTCCAGCGCCAGCTCGGTGGTCTCGCGGTCGGCATACATCTTGAGCACGGTTTCCGCCGAAAGACCGGCCGGGGCTGCCGCTGCCGGGGCGGCGGCGGCCTTCTGGGGCTCTGCGGCGGCAGCGGGTTTCGCCGCGCCGGGCTTCGCGCCCTCGACATCCGCCTTGACGATGCGGCCATGCGGGCCCGAGCCCGTCACGCCGGCAAGGTCGATGCCCTTTTCGGCCGCGATGCGCCGCGCCAGCGGCGAGGCGAAGACCCGGTTGCCATCGGCCGCCTTCGGCGCCGCCGGGGCAGGGGCCGCCGCCGCTGCCGCAGGAGCGGCGGCTTCGGCTTTCGCGGGTGCGGCTGCCTCGGCTTTCGGCGCCGGGGCCGAGCCGATGTCGGAGGCGCTTTCGCCCTCGTCCAAGAGCACGGCGATGGGCGTGTTCACCTTCACGCCCGCCGTGCCCTCGGCCACCAGGATCTTGCCCACCGTGCCTTCGTCCACGGCCTCGAATTCCATCGTGGCCTTGTCGGTTTCGATCTCGGCCAGGATGTCGCCGGATTTGACCGCGTCGCCTTCCTTCACCAGCCATTTGGCCAGCGTGCCCTCCTCCATGGTCGGAGAAAGCGCGGGCATCAGGATTTCTGTCGGCATCTCGCTTGCTCCTTAACGGTAGGTGACTTTCTTGACCGCCGCCACCACCTCGTCCGAGGTGATCAGCGCGTGCTTTTCAAGATTCGCGGCATAGGGCATGGGCACGTCCTTGCCGGTGCAGTTGATCACCGGGGCATCGAGATAATCGAAGGCGTTTTCCATGATATAGGCCGAGAGGTGGTTGCCGATCGAGCAGACCGGGAAGCCCTCTTCCACCGTCACGCAGCGGTTGGTCTTTTGCACCGAGGCGATCACGGTCGCATAGTCGATCGGGCGCAGGGTGCGCAGGTCGACGACCTCGGCCTCGATGCCCTCGCCGGCCAGTTTCTCGGCCGCGTCCAGCGCATGGGTCATGCCGATGCCGAAGCTGACCAGGGTCACATGCTTGCCGGGGCGCACGATCTTGGCCTTGCCGAAGGGGATGGTGAAATCCTCGAGGTCCGGCACCTCGAAGCTGCGGCCGTAGAGGATCTCGTTTTCCAGGAAGACGACCGGGTTCGGGTCGCGGATCGCCTGTTTCAGCAGGCCCTTCGCGTCGGCGGCCGAATAGGGCATGACGACTTTCAGGCCGGGGATCTGCGCGAACCAGGCGGCGTAATCCTGGCTGTGCTGGGCGGCGACGCGGGCGGCGGCGCCGTTCGGGCCGCGGAACACCATCGGCGCGCCCATCTGGCCACCCGACATGTAGAGCGTCTTCGCGGCCGAGTTGATGATGTGGTCCATCGCCTGCATGGCGAAGTTGAAGGTCATGAACTCGACGATGGGGCGCAGGCCGGCCATGGCGGCGCCGGTGCCGATGCCGGCGAAGCCGATCTCGCTGATCGGGGTGTCGACGACGCGGCGCGGGCCGAACTTGTCGAGCAGGCCCTGCGAGATCTTGTAGGCGCCCTGGTATTCGCCGACTTCCTCGCCCATCAGGAAGACGGTGTCGTCGCGGGTCATTTCTTCTTCCATGGCCTCGCGCAGGGCTTCGCGCACGGTCATGGTCTTCATCGGCGTGCCTTCCGGCCAGTCGGGCGACTGATCCGCGACCGGCGCCGGGGCAGGGGCGGCGGCCTCGGCCGGCGCGGCCGGCGCCTCGGCCCTGGCCTCGGCGGGCGCGGCCTTCGGTGCCGGGGCGGCATCGACGGATTCGCCTTCCTCGACCAGCACGGCGATGGGGGTGTTGACCTTGACCCCCTGGCTGCCTTCGGCGATCAGGATCTTGCCGAGGATCCCCTCGTCGACGGCCTCGAACTCCATCGTGGCCTTGTCGGTCTCGATCTCGGCGAGAATGTCGCCGGATTTCACGCTGTCGCCTTCCTTGACCAGCCATTTGGCCAGCGTGCCTTCCTCCATGGTGGGCGACAGGGCGGGCATCAGGATTTCGGTTGCCATGGTTCCCTCCCCTCAGGCGTTCTGTTCCGCGCCGCCCTGCGGCACTTCCTTGGCGTAGATATCGGTCCAGAGCTCCTCCAGCGGCGGCTCGGGGCTTTCCTTGGCGAATTCGGCCGAGTCGTTCACGATATCCTTGATCTCCTTGTCGATGGCCTTGAGGTCCTCCTCGGAGGCGTGCTGGCCGGTCAGGAGCAGTTCGCGCACATGCTCGATGGCGTCGCGCTCGTCCCGCATCTTCTGCACTTCCTCGCGGGTGCGGTATTTCGCCGGGTCGGACATCGAATGGCCGCGATAGCGATAGGTCATGACTTCCAGGATGTACGGCCCCTTGCCGGCGCGGCAATGCGCCACGGCCTTTTCGCCCGCGGCCTTGACCGCCAGCACGTCCATGCCGTCCACTTGCTCGCCCTTGATGCCGAAGGCCTCGCCGCGGCCGAACAGCGTGGTCGACTTGGTCGAGCGCTTCATCGAGGTGCCCATGGCATATTGGTTGTTCTCGATGACGAAGACCACCGGCAGCTCCCAGAGCTCGGCCATGTTGTAGGTTTCGTAGACCTGGCCCTGGTTCGAGGCGCCGTCGCCGAAATAGACGAAGGTGACGTTGTCGTTGCCCAGATACTTGTCGGCGAAGGCAAGGCCGGCGCCCAGCGGCACCTGCGCCGCGACGATGCCGTGGCCGCCGTAGAAATGCTTCTCGCGGCTGAACATGTGCATCGAGCCGCCCTTGCCCTTGGAATAGCCGCCGATGCGGCCGGTCAGCTCGGCCATCACGCCGCGGGCTTCCATGCCGCAGGCCAGCATGTGGCCGTGGTCGCGGTAGGAGGTGATGCGCTTGTCGCCTTCTTTGGCGGCGGCCTCGAGGCCGACGACGACGGCCTCCTGGCCGATATAGAGATGGCAGAAGCCGCCGATCAGGCCCATGCCGTAAAGCTGGCCGGCCTTTTCCTCGAATCGCCGGATCAACAGCATGTCGCGGTAGTATTTGAGCAGCTCATCCTTGGACACGTTGGACGTGCTCTGCCTGGCTGCGGGCTTTCTGACCATGGGCCTCCTCCTCGGGGCAAGGAATAGTTCAGCGTTAAACTAGTTCTAGGCGAAGCTTTCGGGGGAAGTAAACCGGACTCGTGCATCCGTCCAGAGGGCAGATGCGGAAAGCCGCCGGTCGCCGGGCGCGCGCGAAGGCGGCCGCGCGGCGCCTCGGGCGGGCGGTCGCAGGGGTATTTGGACAACGGTGAAGAAGCGGGGCCAGAGCCCGCGGGAGCGGTCAGCGGATGATGATCTCGTCGGCGCGCACCAGGCCCAGCACGTCGCGGGCGCGTTCGTCCAGCAGGTCGAGATCGAGATATTCGTCCGACAGGCGCCGGGTCAGGTTGCGCATCCGGTCCACCTCGGCCTGCAGCTTGTCGCGCTGCTGGACCAGTTCCTGCGTCTCGGCCTGCAACTGCACCCGCCGCAGGATGCCCGAGGGGCCCTGCACCGCCGCATAGGCGAAATAGACGCCCAGAAGGATCATCACGACGAAGAAGATGATGGCGCTGATCGACAGGCGTTGGGTCATGGTCTGCTCGGTTGTTTCGGGCGATCATGCCACAGGTGCAAAGCGGGGGGAATCCCCCGAAGCGCCGCGCAGGAGGTCGTCGAGCACCAGGGCCATGACGCGGGCGGAATCCCGCATGTCGTCCACGCCCACCCATTCGTCGGGCTGGTGCGCCAGGTCCAGCACCCCCGGCCCGTAGGCGATGCAGTTCTGCAGCTTGCCGATGCGGTCGATGTGCTTCTGGTCGTAGGTGCCGGGGCTGACGACATAGCCGGCCTCGCGGCCCAGCACCCGTTCGATGGCCGCCGCGGTCGAGCGCACCACCGGGGCCTTGCGGTCTGTCATGCTGGGGATGACCTCGAACAGGTCGCGGATCTCATAGGAGAAGCCGGGCCTTTGCGCCTTGACCTTTTCGAGCAGCGCGGTGACCTCGCGCTTCACTTCCGACAGCTCCTCCTCGATCAGGAAGCGGCGGTCGATGGTGATGCGGCAGCGGTCGGCGACGCAGGGTGCCGGCAGACCGGTGAAGTCGGGGCCGAGATCCGGCTCGCCGCCATGGATCGAGTTGATGTTCAGCGTCGAATTCCGCGCGCCTTCGGGGATCACCGGCATCTGCGTGTGTTTGGTCATCAGCAGCGGGAACAGCGTGCGTTCCATTTCCTCCAGCACCGCGCCCATGTGGCGGATGGCGCTGTCGCCCAGGAAGGGCATCGAGCCATGGGCGATGCGGCCATGCGTCTCGATCTCGGCCCACCAGACGCCGCGATGACCCAGGCAGATGCGGTCCTTGTGCAGGGGCTCGGGGATGATGACATGGCCGACATGCGCAAAGGCGCCCTGCTGGGCCAGATAGGCCACGCCGCCGAAACCGCCCGATTCCTCGTCCGCGGTGGCGCTGATCTCGATCTGGCCGGGGTGGTCGGGGTAAAGCGCCGTGAAGGCCTCGGCGGCGATGATGCTGGCGGCCAAGCCCCCCTTCATGTCGCAGGCGCCGCGGCCATAGATGCGGCCATCGGCCAGTTCGGCGGCGAAGGGATCGCGGCTCCAGCCATGGCCGATCTCGACCACGTCGTGATGGCTGTTGAAATGCACGCATTCGCCGGGCGGGCCGCCGCGATGCCGGGCCACCAGGTTCCAGCGCGGGAAAGCCTCGCAGTCGCCGGGCGCGCCATGGGCGCGGATCAGCTCGCAGGTCCAACCCTGCCGTGCTAGCCGCGCCTGCAGGTATTCGCAGATCTCGCGGTAGTTGCGTCCTGGCGGGTTCAGCGTCGGAATGCGGATCAGATCCTGGGTCAGGCGGACCAGGTCGTCGCGGCGGTTCTCGATCTCGAGGGCAAGGGCGTCCATGGTGCAAGGCTAGGCCGGGCGCGGGGGCGCGGCAATGGGGTCATTGACAGTCGCGGCGCGCGGGCCTTCCATGGGGCAGGTTTTTCGCAACCAGGGTCGGCCCGATGATCGCCTTTCTCCGCCTGATCGGCATGGTCCTGGCCGTCGAGCTGATCTTCTATGTGTTGATTTCGATCTACATCCGCAGCCTGCGCCGGGAAGAGCTTGAAAAGGAATGGGATCGCCGCCATCCCGAACGCGCGGGCCCCTCGCCGGAACGCGCCGAGTTCGTGCGGCGTTCGATGGTGGGTTTCGGCAAGACCCTGCGGGCGCGGCTCGTCGGGCTGGTGCTGGTTCTGCCGGTGGTCGCGATCATCGTGATCATCGTGTTCGTGAATTACAACTGAGGGGGGCGCCGATGCGCTGGTTCCTGACCGTCCTTGGAGTGATCTTCGGGATCGCGGTCTTTTCGTTCCTGGACTACACGCTGCCCTCGAAGCAGACGGTCCGCATTACCAACACCTACAACCGCCTGACCGATATCGGCGCGAACCGTATCTTCTATGCCTCGCCCGACACCGGCACGGTGCAGAACGCGCAGGGGCAGCGCGACGTGCGCTTCATCGACACGGTGCGCCTGAACGGCAAGCCCTATGTCTATCGTAACGAGGATACCGGCTGGATCTGGCCGCCCTATTTCAAATACGACAGCTCGAACCTGCATGCGCGGGCGACGGACATGCGCTCGACCGCGGCCAGTCCGGAATGGGTCAGCGTGACCTCTTACGGCTGGCGCATCTCCTGGTTGTCGATCTATCCCAACGCCATCTCGGTGAAGCCGGTGGCGGGGCCCGAGGTCAAGCCCTTCAACTGGGCGGCGCAGATCATCCTGCTGGTGCTGGGGGCGCTGCTGTTCCTGCTCTGGCGCATGTGGAACCAGTTCCGCGAGCGCACCATCGACCCCGCGGTGCGCTCCGCCGACGAGACCTGGGACCGGATCGACGCCCGGGCCGACGCGGCGCGCGACCGGGCGCGCGGGCGCATGCGGCGCTGGTGGGACGGGCTGCGGGGGCGCTGAGCGATGGAGCGCAAGAACCCCGGCACCGATTTCCGCCTCGACTGGTTCGAGACCATCCAGGTCAACACGCCGGCGGCCGAGCGCCGCGCCGCAAGCCTGGCCGCGCGCCGCAGCCTGAAAAAGGAATGGCAGGCGGCCTGGCTTCTGAACGCGGTAGGTTGCATCGACCTGACCACGCTGTCGGGCGACGACACGCCCGACCGCGTGGCCCGGCTTTGCGCCAAGGCGCGCCAGCCCGTCGATGCCGGTCAGTTGGCGGCGCTGGGGGTCGATCACCTGACCACCGGCGCGGTCTGCGTCTATCCGACCATGGTGGCGGCGGCGAAACGGGCGCTGGCCGGCACGGCGATCCCCGTCGCCTCGGTCGCGACCGGCTTTCCGGCCGGGCTGATGCCGCTTGACCTGCGGCTGGCCGAGATCCGCTATGCACTGGACCAGGGCGCGGACGAGATCGACATCGTCATTTCCCGTGCGCTGGTGCTGCGCGGCGAATGGGCGGCGCTTTACGACGAGATCTGCGACATGCGCGAGGCTTGCGGCCATGCCCGGATGAAGGCGATCCTGGCGACGGGCGAGCTCAAGACCCTGGGCAATGTCGCCAAGGCCAGCCATGTCGCCATGCAGGCCGGCGCCGATTTCATCAAGACCTCGACCGGGAAAGAGCCGGTGAACGCCACGCTGCCGGTCAGCTTGGTCATGTTGCGCGCGATCCGCGACTATCGTGACCAGACCGGCTTTGCCGTCGGCTTCAAGCCGGCCGGCGGGTTGAAAACCGCCAGGGACGCGCTGAACTGGCAGGTGCTGATGGCCGAGGAGCTGGGCCGCGACTGGCTGCGGCCGGATCTGTTCCGCATCGGCGCCAGCTCGCTTCTGGCCGATATCGAGCGGCAGATCTCCCATCACGTCACCGGGCGCTATGCCGGCGCCCATCGTCTGGCCGCGGGGTGAACATGCCGAAGGTAAGCGAAATCATGGAAAGCATGGAATACGGCCCCGCGCCCGAGGATGCCTCTGCCGTCCGCGACTGGCTGCGCGAACGCGGCCGCTTCGGCCATTTCATCGCCGGACGTTTCACCCGGCCGGGCGAGACCTTTGCCAGCCGCGACCCCTCGACCGGCGAAGAACTGGCGCAGGTCACGCAAGGCACCGCCCGCGACGTGATGAAGGCGGTGCGCGCCGCCCGCCGGGCGCAGCGCGGCTGGGGCGCCATGCCCGGCCATGTGCGGGCGCGCTTTCTGTATGCCATCGCGCGCACCATCCAGAAGCGCGAACGCTTCCTGGCGGTGCTGGAGACGCTGGACAACGGCAAGCCGATCCGCGAAAGCCGCGACATCGACGTGCCGCTGGTGGTGCGGCATTTCTACCATCACGCCGGCTGGGCCGAGCTGGCCGAGACCGAATTTCCCGGCCATGGCCCGCTGGGCGTCTGCGGCCAGATCATCCCCTGGAACTTTCCGCTGCTGATGCTGGCCTGGAAGGTGGCGCCGGCCCTGGCCGCCGGCAATACCGTGGTGCTGAAGCCGGCCGAATACACGCCGCTGACCGCGCTGGCCTTTGCCGAGATCTGCGCCCATGTCGGGCTGCCCGCCGGGGTGGTCAACATCGTCACCGGCGACGGCGAGACCGGCGCGGCGCTGGTCGAGGCACCGGTGGACAAGATCGCCTTCACCGGCTCGACCGAGGTCGGGCGCGGCATCGCCCGCGCCGTCGCGGGTTCGGGCAAGCGGCTGACGCTGGAGCTGGGCGGCAAGTCGCCCTTCGTGGTCATGGAGGATGCCGACCTGGACGCCGCCATCGAGGGCGTGGTCGATTCGATCTGGTTCAACCAGGGCGAGGTCTGCTGCGCCGGCTCGCGCATCCTGGTCGCCGAATCGGTCGCCGCGCGGTTCGAGGCGCTGCTGCGGGCCCGGATGCAGAGCCTGCGCCTCGGCCCGCCGCTCGACAAATCCACCGATATCGGCGCCATCGTCGATCCGGTGCAAAAGGATCGTATCCTGCGCATCCTCGACCGGGCGACCGCCGCCGGGGCGGAGCTGGTCGGCGGCGCGCCGGCGGCGGGCTGTTTCATCGCGCCGGGTTATCTGCGCAACATCGCGCCCGCCAATCCCGGCATGGTCGAGGAGATCTTCGGCCCCATCGCCACGCTGTCCACCTTTCGCACCGCGGACGAGGCGGCGGATCTGGCCAACAACACCCGCTATGGGCTGGCAGCCTCGGTCTGGTCGGAAAGCGCCACGGTGGCGACCGACATGGCGGCGCGGATCAAGGCCGGCGTGGTCTGGGTGAATTGCGCCAACCTGTTCGACGCCGCCGCGCCCTTTGGCGGGATGCGCGATTCGGGCTATGGCCGCGAAGGCGGGCGCGAGGGGATGCTGGATTATCTTACCGCCGCCGTCGCCGCGCAGCGCGACCCGGTGCCGGCGGAGATCGCCCCGGTCGAGGCGCCCGAGGACAGCGCCGGGATCGACCGCACCGTCAAGCATTACATCGGCGGCGCGCAGAAGCGGCCGGATGGCGGTGCCAGCTACCTGGCGCAGGACGAGCTGGTGCCGCTGGGCAATCGCAAGGACATCCGCAACGCCGTCGAGGCGGCGGGGTCCGCGCTGGCGAAATGGCAGGGCCTGGGCGGCCACGGCCGGGCGCAGGTGCTGTATTTCCTGGCCGAAAACCTGGCGCAGCGCCGCGCCGAATTCGCCGGCTTCGCCAGTCCGGCCGAGGTCGATGCCGCCATCCGCCGCTGCTTCTTCTATGCCGGTTTCGCCGACAAATACGACGGCGCCACGGTTGCGGCCAAGCCCGGCCACCTGTGCCATGTGCAGCCCGAGCCGCATGGCGTCATGGGACTGGTCGCGCCCACGGCCGCGCCGCTGGCGGGGTTCATGGCGCTGGTGCTGCCGGCCATCGCCATGGGCAATGCCGTGGTGGCGATCCCGTCGCAGGACCGGCCGATGGCGGCGCTGACGCTGGCGCAGGTTCTGGCCTGCTCGGACGTGCCGGGCGGTGTGGTGAACATCGTCAGCGGTCCGCGTGATGCGCTGGCGGGGGCGCTTGCCGCGCATGACGGCGTCTCGGCGATCTGGCATGCCGGGCAGGGCGAGGGGCTGGCCGAGGTGCAGCGCACCGCGGCCGAGACCCTGATCCCGGTCTGGACGCCCGAGCCGCGCGATTGGACCGATGCGAAGGCGCAAGGCCGGGAATTCCTGCGCGCCGCCAGCCGCAGCAAGACCATCTGGCTGCCCTATGGCGCGCTTCCCGCCGGCACCGGCAGCGCGGCTTACTAGCAGCGCTTGCCCTGCGCCGGTTCCGGCCGGCGCGGGCATTGTCATCATCCTGGGCCAAGGACACGATCCGGCAGTCTCGGCATCGGAGCAGCAAGCATGTATGTCCCCCCGCATTTCCACGAGATCCGCCCCGACGAAATCGCCGCGATCATCGAGACCGCGCCTTTGGCCTGCATCGTGGCGCAGACCGGAAAGGGGCTGGTTGCCAACCATATCCCGCTGCTGGCCGCCCCGGATGGCACGCTGATCGGGCATGTGGCGCTGGCCAACGACATGCACCGGCTGATCGCCGATGGTCAGGAGGTGCTGGCGATCTTCCGGGGCGAGGATGCCTATGTCTCGCCGAATTTCTACCCGAGCAAGGCCGAGCATCACCGGCACGTCCCGACCTGGAACTATCAGGTGGTCCATGCCTATGGCGCCATCAGCTTCCAGCATGACGACCATGCCAAGCGCGCGGCCGTCGGCCTGCTGACCCGCAAGCACGAGCGCCGCCTGAACGGCACCCAGGCCTGGCGCATGGCCGACGCCCCGGCCGATTACCTGCAGCAGATGCTGAACGGCATCGTCGCCTTCCGCATCGCCCTGCGCCGGACCCTGGCGAAATCGAAGCTCAGCCAGAACCGCGAGCCGCGGGACTATCTGGGCACGATCGCCGGCCTGAAGGCCAGCGGCTATCAGGCGATGGCCGAACGGATGGCCAAGCGCCTGCCCGGCGAGGATTGACAGGCCGGCGCCGCTGGCTTGCCGAAACCCGGCGGACGGGAAGCGACACGGCGCTGGCGGAGGCCGTGCCCGGCAGTCGGCCCGGCCACCGCACCAGCGCCGCCATTTCCCGCCCGGACCCGGCGCGGCCCGGCCGCTGTCAGGCCGCTGTCAGGCCGAGCGCAGCCAGCGCAGCCCGGCCTCGGTCGAGGTACGCGGCGAATATTCCGCCCCCACCCAGCCCTGATAGCCGGAACCGTCGACGGCCCGCAGCAATTCGGCGAAATGGGCATCGCCCTGGCGCGGTTCGTGCCGGCCCGGGCAGCCGGCGACCTGGATGTGCCGCACCCGGCCGGCATGGCGCTGCCAGATCTCCAGCGCGTCGCCATGGATCATCTGCGCCTGGTAGGCGTCGAATTGCAGCCCCAGATTGGCGGCGCCGACCTCCTCGACGATCTCGGCCGCCAGATCGAAGCAGTCGAGAAAATAGCCCGGCATGTCCTCGCCATTCATCGGCTCGATGGTCAGGCTGGCCTGCGGCGCGCGGGCGCAGGCCCAGCGAAGGTTCGCGACCAGCGTGCGCCGGGCCGCGGCCCCGGCGGCCTTGCCGGCCATCACATGCAGATGCTGCACCCCCAATGCCCGGGCGAAGCGCATGGCCCGGTCGAAATCGCTGCGGAACCGCGCCTCGTTGCCCGGTTCGGCGGCAAAGCCGCGCGGGCCGCCCGCCCAGTTCGGCGGCGGCGTGTTCATCAGCACGAATTCCACCCCCGCCGCCTGCGCGGCCCGGGTCAGTTCCTTGACCGCCAGGTCATAGGGAAACAGGATCTCGACCCCGTGAAAGCCGGCGCGGCGCGCGGCGGCAAAGCGCTGCTGCATCGGCAGCTCGGTGAACAGATAGGTCAGGTTGGCGGCGAATCGCGCCATGGTCAGGGCTCCAGAGGAAAGGCCGTCCCTCCCGATCGCACTTCCATACGCCCGTTTTCGCCGGGCATAGCTGCATCGGCCAGTCGGTAGAATGTCTTGCGGTCGATCAGCGCCCAAAGACCGCGGCGAATATGCACATAGGGCCGGGGTTCCTCGACCGTCCCGCGCAGCGCGATCGCATGCTCGGGACCGGCGATCACCCGGTCGGCCACATTGGTGGTAAAGCTGATCTCCTCCCCGATCTCGGCATCGACGGCGACGAAGGGCGCATCGACCACGCGGATGCCGACCTTTTCGACCGGGGTGACCAGAAAGTAATCGTTACCCTCTCGCTTCAGGATCGAGGCGAAGAGGCGCACCATTTCGGGCCGGCCGATGGGGGTTCCGTTATAGAACCAGCTGCCATCGGCGCGGATTTCCATGTCGAGATCGCCGCAGAAGGGGGGATTCCACAGATGCACGGGCGGCGGACCCTTCTTCGACGCGCGGCTGGCGGCGGCGGCAATTCCGCTCGCATCGCTCACGCTATTGTCAGTCTTTTCCACCATTCCCTGTGGACCCCGTCACACCTGCCTTTATGTTGTCCTAGAGCAGAAACGGGGCGTTGTCATGGCCGAGGATGAAAAACTGGTTTCGGAAATCTTGACGCTGACCGACCGGCTGGCCCAGGTCCGCGCCAGCGTCGAGCGCCGCTTCGTCGGCCAGCATGCGGTGGTCGAGCAGGTGCTGGCCGCGATCCTGTCGGGCGGGCACGCGCTGCTGGTCGGCCAGCCGGGCCTGGGCAAGACCATGCTGGTCGATACGCTGGCCACGGTGCTGGGCCTTGATACCGCGCGCATCCAGTTCACCCCCGACCTGATGCCGGCCGACATCCTGGGCTCCGAGGTGCTGGACATCCGCCCCGACGGCACCCGCGCCTTCCGCTTCATCGAGGGGCCGGTCTTCACCCAGCTGCTGATGGCGGACGAGATCAACCGCGCCAGCCCCCGCACCCAATCCGCGCTGCTGCAGGCCATGCAGGAGAGCGAGGTGACCATCGGCGGCGAACATCGGCCGCTGGGCCGGCCCTTCCACGTCCTTGCCACCCAGAACCCGATCGAGCAGGAGGGCACCTATCCCTTGCCCGAGGCGCAGCTGGACCGTTTCCTGTTGCAGATCGACGTGGATTATCCCGACCGCGACACCGAGCGCGCCATCCTGCTGGCCACCACCGGGGTCGAACAGGGCCGCGCCCATGCGGTCTTCGACGCGGCGGGGCTGGTCGCGGCGCAGGCGCTGATCCGGCGCATGCCGGTGGGCGAGACGGTGCTGAACGCGATCCTTGACCTGGTGCGGGCCGCGCGGCCCGGTGCGCCCGAGGCGCCCGGCTGGATGGCCGACACGCTGGTCTGGGGGCCGGGGCCGCGCGCCGCGCAGGCGCTGACGCTGGTGACGCGGGCGCGGGCGGCGCTGAACGGCCGTTTCGCGCCGACGCTCGACGATGTCGAGGCCATGGCCGCCCCTGTGCTGCGCCACCGCATGGCGCTGAGCTTTGCCGCCCGCGCCCGCGGCGACGGCATCGAGGGCGTGATCGCGCGGCTGGTCGGCGACCGGATGCAGGCGGCCGCGTGAAACCCTCGGCCGACCAGCTGCGCGCCCGGGCCGAGGCCGCCTCGGCGGCGCTGCCGGCGCTGATGCTCTCGGCCGAGCGGCTGGCGGCGGCGCTGGTCGCCGGCGCGCATGGCCAGCGCCGGGCCGGCACCGGCGAGGATTTCTGGCAATACCGCCCCGCCACTGCGGGCGATACGGCGCGCAGCATCGACTGGCGACGCTCGGCCCGCTCGGACGGGCAGTTCGTCCGCGACCGCGAGGCGCAGGTGGCGCAATCGGCGGCGCTTTGGGTCTCGGGCGCGGCGGGCATGGATTACGCGGGCGGCGAGGACCGGCCCAGCAAGCGCGACCGCGCCGATCTGCTGGCGCTGGCCTTGGCGATGGCGTTGCTGGCCGGCAGCGAACGCGTGGCGCTGACCGGCCAGCCGCCGCGCCCCGGCCGCCTGCAGGCCGAGCGCATCGCCGAGGCGCTGATCGCCCGCCAGGCGCTGGACGGCGACGAGGACGCGCCGCCGGCCGAGGCGCTGCGTCCCGGCCAGCGCGTGGTGCTGTTCGACGATTTCCTGGGCGATCCGCAGCCGGTGCTGGACTATCTCGGCCGCGCGGCCAGCCTTGGCGTGCAGGGCGTGCTGATGCAGGTGCTGGACCCGGACGAGGAGGGCTTTCCCTGGGGCGGCGCGGTGCTGTTCCGCTCGGCCTCGGGGGCGCTTCGCCACGACACCCGCGACGCGGCCGGGCTGCGGGGCGCCTATCTGGCGCGGCTGGCCGAGCGGCGCGAACTGCTCCAGCGCGCGGCGCTGACCGCGGGCTGGCATTTCGGCAGCCATGACACCGCCGCGCCGCCGGCGCAGGCGCTGCTGTGGCTCTGGTCGGTGCTGGAGGGCTGATGCTGGTCCTGGGCCCCCTCGGCTTCCTGACCCCCTGGCTGCTGGCGGCGCTGGCGGCGTTGCCGGTGCTGTGGCTGATCCTGCGCGCCATGCCGCCGTCGCCCAAGCTGGTGCGGTTTCCGGGCACCCGGCTGCTTCTGGGCCTCAAGGATCCGCATCCGGTGGCGCGGCATACGCCGTGGTGGCTGCTGCTGCTGCGGGTGCTGGCGATCGCGGCGCTGATCCTGGGCTTTGCCGGGCCGGTCTGGAAGCCGTCGCCGGACCAGGGCGGGCAGGGGCCGCTGCTGATCGTCATGGATGCCGGCTGGGCCGCGGCGCCCGACTGGCCGCAGCGGCAGGAGCGGGCCTTGCGGGCGCTGGATCAGGCCGCGGCGGCGGGCCAGCCGGCAGCGCTGATGGTCGCGGACGGCCGGGCCGAGGGGGCGCTGGCCTTCCAGCCCGCTTCCGAGCTTGCCGGGCAATTGCGCGCCCTGCGCCCCGCCGCGTGGGAGACGCGCTATCCCGCCGACCCCGATGCGGCGCTGGCCGAGGCGCCGGCGGCGCTGTCGGTGCTCTGGCTCAGCGACGGGCTGGACCATGACGGCCGCGCCGACTGGCTGGCGGCGCTGTCGGGCCGGGGCCGGGTGACGGTGGTGCCGCCGCAGGGCCCGCGCCTGGCGCTGGAACCCGTTGCCGGCGACCGGCCGGCGCTGCGGCTGCGCGTGACCGGCGGCGGTCCGGTGCCCGAGGTGCTGGCCATGGGCCTCGACCCGCAGGGCGTCCCGCGCGAACTGGCCCGGCTGAAGCCCGGGGTGCCCGAGAGCGGCGTCCAGGGCGGCGTCGCCAGCTATCTCATCCCGATCACCCTGCCGTCCGAATTGCGCAACCGCATCACCCGCTTCGAGGTCGAGGGCCAGGTTTCGGCCGGGGCGGTGGTGCTGGCCGATGACAGCATGCGCCGCCGCAAGGTGGCGCTGGTCGGCGACGACCGCGCCAGAGAAGGGCAGCGGCTGCTGTCGCCCATGCATTACCTGCGCCGGTCGCTCGCCCCCTCGACCGACCTGATCGAGGGTGGGCTGGGCGATGTGCTGCAGGCCTCGCCCGACGTGATCGTGATCGCCGACCAGCTTGGTCTGGCCGAACAGGCCGAGCTGCGCGATTGGGTGGAAGCCGGCGGGCTGCTGGTGCGGTTCTCCGGCCCGCGCATGGCGGCCTCGGACCGGCTGAGCGAGGAGGCGCTGCTGCCGGTGCGGCTGCGCGCCGGCGGGCGCGACATCGGCGGCGCGCTGAGCTGGGGCGAGCCGCGCGGCATCCGGCCCTTTGCCGCCGACGGGCCCTTCGCCGGCCTTGCCGTGCCGCGCGATGCCACGGTGCGCGCGCAATTGCTGGCCGAGCCGGCCCCGGACCTGGCCGAGCGCACCATCGCCCAGCTTTCCGACGGCACGCCGCTGGTCACGCGCGCGCCGCTGGGGCAGGGGCAGCTGGTGCTGTTCCACACCACCGCGAATGCGGAATGGTCGAACCTGGCGATCTCGGGCCTGTTCGTCGAAATGCTGGACCGGCTGGTGCGCAGCGCCCGCGCCAGCGCCGCCGCGCCCGAGGTCGAGGCGGCGGAACAGCCCTTCTGGTTGCCCGAACTGGTGCTGGACGGCTTCGGCCGCAGCGCCGAGCCCGGCAATCCGGTGCCGGTGGCCGCCGCCGATTTCGCCAAGGGGCCGGCGCCGGGCGCCCCGGCAGGGCTTTATCGCGGCGGCGAGCGCATGGCGGCGCTGAATGCCGGCGGGCCGATCGCCCTGGCCGACTGGCCGGGCGCGCGGATCGAAAGCGCGGCGCAGGCGCCGGGGCTGGACCTGCGCGGCTGGCTGGTCGCGCTGGCCGCGGCGCTGTTCGCGCTGGACGCCCTGGGCAGCGCCTGGCTGGCGCGCGGCACGCGGCGCGGCCGGGACAGGGGGTTCGCATGAGGCTGATCCTGTTGATCCTGCCCTTCTGGGCCCTGTGCTGGACCGCTGCGCTTCACGCGCAAGAGGCGCCCGACCCCCGCCTGATGCGGGCCGCGGACGAGGTGACGCTGGCCTATGTGATCACCGGCGATGCCGAGGTGGATGCGGCATCCGAAGCCGGTCTGCGCGGGCTGTCGCAGGTGCTCACCGCCCGCACCACGGTCGAACCGGACGAGCCCATCGGCATCGACCCCGACCGCGACGACCTGTCGCTGCTGACCTTTCTCTACTGGCCGGTGACCGAGGCGCAGCCCTTGCCCTCGCCGCAGGCCTATGTGCGGCTGAACCATTTCCTGCGCTCGGGCGGGATGATCCTGTTCGACACCCGCGACGGCGACATCGCCGGTCTGGGCGGGCCGGACGGCTCGGCGACGCTGCAGACCCTGGCCGCGCCGCTGGACATTCCGCCGCTGGCGCCGGTGCCCGGGGATCACGTCCTGACCCGGACCTTCTACCTGCTCAGGGATTTTCCCGGCCGCTATCAGGGGCGCGAGATCTGGGCCGAGGCGCCCCCCGCCGGCGCCGAGGCTGCCGAGGGGGTCCCGTTCCGCAATCTCAACGACGGCGTGTCGCCGGTGCTGATCGGCGGCAATGCCTGGGCCGAGGCCTGGGCCGTGGACGATAACGGCCTGCCGATGTTCAGCGTCGGTTCCGGCTTCGACGGCGAGCGCCAGCGCGAGATGGCCTATCGCTTCGGGGTCAACCTGGTGATGTATGTGCTGACCGGGAATTACAAATCGGATCAGGTGCATGTGCCTGCATTGCTGGACCGGCTGCGGCAAGAGGAGGTCTCGGAATGAGCGGGCTCGCCTTCGATCCGCTGCTGCCCTGGCCCATCGTGGCGGCGCTGGCGCTGCTGGCGGGGCTGGTGGCGCTCTGGTCGCTTTGGCGCGGCTTGCGCGGCTGGCTGCTGCGCGGACTGGCCGGCTTGGCCGTCGCGGCGGCGCTGGCGGGGCCGGCGCTGGAATCGGGCATCCGCAACAAACTGTCCGACATCGTGATCCTGCTCGACGACCGCAGCGCCAGCCAGGCGCTGCCGGGGCGGGCGGCGCAGACCGATGCCGCGGTCGAGGAACTGACCCGCCAGCTTGCCGCCCTGCCGGATACCGAGATCCGCCGGGTGACGCTGGGCGACGACCCGGACGGCACGCTGGCCGGCGCGGCCCTGACCCGGGCGCTGGCCGCCGAGCCGCAGGGCCGCGTCGCCGGGGTGATCGCCCTGACCGACGGGCTGGTGCACGACGCGCCGATGGTCCCGGCCGCCGCGCCCGCGCCGGTGCATGTGCTGCTGACCGGCCAGCCCGCCGACTGGGACCGCCGGCTGGTGATCGAGGAAGCCCCGGCCTACGGGCTGATCGGCAAGCCCGTCACCATCCGCCTGCGGGTCGAGGACCAGGGGGCGGTGCCGCCCGAGGTGGCGCAGACCCCCGCCCGCCTGCGCATCATGCTGGACGGCGAGGAGATGCGCAGCCTCGACCTGCCGCCCGGCGTGACGCTGGATCTGCCGGTGGTGCCGGATCACGCCGGGCAGAACGTGGTCTCGATCGGCTTCGACGCGCCTGAAGGCCCGACGCCCGAACTGACCGACCGCAACAATTCCGCCGCCGTGCAGATCCAGGGCGTGCGCGACCGGCTGCGGGTGCTGCTGGTCTCGGGCGCGCCGCACGCGGGCGAGCGGACCTGGCGCAACCTGTTGAAATCCGACGCGAACGTAGACCTGATCCACTTCACCATCCTGCGGCCGCCGGACAAGATGGACGCGGTTCCGGTGGACGAGATGTCGCTGATCGCCTTCCCGACCCAGGAACTGTTCCTGGAGCGGATCAAGGATTTCGACCTGATCATCTTCGACCGCGACCGGGTGCGCGGCATTCTGATGCCGCTCTATTACGAGAACATCCGCCGCTATGTCGAAGAGGGCGGCGCGGTTCTGGTCTCGGCCGGACCGGAGATGTCCACCGTGGAAAGCCTGAACCTGTCGCCGATGGGGGCGATCATCCCGGCGCGCCCGACCGGCCGGGTCTATGACGAACCGTTCCTGCCGCGGCTGACCGAGGAGGGCCAGCGCCATCCCGTCACCGCCGGCCTGCCCGGCGCCCCGGCCGAGGGCTCGGACAGCCATTGGGGCCGCTGGCTGCGCATGTCGCAGGTGATCCCCGATCCGCGCGCGCAGGTGGTGATGACCGGCGCCAATGACGAGCCGCTGCTGATCCTGAACCGGGTCGGCAAGGGGCGGGTGGCGCTGCTGACCTCGGACCAGGTCTGGCTCTGGGGCCGGGGTTTCGAAGGCGGCGGCCCGCAACTGGAGCTGCTGCGCCGCATCGCGCATTGGTCGATGCAGGAACCGGAACTGGAGGAGGAGGCGCTGCTGGCCGATGTGACCGGCGGCCTGACCGTGACCATCACCCGCCGCACCATGGACGAGACCGCCGGCCCGCTGCGCATCACCCGTCCCGATGGCGGGACCGAGGATCTGCCGCTGGCCGAGGCCGGGCCGGGCCGTTTTACCGCGCGCTGGACGGCGCGGGGACCGGGGCTGTATCGGCTGGCCGATGGCGAGATCAGCCGCGTCCTGGCGCTCGGCCCGGCGGCACCGCGGGAATTCGAGGAAACCGTGGCCTCGGGCGCGGTGCTGGGCCCCCTGGCCGAGGCGACGCAGGGGGCGGTGCTGCCGCTCTCCGAGGGCGTCCCATCGCTGCGCACGGTGCGCGAAGGCCGGCCGGCGCATGGCCAGGGCGTGGCCGGCCCCTGGATCGCCATCACCCCGCGCGACGCTGCATCGGTCAGCGGCATGACGCACCGGCCGCTGCTGCCGGGCTGGGCCTGGCTGGCGCTGATCGCCGGGCTGGCGCTGGCCGGCTGGCTGGCCGAGGGGCGCGGCCGGCTGCGCCGCGCCTGAGCGCCGGCAAAACTTGCCAAGATCGCCCCCCGTTGCTAGGCAAATGAAAACATTCCAAGAGGACCGCATGGCTTCCGACGAGACCGCCTATATCCCGCCGACCGAAGTCGATCTGGCGATGATCAAGCGCATCCTGCCGCATCGCTATCCCTTCCTGCTGGTGGACAAGGTCCGCGACATCGTGCCGATGGAAAGCTGCGTCGGCATCAAGAACGTCACCTCGAACGAACCGCATTTCGAGGGGCATTTCCCGCAAGAGCCGGTGATGCCGGGCGTGCTGATCATCGAGGCCATGGCCCAGGCCGCGGCGGTGCTGGTCGGCGTGTCGCTGGATCTGGCCGGCAAGGGCATGGGCACCTATTTCATGTCGATCGACAAATGCCGCTTCCGTCAGAAGGTGGTGCCCGGCGACGTGCTGGAATTGCACATGAAGACCCTGCGCGGCGGCGGCAAGGTCTGGAAATTCGAGGGTCGCGCCATCGTGAACGGCCAGCTTGCCGCCGAGGCCGAGGTCATGGCCATGCTGAACCGTGGCGAGAATGGCTGAGACCGTGATCCACCCCTCGGCCGTCGTCGACCCCGCCGCGCGGATCGGCGAGGGTTGCGAGATCGGCCCGTTCTGCGTCATTGGCCCCGAGATCAGCCTCGGCCGCGGCGTGGTGCTGAAATCCCATGTCGTGGTGACGGGCGAGACCAGGATCGGCGACGAGACCGTCGTCTTCCCCTTCGCCTCGCTGGGCGAGGTGCCGCAGGACCTGAAGTTCCGCGGCGAACGCACCCGGCTGGAAATCGGCGCCCGCAACCGCATCCGCGAATACGTGACCATGAACCCCGGCACCGAGGGCGGCGGCGGCGTCACCCGGGTCGGCGACGACGGGCTGTTCATGGCCGGCAGCCATGTGGCGCATGACTGCCGGATCGGCGACCGGGTGATCCTGGTGAACAACGCCTCGGTGGCGGGCCATTGCGTGCTGGAAGACGACGTGATCGTCGGCGGCCTGTCCGGCGTGCATCAATGGGTGCGCATCGGCCGCGGCGCGATGATCGGCGCGGTGACCATGGTGACCGCCGACGTGATCCCCTTCGGCCTGGTGCAGGGGCCGCGCGGCCATCTGGACGGGCTGAACCTGGTCGGGTTGAAGCGCCGCGGCGCCTCGCGCGAAGACATCCACGCGCTGCGCGACATGCTGGGCCAGTTGGGGCGGGGCAGCTTCCGCGACACCGCCCGCCAGCTGGCGGACGAGGATCACGGCCCGATGGTGCGCGAGGTGCTGGATTTCATCCTCGGCCCCTCGGACCGCAGCTTCCTGGCCCCACATCCGTGAGAGCACATCCATGAGCCGCATCGCCCTGATCGCCGGCGAGGGCTGCCTTGCCCCCGCCATCGCCGCCGCGCTGGACCAGCCGCTGGTCTATGCGCTGGACAACCTGAAACCGCAGCTCGAGGCCAGGCCCTTCCGCCTGGAACGGCTGGTGCCCTTCCTGGACGAGCTGGCCGACCAGGGGGTGACGCAGGCGGTTTTCGCCGGCGCCATCCGCCGCCCGAAGATCGAGCCCGAGCTTTTCGACCCGCGCACCCTGACCATCGTGCCGCGCATCCTGATGGGGATGCAGTCGGGCGATGACGCCGCCTTGCGCGCGGTGCTCGACGTATTCGAGGAAGCCGGCATAACCATCTGTTCTGTCGATCAGATCCTGCCGGATCTGGTGCCTGGGGAAGGCGTGCTGGCGGGCGAGCCGAGCCCACGCGACCAGAAGGACGCCGCCCGCGCCGCCGAGATCGTCCGGGGCCTCGGCACGCTCGACATCGGTCAGGGCGCGGTGGTGGCGCAGGGGCTTTGCCTTGCGGTCGAGGCGCTGCCGGGCACCCAGGCGATGCTGGAATTCGCCCGGCTCCATGTCGGGTTGAAACCCGATCCGAAGGGGGCGGGCGGCGTGCTATACAAGGCGCCCAAGCCCGGCCAGGACCGCCGCATCGACCTGCCGACCATCGGGCCCGATACCGTGATCCAGGCTGCCGAGGCCGGGCTGGCCGGCATCGCCTGGGAGGCGGGCAGCGTTATCCTGCTGGACCGCGCCGAGGCGGTGCGCCGCGCCCAGGCAGCGGGGCTGTTTCTGTGGTCGCGGGGGTGAATGGGTGTTGGGAAAGCGGAAATGAGGCTTGCTTCACCGTTTTCCAAATACCCAAATGACGGTGCCGCGACAGCGGCAGCAGGGTATTTGGAAAACGGTGAAGACCGGGAGGCTTCTTTGTTTTGCAAAGACTCATGTCGGGACATGGCAAGCGGAGCGACGCGATGAAGTTCTTCCTGATCGCGGGCGAGCCTTCGGGCGACAATCTGGGCGGCGCGCTGATGGCCGGGCTGAACAGCCTCGATCCCGGCGCCGAATTCCTGGGGATCGGCGGCCCGGCCATGGCGGCGCAGGGGCTCGCGAGCCGCTTTCCCATGGAAGAGCTGAGCCTGATGGGCATCTGGGAGGTGCTGCCGAAATACCGGGCGCTGAAGGCCCGGATCGCCGAGACCGCCCGCGCCGTCGTCGAGGCCCGGCCCGATGCGCTGATCACCATCGACAGCCCGGATTTCTGCCTGCGCGTGGCGCGCCAGGCGCGGGCGCTGGCCCCGGATCTGCGCACCATCCATTACGTCGCGCCCTCGGTCTGGGCCTGGCGGCCGGGCCGGGCCGGAAAGATGGCCGAGGTCATCGACCATGTGCTGGCGATCCTGCCCTTCGAGCCGCCCCTGATGCAGGCCGCCGGCATGACGTGCGATTTCGTCGGCCATCCCATTGTCGCCGAGCCGGTGGCGGGCGCGGCCGAGGCGGCGGCCTTTCGCGCCGCGAACGGCATCGCGCCGGATGCGCCGCTGGTCCTGTGCCTGCCGGGCTCGCGCCGGACCGAGGTCGGCCGGCTTGGCCCGCGCTTCGACGAGGCGCTGATGCGGCTGCGCGACCGGGTGCCGGAGATTCGCGTGGTGATCCCGACCGTGCGCGGCGTCTCGGGCCTGGTGCGCGACATGGCCCGGCGCTGGCCGACCGCACCGGTGGTGATCGAAAGCCCCGAGGAAAGGCGCGCGGCCTTCGCCGCCGCCGACCTGGCGCTGGCCGCCTCGGGCACGGTCAGCCTGGATCTGGCCGCGAACGGCGTGCCCATGGTGATCGGCTATGACGTGGCGCCGCTCAGCCGGCTGATCATCGGGATGCTGCTGCGCACCGACACCGTGACGCTGGTCAACCTGGTCAGCGAGACCCGGGCGGTGCCGGAATATCTGGGCCGCAACTGCCAGCCGGGGCCGATGTCGCAGGCGCTCTACCGGCTGATCGAGGATCCCGAGGAGCGCGGCGCGCAGCTTGCCGCCATGGCGCTGACCATGGAGCGGTTGGGGCGCGGCGGCGAGCCTCCGGGCTTGCGCGCCGCGCGTTCGGTCATGACGGCGATCAGTTCTGCGCCGCGACCACGATGATCTCGACCTTGTAGTCGGGCGTCGCCAGCGCCGATTCGCCGGTGGCGCGGGCCGGGGCGTGGCCGGCGGCGACCCAGCCGTCCCAGACCGCATTCATCTCGGCGAAATCAGCCATGTCGGCCAGCCACACCTGGGCCGAAAGGATGCGGGTCTTGTCCGAGCCGCATTCCGCCAGCAGCCGGTCGATCTGGGCCAGCACCGCGCGGGTCTGCTCGGTCACCGATTCGCCGGGCTTGCCGACCTGGCCCGCCAGGTAGACGGTGCCGTTATGGACGACCGCCTGGCTCATGCGGGGGCCGGTCTCGATACGCTTGATCTCGGACATGGAAAATCCTTTCGGGTTGGGCCGGCGTCAGAAAAGCCGCCAGAGGAACAGCGCCGTCATGCCAAAGCCGATGGCCGCAATCAATGCCCGCAACGCGCCGATCGGGATGCGCCGCGCCACCGGCGCGCCCAGATAGCCGCCGAGCACGGTGCCGAGGCTCATCACCGCCGCCGGACCCCAGGCCACCTGCCCGCCCGCCGCGAAGATCGCGAAGGAGATCACCGACAGCGCGAAGGACAGCCAGTTCTTCAGCCCGTTCATCTGGTTCAGCTGCGTCATGCCCCAAAGCGCGAACAGCGCCAGCAGCACGATGCCCAGCCCGCCGTTGAAATAGCCGCCATAGACCGCGACCGGCACCATGGTCCCGGCGCCGAAGGGCGCCACCGCGTTGCGGTGCTGCGCTGCCCATTCCCGCACCCTGGCGCCCCAGATGAAGACCGAGGTCGCGGCCAGCAACAGGAAGGGCACCAGCACCGCGAAGGCCTGGTTCGACGAGACCAGCAGCAGGCAGGAGCCGGCGACACCGCCGACCAGCGTCCAGAAGGTCAGCCGCAGCACCAGCGCGCGCTCGATCTGCGCGATCTCGCGCCGGAAGCCCAGGGCCGCCGACAGATAGCCCGGCAGCGCCGCGACGGTGCTGGTGGCATTGGCCGAGACCACCGGCACGCCGCCGGCGACCAGGGCCGGGAAGGTGATGAAGGTGCCGCCGCCGGCGACGGCATTCAGCATCCCGCCGAAAAAACCGGCGACGAGCATCAGCAGGGTATCGGTCATGCGCGGCCTTTCCGGAACGTTGGGCAGCCCTGCTTAGCCGCGCGGGCAGGGGGCGTCCAGCAGCCGGACAGGCAAACGCCCGGAGAAACGCTGCGGGCGGGATCGTGGCCGGGCCTGATCCGGTCAGAAGATGCCGGTCAGATACAGCAGGATGATCACGAAGATCGGAACCCCCAGCAGCCAGGCGATGATGCCTTTCATGATCTCCTCTCCCATCAGATGCTCGGGATCCGAACGCGGGCTGCCGGGGATTGTTCCCGGCAGCCGCAGGGGCCTGGCCGTCGGCCGGTTTCGAAGAAAAGCGCCGCTCCCGGGAATAGGGGGGCTGCCGGGCCGTAAACCCCTTGCCCCCTTCTGGGGTGCTCTGGGTCAAAGGATGAAACGCATGAAAGCCCTTCGCATGGTTCTGATGGCAGGCATCGCCGCGGCCGCGGCGCTTCCGGCGCCGGCATATGCGGATGATGATGACGCCCCGCGCTACGCGCCCGGCCCGGGGATCGAGCGGCTGCTGCTGCGCGGTCTCGGCGGCTGGGCATATCCGGTCTGGCGCGGCGATGACGACGACGACCGGCGCCGGGTTCGCTATCGCGGCTGGGGCGACGACGACGATGATCGCCCACGCTGGCGCAGGGGTGATCGCGACGACGACGACGATGATGATGATGATGATGACGACGACGATTGACGGATCGTGCCGCGGCAGGACGGTCGGCCCCCGGCCTTAGCCGGCGTCGAAGCCGGCGCGGATCTCGGCCTCGGCACGCGCCGCCAGCGTCTTGCGCGTCTCGCCCGCCACCGGGATCGGGGCGTGCAGCCGCACCGTGACCGAGCCTTGCGGGTATTGCGCCAGCACCGCCAGCAGATGCGGACCCAGATCCATGTCGCCCCACCAGCCGTAGAAGCGCGGGTCGCGGCCTTTCGGGGCGCGATAGGCCGCGCTCATCGGCTGGATCGCCAGGCCCCCGGGCAGGGCGGGGTCCAGGAAGCCCTGGAACAGCGTCGGCTTGAAGGGCAGCACCCGCCGGCCGTCGCTGCTGGTGCCTTCGGGGAAGAACAGCAGCCGGTGGCCGGCGCGGGTGCGCTCGGCGAATTCCTCGGCCTGGGCGCGGGCGAGCTTCGGGTCGCGGGCGACGAAATGCGTGTCGGTGACGCGGGTCAGGACGTTGATGCCCGGCCAGCCCGCCACCTCGGCCTTGGAGACGAAGAACACCGGCAGGGCGGCGTTCAGCACGAAAATGTCGAGCCAGCTGGAATGGTTGGCGACGATGGCGCCGGGGCCGCGCATCGGCCGGCCCTCGCAGCGCCATTTCAGCCCCATGATCCACAGGCAGACGCGGCAGACGATCTGCACATGCGGCCCGGTCACCGGGCGGCACGCGCCGGCGAACAGCCGCTCGACGCCGCGGATGGGCAGGATCAGCAGCACGCCCAGCACCAGCACCAGCACGATGCCGGTGCCGCGCAGCGCCACCAGCAGCCAGCCCAGCGGGCCGGGGCGCGGAATGGCGGGCGGCGGATCCTCGCCGCGCCAGGTGCCGCGGGACTGGGTGTCGCCGGACGGCCCGCTCATTGCCCCTGCCGGGTTTCGTAGAACTTGCGATGCCGTTCCGACATGGCCCCGGTGTCGACCAGCAGGAAGACATCGGTGGTGTTGAAGGGCCGGTCCAGATAGGCGCCTTCGCCGACCGAACCGCCGAGCCGCAGATAGGCCTTGATCAGCGCCGGCATGCCGGCCATGGCGGCGCGGCGGTCCAGTTGCTCGGCCGGGACCAGGTCCATGGCCTGGTAGCCCTCGGGTCGGGCGCGGGGCCGGATCGTCGGCGGCGCCAGGTGGTGGTGATGCAGCCAGCTTAGCGGTTGGGCCAGCGCCTGCACGTCGGTGCCATGGAACGAGGCGACGCCGAACAGGATCTCGATCTGGCGGGCCAGCACGTAATCGGCCAGCGCGTTCCACAGCAGGAACATGCCCGAGCCGCCGCGAAAGGCGGGGTCCATGCAGGATCGCCCCAGCTCCAGCAGCGAGCGGCCGCTGCGGCGCAGCGGCGTCAGGTCGTACTCGCCGTCGCAATAAAAGCGGCCGAAGGTTTCGGCCCGCTCGCCGGGCAGCAGGCGGTAGACGCCGACCACATGGTCCAGCTCGCTGCGCGAGCGGCGGTTGTCGACCAGCACCAGGTGATCGACCACCGGGTCGAACTCGTCGCGCTCCAATTGCTGTTCGTGATCCACCAGCGCGCCGTCGCCGCCCAGTTCCTCGACGAAGACCCGGTATCGCAGCCGCTGCGCAGCCAGCAGATCGGCTTCGTCCGTGGCGAGCCGCGTCTCGAAAAAGGAAGTCTCGGGCGTCATCGTCCGGCCTGGCACCCTGTCTGGTTGCGATCTGGCATGTGTCTAGGCGTGCAAGGGTGACATTGCAACCGCGGCCCGATCCAGTGCCGCTCTTCGGCATCAAGACGGATTGACTCGCGCAAAAGTTGAATTAACTTGAAAATGTCGCCTAATAGGGGTCCATCGTGACCAGTTCAAGATTGATATGTCTGCCGTCCACGACCTGTTTCCCAGCATTGGTGAAGTTCACGGTAATGCGGTCGCCGATCCGCGATTGCACCTGCCCGATGCCCCATTCCGGCGCGCCGGGATGGCGCACCATCATGCCCGGTTCCAGGATTTCATTCATCTTTCGCCCCTTCTTGCGGCACAGTGCAGGCTAGCCTTCCATGGATGATCTGACAATCTACCGCGATCCGCCGTCGCACGGTCCCCTGCCGCCGGCGCTCGAGGCCGAGCGCATGGCCGCCCTGGTCAGCTCGCGGCTCTGCCACGACATCGTCTCGCCGCTGGGGGCCATCGGCAACGGGTTGGAGCTGCTGCAGCTTTCGGGCGCGTTTCCGGGCATCGCCGCCTGCGACGAGATGCAGCTGATCGTCGAAAGCGTCGAGGCGGCCCGCGCCAGGGTGCGCTGGTTCCGCATGGCCTTCGGCCATGCCGCGGCGGACCAGCGGCTGAGCCTGGCCGAGCTTTCCGCGCTGCTGGCGGATGTCGAGAAGGGCGGGCGCATCCGCCTGCGCCTGGACGCCGGGGGCGACCTGCCGCGCATCGAGGCGCGGATGATCCTGCTGGGGTTGATGTGCCTGGAAACGGCGATGCCCTGGGGCGGCAGCGTGCTGATCTGCCGCGGCGCCAGCGGCTGGCGGCTGGTCGCCGAGGCAAGCCGCACCCGGCTTGACCCGGCCCTGTGGTCCTGGCTGGACGCCGATCCGGGGCGCGAGCGGCCCGAGCCAACCTCCTCCGAGGTGCATTTCCCGCTGCTGGCCGGTTTCGCCCGCGCCGCGAACTGGCCGCTGGCCTGGGAACTGGACGAGACCGGCGGCGAAATCGCCTTCTAAAGCCGATCGACCAGCCGCCGCCTGAGTCGGTTCAACAGGCCGGGCGGCAGCTCCGGCCCCTCCTCCAGCAGGGCGCCGAGCAGTGCCATCGCCTCGTCCTCGGCATGATCCAGCATTGCCATCCCGGCTTCGAACCGGCCGCGCGGGCTGCCCTGGCGGGCCAGCTGGCGCAATTCCGGCAAGGCCCGCGCCGGGTGGCGGGGCAGGGCGGCGATGGCCAGGTTCAGCCGATAGGGTTCGGCCTTGCGCCGGGCCTCGCGGTGGTCGCGGCGGATCGCGGCGGCGTCGATGCGGTCCTCGACCAGCATCTCGGCCAGCTTGCCGATGCGGCCGGCCTGGGCCAGCACGCCGGTGGCCGGATGGCCGCCATGCGGCAGCGGCAGTGCGGTCAGCCGCGGAAAGGCCGCGCCGATGCGCGCCGCATGGGCGCGGTCGGCAGCGATGGCGGGATCGTAGATCAGCAGCCCGGTCACGTCGCGCGCGCCCCGATCCTCGGGACGCGGCATAGTCATGCCGATACGGGCGAATTACGGGTGCCGGCCGGGATCATAGGGCGCGACCTCGGGGTCGATGCTGTATTGCGGCGACACCGCCATCACCCGCCGGGCATGGCAGGCCGCCGAATAGAGCAGCGCCGCATAACCGCCCATCGAGAAGCCGGTCGCGACGACCTCGTCATAGCCGCGGGTCGCGCGCTCCAGCGCCTCGGCCAGCGCCGGGCTGCGATCCGAGACGAACCAGTCCCGCCGCGCCGTCTGCACCACCAGCGCGTCGATGCCCAGCCTTTGCGCAAAGCGCGGGCAGACCGGCGGCTCGAACCCGCGCATGGCGCGGTCGCGGCCATGCTCGAAACCGACCATCGCGCGGCCACCGTCGCCGGCGCCGCGAAACAGGGTGATGCGGTGGCGCCGGTCCTGGTGCAGCCGTTCGGCACCCATCAGGGGCGGATGGTGCCGTCGCCGGTGACCAGATACTTGAAGCTGGTCAGCTGCTCGGCGCCGACCGGGCCGCGGGCATGCATCTTGCCGGTGGCGATGCCGATCTCGGCGCCCATGCCGAATTCGCCGCCATCGGCGAATTGCGTCGAGGCGTTGCGCATCAGGATGGCGCTGTCGAGGCCCTTGAAGAAGCGCTCGGCGGTGGCGTCGTTCTCGGTCAGGATCGATTCGGTGTGGCCCGAGCCATAGCGGCGGATATGGGCGATCGCCTCCTCGACCCCATCGACCAGCTTGACGGCGATGATCTTGTCCAGGAATTCCTGCCCGAAATCCGAGGGCTCGGCCGGCATGGCGCCCGACACCTTGGCAAGCTCGCCCTCGGCGCGGACCTCGACGCCGGCATCCAGCAGATCCTGCACCAGCACGGCGCCGTGTTTCGTGTAGAACTGCCGGTCGATCAGCAGGCATTCCGCGGCGCCGCAGATGCCGGTGCGCCGGGTCTTGGCGTTCAGCACCACGCGGCGGGCCTTGTCCAGATCGGCGTCGCCGTCGGCATAGACATGGCAGATGCCCTCCAGATGGGCAAAGACCGGCACGCGGGCCTCTTTCTGCACCAGTCCGACCAGGCCCTTGCCGCCGCGCGGCACGATCACGTCGATGAACTCCTGCGCCCGCAGCATGGCAGAGACGGCCGCGCGGTCGCGGGTCGGCACCATCTGGACAGCGGCCTCGGGCAGCCCGGCCTGCTTCAGGCCCAGGACCAGCGCCTCGTGGATCGCCGCGGCGCTGTTCAGGCTTTCCGAGCCGCCGCGCAGAATGACGGCATTGCCGGCCTTGAGCGCCAGCGCCGCGGCATCGGCGGTGACATTGGGCCGGCTTTCATAGATCACCCCGATGACGCCCAGCGGCGTCGCGACGCGCCGGATGTGCAGCCCGTTCGGCCGGTCCCACTCTGCCAGCACCTTGCCGATCGGATCCTCTTGCGCCGCGACCGAGCGCAGCCCGTCGGCCATGGCGCGGATGCGCGCGGGGTCGAGCTTCAGCCGGTCCAGCATGGCGGGGGAAAGGCCCTTTTCCTCGGCATGGTGCATGTCGAGGATATTGGCGTCGAGAATCGCGTCCTCGGCGCGGAGGATCGCCTCGGCCGCGCCGATCAGGGCGGCGTGCTTGCGTTCGGCCGAGGCTTCGGCCAGCGCGGCGGCGGCGGCGCGGGCCTTCTGCCCCAGATCCGCGATCAGCGCATCGGCATCGGAAGTGGTCAGGTCTTTCATGGCGGCATTCCCTTGCATGTGGCCTGAGATAGGCCCGCCGGAGCCGGAAAACCAGAGATTAAAGGGGGAAGGTGCAGGATTCTGTTGCCAGGCTCCTGCGGGCCCCGCCTTACGCTGCTAGGCGGAAGGGCTTAAGTTTCGGTTACCCGAGCTGCTTACGCAGCCAGAGCCACCGGAGCACGGTTGTCGTTGGCAACTGTACATTTTGCACCGATGACGGTGGTAGCTCACCGAGACAAAGCAAACAGCTTTAGACGTTCGTCGATCCTGTTTCGACCCCATGCGCCCCCAACGAGGGATGATGGTGGAGCCGCCGGGTACCGCCCCCGGGTCCGATCCGCTTATTACCTGCGCGTTTATGTCCATAGTCCGACTGACGCCGAACGATCCGAATATAGGCGCCGTGTCCGCGGCGCGCAAGGGAGGGGAACCCAGTTCCCCTCTTGTCCCGCGCGCGGGACAATTCACCCCTTGGGGTATTTGCAAAACGGCGAAAGCGGGGCGCGGCGCCTGGCTTTCGCCGTTCTGCATATGCTTCGGCGATTGTTACGCAACTGACACAATCCTTTCGCATAACCGTCGCATCGTCGTTCTAGAGAGCGGGCAGGCCGCAACGGCCCCCAGGAAATGTCAGGAGTGATCCTATGAAATCCGCGAAACTCACCGTGTCGGCGCTGGCCGTGATTGCTGCCTCGGCCACGGCTGCCGCCGCGCGCGACCAGATCCAGATCGCCGGTTCGTCCACGGTGCTGCCCTATGCCACCATCGTCGCCGAGGCCTTTGGCGAGAACAGCGACTTCCCGACCCCGGTGGTCGAATCGGGCGGCTCCTCGGCCGGTTTGAAGAAGTTCTGCGAGGGCGTGGGCGAGAACACCATCGACATCGCCAATGCCTCGCGCCCGATCAAGGACAGCGAGAAAGAGGCCTGCAAGGCCGCCGGCGTGACCGAGATCATGGAAGTCCGCATCGGCTATGACGGCATCGTCTTTGCCAGCGACATCGCCGGCAGCGACTTCCAGTTCACCGCCGCCGACTGGTTCAGCGCCCTGGCCGCCAAGGTGGTCAAGGACGGCAAGGTGGTCGACAACACCGCGACCAAGTGGAACGAGATCCGCGCCGACCTGCCGGATCAGGAGATCCTCGCCTTCGTGCCCGGCACCAAGCACGGCACCCGCGAAGTCTTCGAGGAGAAGGTCATCGCCGCCGGCTGCGAGGAATCGGGCGCCGCCGAGGTCTTCAAGGCCGAGCTGGGCGAGGACGAGGGCGAGGCGGCCTGCATGGCGCTGCGCACCGACGGCAAGTCCGTGGACATCGACGGCGACTATACCGAGACCCTGGCCCGCATCCAGTCGGCCAAGAACGGCATCGGCGTCTTCGGCCTGTCCTTCTATGAGAACAACACCGACAAGCTGAAGGTCGCGACCATCGGCGGCGTCACGCCCTCGACCGAAAGCATCGCCTCGGGCGAATACCCGGTCTCGCGGCCGCTGTTCTTCTATATGAAGAAGCAGCATATCGGCGAGATCCAGGGCCTGAAGGAATTCGCCGAGTTCTTCGTCTCGGACGAGCTGGCCGGCCCCGAGGGCCCGTTGGCCGCCTATGGCCTGGTCTCGGATCCCGAGCTTGCGGCGACGCAGCAGGCGGTGGCCGACGAAGTGACGCTCGCCCAATGATCTGACGGGCGCGGGGGAGGTTCCCCGCGCCTTTTCCATTTCCCAGTCTCGAGGCTCACATGCCTGTCTCCTGGACCTTGCTGATCGTCCTTGCCCTGGCGGTCGCGGGCTATCTTGCCACCCGGTCGCGCGCCATCGCCCTGGCGTCCGGCGACATCCGGCGGCTGCATTCGCGCCCCAGCTATTACGGCTGGAACGCGGCGCTGCTGACGGCGCTGCCCGCGCTTTTCCTGATCGCGCTCTGGCGCTTCTTCCAGCCGGGCGCCGATACCCTGCTGGTGTCGGCCGCAGCCCTGGTCCTGGCCGCCGCGGGCCTTGGCTTCGCGCTGAGCCGCACCGCGCCGGGCTTCCGCGCCCGCAATGCCGTCGAAAGCATGGTCAAGGGTCTGTTGATCCTGTGTTCCAGCATCGCGATCCTGACCACCGCCGGGATCGTGCTGTCGATGCTGTTCGAGACCGGGCATTTCTTCCGGCAATATCCCTGGCAGGAATATTTCTTCGGCACCACCTGGTCGCCGCGCTTCGGCGGCGGCTCGCAGCTGGGCATCCTGCCGCTGGTCTGGGGCACCCTGTATATCTCGGTGATCGCGCTGGCGGTTTCGGTGCCGATCGGGCTGTTCGCGGCGATCTACATGTCGGAATACGCCTCGCCCCGACTGCGCGGCATCGCCAAGCCGGCGATCGAGGTGCTGGCGGGAATCCCGACCATCGTCTATGGCCTTTTCGCGCTGATCACCGTCGGCCCCTTGCTGCGCGACTGGTTCGCGCAACCGCTGGGCCTGGGCAGCTCGGGCTCCTCGGTGATGACCGCGGGGCTGGTGATGGGCATCATGCTGATCCCCTTCGTCAGCTCGCTTTCGGACGACATCATCAACGCCGTGCCGCAATCGCTGCGCGACGGCGCGCTGGGGCTGGGCTCGACCCATTCGGAAACCATCAGGAACGTGGTTTTGCCCGCGGCCCTGCCGGGCATCGTCGGTGCCGTCCTGCTGGCCGCCTCGCGCGCCATCGGCGAGACGATGATCGTGGTCATGGGCGCCGGCGCCGCCGCGCAGATGGGCCTGAACCCGTTCGAGGCCATGACGACCATCACCGTGAAGATCGTCAGCCAGCTGACCGGTGACACCGATTTCGCCGCGCCCGAGACGCTGGTCGCCTTCGCGCTTGGCCTGACCCTTTTCGTCGTCACCCTGGGGCTGAACATCATCGCCCTTTACGTGGTGCGCAAATACCGGGAGCAGTACGAATGACCGACGCAGCCATGCCGGCAGCGGCGCTTCCGCAGGGCAAGAGCTCGCTTCTGGCCGCCGATCCCCGCACCCGCAAGCGCAACGCTGCCGAAGCCCGTTTCCGCGCCTATGGGCTGGGCGCCATCGTGATCTCGATGATCATGCTGGTGATCCTGCTGTTCACCATCCTGACCGGCGGCATCGGCGCCTTCCGCCAGACCTATCTGGAGATCCCGGTCACGCTGGACGCCGCGCAGCTTGACAAGAGCGGCAGCCGCGACCCCGAGCAGATCAAGAAGGTGCTGACCCTCACCTATGGCAAACTCCTGCAGCAATCGCTGGAAAACACCATCGCCGACAAGGGCATCGCCGTTCCCGACCTGTCGGACAAGGACATCTCGACGCTGATTTCCAAGGAGGCGGCGGCGCAGCTGCGCCGCCGGGTGCTGGCCGATCCCGAACTGATCGGCCAGACCGTCGAGAGCCGCGTGCTGGTGAACGGCCGCATCGACGGCTATTACAAGGGCCGCGTCAGCATGGAGAGCGCGGCGCGCGACGCCAATACCTCGCCCGCGCAGCTGCAACTGGCCGATGCGCTGAAGGCGCAGGGGATGCTGGCGACGGAATGGAACTGGTCGTTCCTGACCAGCGCCGACGCCTCGGACCAGCGCCCCGAGGCCGCCGGCGTCGGCATCGCCATCCTCGGTTCGCTCTACATGATGCTGGTGGTGCTGGTGCTGGCGGTGCCGATCGGCGTCGCGGCCTCGATCTATCTCGAGGAATTCGCGCCCAAGAACCGCTGGACCGACATCATCGAGGTGAACATCTCGAACCTCGCCGCCGTGCCCTCGATCGTCTTCGGCATCCTCGGCCTTGCCGCCTTCATCAACTTTGCCGGTCTGCCGCAATCGGCGCCCATCGTCGGCGGCCTGGTGCTGACGCTGATGACGCTGCCCACCATCATCATCGCCACCCGTGCGGCGCTGAAGGCGGTGCCGCCCTCGATCCGCGACGCGGCGCTGGGGGTGGGGGCGTCCCGGATGCAGTCGGTGTTCCACCATGTGCTGCCGCTGGCCATGCCGGGCATCCTGACCGGCACCATCATCGGCCTGGCCCAGGCTTTGGGCGAGACCGCGCCGCTTCTGCTGATCGGCATGGTGGCTTTCGTCAAGAACTACCCCTCGGCACCGCCGGACGGGCTGTTCGAGCCGGCCTCGGCGCTGCCGGTCCAGGTCTACAACTGGACGCAGCGCGCCGACCCCGCCTTCGTGGAACGCGCTTCCGGGGCGATCATCGTCCTGCTGGTGTTCCTGCTCTGCATGAACCTTCTGGCCATCTTCCTGCGTCGCAAGTTCGAGCGCCGGTGGTAATCCCGGAAAGGAGACCCGATATGAACGACATGAGTTTGCTGGAGCGCGCTGTGGACCAGACGGAAATCAAGATCTCGGCCCGGGACGTGCAGGTCTGGTATGGCGACAAGCATGCGATCAAGGACGTGAACGTCGATCTGCTGGACAAGACCGTGACGGCCTTCATCGGCCCCTCGGGTTGCGGCAAGTCGACTTTCCTGCGCTGCCTGAACCGCATGAACGACACCATCGACATCAGCCGCGTCGAGGGGCGGATCACCCTGGACGGCGAGGACATCTACGACAGGCGGGTGGATCCGGTGCAATTGCGGGCCCGCGTCGGCATGGTGTTCCAGAAGCCGAACCCGTTCCCGAAGACGATCTATGACAACGTGGCCTACGGCCCCCGCATCCATGGCCTCGCGCGCCACCGCGCCGAGCTGGACGAGATCGTCGAGAAATCGCTGCGCGGCGCCGCGCTGTGGAACGAGGTCAAGGACCGGCTGCAAGAGCCCGGCACCGGCCTGTCGGGCGGCCAGCAGCAGCGGCTTTGCATCGCGCGCGCCGTGGCGACCCAGCCCGAGGTGTTGCTGATGGACGAGCCCTGCTCGGCGCTGGACCCGATCGCCACCAGCCAGGTCGAGGAGCTGATCGACCAGCTGCGCGCCGAATTCTCGGTGGTGATCGTCACCCATTCGATGCAGCAGGCCGCGCGCGTCAGCCAGAAGACCGCCTTCTTCCATCTTGGCAACCTGGTGGAATACGGCAGCACCGACGACATCTTCACCAATCCGCGCGACCCGCGCACCGAAAGCTACATCTCGGGCCGTATCGGCTAGGCCGGAAAGGGATCTGACATGAACAACGAACGCCATATCCTCTCGGCCTTCGACCGCGACCTGGAAACCGTCCAGGCGCTGGTGGTCAAGATGGGCGGCATGGTCGAAACCGCCATCCACGACGCCGCCATTGCGCTGGAAACCCGCGACGACGAACTGGCCGAGGAGGTCCGGCGCCGCGACAAGGCCATCGACGAGCTGGAGATGCAGATCAACGAGGAAGCGGCGCGGCTGATCGCGCTGCGTGCCCCGCGCGCCACCGATCTGCGCATGGTGCTGTCGGTGATCAAGATCTCGCATATCCTCGAGCGGGTGGGGGATTACGCCAAGAACATCGCCAAGCGCAGCAACGTGCTGGCCGACATGCCCGCCATCGAGGGTGCCGGCATGGCGCTGCGGCGCATGTCCACCACGGTCGAGGCGATGATGAAGGACGCGCTGGACAGCTATATCCAGCGCGATGCGGCGCTGGCCGGCGACGTGCGCAAGCGCGACCTGGAAGTGGACCAGATGTACAATGCGCTGTTTCGCGAGTTCCTGACCTACATGATGGAGGATCCGCGCAACATCACCGCCTGCATGCATCTGCATTTCATCGCCAAGAACATCGAGCGCATGGGCGACCACGCCACCGGCATCGCCGAGCAGGTCATCTACATCGCCACCGGCGAGCTGCCCGACGATCCGCGCCCCAAGGGCGAAAGCGTGCCGCGTCTGGAGGGGGCCTGATCCATGGCGCAGTCGCAACCCTGTGTTCTGGTGGTCGAGGATGAGGGCGCGCAGCGCGAGGTTCTGAAATACAACCTCGAATCCGAAGGCTTCCAGGTGGTCATGGCCGAGAACGGCGACGAGGCCATGTTGCTGGTGGCCGAGGAGCAGCCCGACCTGATCGTTCTCGACTGGATGCTGCCCAATGTCTCGGGCATCGAGATCTGCCGGCGGGTCAAGGCCGACCCTTCGACCCGGCAGATCCCGATCATCATGCTTTCGGCCCGCTCGGAAGAAGTGGACCGGGTGCGCGGGCTGGAAACCGGCGCCGACGATTACGTGGTCAAGCCCTATTCCGTGGTCGAGCTGATGGCGCGGCTGCGCACCCAGTTGCGCCGCACCCGCCCGGCCTCGATGGGCGAGCGGCTGAGCTTCGGCGACATCATCCTGGACGCGGCCGAGCACCGGGTCTTCCGTGCCGGCCAGCCGCTGCACCTGGGCCCGACCGAGTTCCGGCTGCTTTCGACGCTGATGGAGAAGCCCGGCCGGGTCTGGACGCGCGAGCAGCTTCTGGACCGGGTCTGGGGCCGCGACATCTATGTCGACACCCGCACCATCGACGTGCATGTCGGCCGGTTGCGCAAGGCGCTGATGACGCATGGCGGCGACAACCCGGTTCGCACCGTGCGCGGCACCGGCTATTCGCTGGGTTGAGCTTCCGTCGACCGCCCCGCGGCGGCCCTGACCGCGCGGGCGATGGCGGCAGGCGCGCGGTTTTGCAAACCAAGGCGGGTGCGGGATTTCCCACGCCCGCCGCCGAAACATCGGGCAGCCGCGGCGCCTTGGGGCCGCGGCTACGCTTTTTCCTCAGTTCTGTGCCTGTTCCAGCAGGTCGGTGATCCGGCGCACCGCGACGCGGCGATTCTCGCGCTCGGCGCCCTCGCTCGGCACCAGCAGGAACTGCTCGCCATAGCCCTGCACCACCATGTTCTCGGGCGGCACGTCGAAATATTCGGTCAGCGCCAGCGCCACCGATTCCGCCCGGCGGTCCGACAGCGCCAGGTTCGCCGCGTCCGAGCCGACCGCGTCGGTGTAACCCTCGATCATGTAGATCTCGCGCGGGTTCTGGTCGATGCTGTCGCGAATCACCTTGCCCAGCGTGGCAAGCTGCTGCGCCTGGTCCGGGGTGATCGCCGATGAGCCGGTGTCGAAGGTGATCTCGGGCACGTTCACCGGCGCGACCAGGGCCCGGACCTCGGGGATGTTGCGGATCTGCCCCAGGGTAAAGCGCCGGTCCACGGCCGCCTCGCGGCGCAGCGCCTCGCGCAGCGCGGCCTCGTCCAGCGGGCCGCGGTTCAGCACCACCGGCGGCGGGGCGGGCAGGGTCGAGATCTCGACCGGCTGCACCTCGGTATTGTCGAGCAGCCGCATCTCGGTGCCATCGGCGCGCACCAGCGTGCGGCGCAGGATGTTCATGTTGGCGTCGCGGATGGTGACCACGCGGCTGCCATCCTCGCGCAGGACCGTGGTGCGGGTCGAGCCGTCCTCGAAGTTCTCGGTGCGCACGTTCGAGCCGGGGCGGTAGAGCAGGGCATTGTCGTCCCTGATCACCTGCTGGCTGCCATCGGGAAGGGTCACGACCACCCGGTCGCCGGTATTCAGCGCTACCTGCCGGTCGTTGGACAGCATCTTGCCCACGGCGAACCCGGCCGCGCCGGCGAGCAGCAGCTTGCCGATGTCCTTCAGGTTGTCGTCATCGTCGTCGTCGCGCGCCTGCTGCTGCTCATCCTGCTGGCTGCGCTGCTGCAATCCCTGCATGATCGCGGTCTCGAAATCCTCGTCCGAGCGGCGGGCGTTTTCCTGGGTGATCTGCACCTCGTCCACCTGCCCTTCGGCCTCGTCCCCGTTGGCCTGGGCGGCGAGGGCGGCGGCATCGGCGGGGGACTGCTGCTCGGCGGCGCGTTTGGCGACCTCGTTGGGCTTGACCCGGGCTTCGGGGGCCTGGACCTCCTCGCGCTCGCCGGGCTGCGGCTCACCCGGCTGGGCCACCGGCGGTTGCTGGGCCTGCTGGGTTTGGTCCTGCTGGCCGCCCTGCTCTTGCTGCTGACGTTCCTGCAGGCGACGGCCGAGTTCCTCGGCATCGGGCGCCTTGCCGTCCGCGCCGTCCGCGCGCTGCGGCGGCTTCTGCGGGTCGGGCGCCCGGTCGCGGGTCTGGGCCTGCGTCGCGTCGCGATCCTCGCCCGGCTGCGGCTGGCCGGGTTCCGGCCGGGCGTCGCCGCCGGTCTTGGCTTCCAGCGCCTTCTTCAGTTCTTCCGCATCCGGATTCGCGCCGCTTTCTCCTGCGGGCTGCCGGGCCTGCACCGCGGGATCGTCCTGGCGCGGCTTCTGGTCCGGCGCAGGTTCCGATTCCGTTGCCGCCGCGGGCGTATCGGGCTTGGGTTCGGGCTGCTTCTGTGCCTCGCCCTGCGCGCCACCCCGCGCGTCGTCCTGGGCTTTATCTTGGGCCTTGTCCCGGCGCGCGCCCGCTTCGGCGGCGTCCCGGGGCTCGTCCTTCGGCGTTTCGGCCTGGACGACCGGAGGTTTGGCTTGCGGTTCCTGCGCCTGGGTCACCTCGGGTTTGGGCACGGGCGCCTCGCCTTGCTGCTGGGCTCGGCGGGGCGTCTCGCCGCCAGGCTGATCGCCGGCTTGCGGCTCGGCCGCGGGCGCGATCTCGGGCTCGGCCTGTTCAGGTTGTGCCGGCTCGGGCTGGGCCTGTTCCTGCTGCCGGGCTTGGGCCTCGGGCTTCGGCTCGGGCTGCGGTTCGGGTGCGGCCTGCCGCCGACGCGGCTGGTCTTCGCCCGCGCCCGGCGCGGCGGTGCCTGCAGGCTGTTCGGGCTGCGCTTGCGGAGCGGTTTCCTGAACCTGGTCCTGCTGGGCCCGTTCCGGCTGAGCCTGCTCCGGCTGGGCCTGCTCTGGCTGGGCCTGCTCCGGCTGGGCCTGCTCCGGCTGGGATTGCTCCTGGGCCTGGCCTTGCCGGCGCTGCGGCTGTTCGGCCGGGCGTTCCAGCTGCTCGGCCGCCTTGGGCTCCGGTTTCCCGCCCTGCCGGACGGGTGCCTCGGCATCCTGCTTGGGGCGGGGCAGGATCTGCTGTTCGCCGCCGCTCTCGCCCTGCTGTTCTTGCGCCACCGCAAGCTGCGGGGCGATCAGCGACAGACAGGCCACGATCGCGGTTGTTGTGTTGTAAATGCGGCGCATGACGGTCCTCTTCCGATGGTCGCGTTGTTGCGGCCAAACCCGAAGCCGAAGGCCGGGGTTCCCCAACAACCGCGTGACCGGACCGTGATGGCCGGATCAGGCCGATATCCGCCACGCGGCCGGTTCAGGCGCCGAGCAGCGCCAGTTTCCCGCCAGCCAGGCGTTGCACGCGTCCCGCCAGCTCCAGCGCCAGCAGGGCCGGGGCGATGACGGCGGCGGGAACCCCCAGGTCGCGGATCAGCAGGTTTTCCTCGGTCGGGCTCGGACCCAAGCGGGCGAGGATCCGCGCCTCGAGCGCCACCGGCCCGCCTTGCGAGGGCAGCGTGGCGGGGGGGGAGGCCGGACGATGCCCCAACGCCGCCAGACGGCTGGCCACGGCGGCAGGCTGCATGACCCGAGCCTTGCGTTCGGGGACGGGTTCCGTCGCCGGGCGTGCGGCTTCGACTGCGGTGGCGTTCGCCTGCAAGGCGGCGAGCACATCGGCGGAATTGCGCACCAGAAGCGCGCCGTCGCGGATCAGCGCGTTGCAGCCGCCCGCCCGCGCATCCATCGGATGGCCGGGTACCGCCATGACCTCGCGCCCCTGGTCGAGCGCGCAGCGCGCGGTGATCAGGCTGCCCGAGCGATGCGCGGCCTCGACCACCACCACGGCCCGCGACAGGCCCGAGATGATGCGGTTGCGGGCCGGGAAATGCCGGGCGACCGGTTCGGTTCCCGGGGGCTGTTCGGTGACCAGCAGCCCGGTCTCGCAGATCGATTCCGCAAGGGCTGCATTTTCGCTGGGATAGATCATGTCGATGCCGCCGGCCATGACCGCGATGGTGCCGGTGCTCAGCGCCGCTTCATGCGCGATGGTGTCGATGCCGCGGGCCAGACCGGCGATGACGGCGGCACCTTCCTGCGCCAGCCCCGAGGCCATGCCGCGCGCCATGCGCAGCCCCAGCGACGAGGCATTGCGCGCCCCGATGACCGCCACCGGCAGCCTGTCCAGAACCGCAAGCCTGCCGCGCACCCAGAGCACCGGCGGCGCTTCGGCCACCATGCGCAGCAGCGCCGGATAGTCGGGGTCGTTCCAGCCGAGCAGCCGGGCGCCGGCCCGATGACCGGCCGCAAGCTCGGCCTCGGCCAGTGCGGCGGGGCAGGGGGCGTAACCCGCGATCCCTGCGGCACGGGCGATTTCCGGCAAGGCGTCCAGCGCTGCCTCGGCGCTGCCATGTTCGGCCAGCAGCCTATGGAAGGTCGCCGGCCCGACCTTGCGAGAGCGGATGAGGCGCAGGGCGGCAAGCCCGTCCCCCTTCGGGGTGAGTGGGGTGTGGTGGGGGTCGAAAGAAAGCGGTCCTGCCATGATCCCGTGCCTTTGCCTCATCCGCAGGCCGAGTCATGGCATGGCAATGGTTAAGAATGGGTTAGCCGCGAAAAGATTCCTGCACTATATTGATATAACATGAAATCATGCCGCGGAACCGCCGATGGTCAGCCCGCCGATGCGCAGCGTGGGCAGGCCGACTCCGACCGGGACCCATTGCCCCTGCTTGCCGCAATTGCCGATTCCCGGATCCAGCGACAGATCGTTGCCGATGGCGCGGATCTGCTGCAGCGCCGTGGCGCCGTCGCCGATCAGCGTGGCGCCGCGGATCGGATCGCCGACCTGGCCGTTCCTGACCCGGTAGGCCTCGGTGCAGGAAAACACGAACTTGCCGTTGGTGATGTCCACCTGGCCGCCGCCGAAACCCACGGCATAGATCCCGTCCTCGAGCCCGGCGAGGATCGAGGCGGGATCCTCGGCGCCGGCCAGCATGAAGGTGTTGGTCATGCGCGGCATCGGCGCATGGGCATAGCTTTGCCGCCGGCCGTTGCCGGTCGCTTCGACCCCCATCAGCCGGGCGTTCTGGCGGTCCTGCATGTAGCCGGTCAGGATCCCGTCCTCGATCAGCACGTTGCGGCCGGGCGCCGTGCCCTCGTCATCGACCGAGATCGAGCCGCGCCGGTCCGGGATGGTGCCGTCATCGACCACGGTCACGCCCGGAGCGGCGACGCGCTGGCCCATCAGGCCGGCAAAGGCGGAATGGCCCTTGCGGTTGAAATCGCCTTCCAGCCCGTGGCCCACGGCCTCGTGCAGCAGGATGCCGGGCCAGCCGGGGCCCAGCACCACGTCCATCACCCCGGCGGGGGCGGGGACCGAGCGCAGGTTGACCAGCGCGATGCGCAGCGCCTCGCGCACCAGGCCTTGCCAGTGTTCGGCCGCGACCAGCCCGTCGAGCGCGATGCGGCCGCCGCCGCCGGCGGTGCCCGATTCGCGGCGGGCGTTGGATTCCACGATCACCGAGACGTTCAGCCGCGCCATCGGCCGGATGTCGGTGGCAAGCCCGCCCTCGGGGCGCAGGATCGCCACCTCCTGCACCGAGGTGGCGATGCTGGCAGAGACCTGCACCACCCGCGGGTCGAGCCCGCGCGCGAAGGCGTCGATCTCGCGCAGCAAGGCGACGCGGGCGGCGAAGGGCACGGATTCGGCCGGGTCCACGGGCGCGTAGAGCCGCCGGATCTCGCCCCCGGGGGGCAGGGCCAGCGTGCCGCCGCCATCGCCGACCGCCAGCCGCACCGTCTCGGCGGCCTTGTTCAGCGACGCCTCGTCGATCTCGGTCGAATGGGCATAGCCGGTCACGTCGCCCCGCACGGCGCGCAGGCCGAAGCCCTGCTCGGCATCGTAGCTGGCGGTGCGCAGCCGGCCGTCGTCGAAGACCAGCGCCTCGGAGCGCGAGCGTTCCAGGAACAGCTCGCCATCATCCGCACCGCCAAGCGCCGATTGCAGGATGCGCAGCGCGCGGCCCTGATCGAGATGGGTTTCAAAGGGGGAAAACGCAGCGTCTGTCATGGGGCCCATCCTTGCTGGATGCCTCGCCTAGGGGTTTTTTGGTAGCAAGTCGATACCTATAGGCTTGCCCGGCGGGGTAAGATATGGTTCTGGTGCAGGACCGATTGCCGGCGGTCCGAGGAGTCATGGCCTGCCGGCGGCATGATAGGCAACGGGATGGGATGATGGCAATTGCGACGATGCGCCGCGGACTGGCGGCGGTAACTGGCCTTGGACTTGCAGCGATGGCGGCCATTCCGGCCATGGCGCAGGACGTGCTGGGCGAGCTGCCGGTGATCGGTAAGCCGCATAATGGTGGGATGGGTTTCCAGCCGGCCTCGAGCCCGCTGGCGCATGATCAGCAATGGCTGGATCATTTCGTGCTCTACATCATCACGGCCGTGACGATCTTCGTCTGCCTTCTGCTGCTGATCTGCATCGTCCGCTACAACCGCCGAGCGAATCCGGTGCCGGCCCGCTTCACCCACAACACCCCGATCGAGGTGATCTGGACCCTGGTGCCGGTGCTGATCCTGGTGGCCATCGGCGCCTTCTCGCTGCCGATCCTGTTCCGCAGCCAGGAAATGCCGAACGACCCGGACCTGGTGATCAAGGCCATCGGCCATCAGTGGTACTGGTCCTATGAATATCCCAATGACGGCGTCGCCTTCGATGCGCTGATGCTGGAAAAGGACGCGCTGGCGGATGCCGGTTACTCCGAGGACGAATACCTGCTCGCCGCCGACAACCCGGTCGTGGTGCCGGTCGGCAAGAAGGTGCTGGTGCAGGTCACCGCCACCGACGTGATCCACAGCTGGACCGTCCCGGCCTTTGCCGTGAAGCAGGACGCCGTGCCGGGCCGCATCGCGCAACTGTGGTTCTCGGTCGATCAGGAAGGCGTGTATTTCGGCCAGTGCTCGGAACTTTGCGGCATCAACCACGCCTATATGCCCATCGTCGTCAAAGCCGTCAGCCAGGAAAAATACGATGCCTGGCTGGCCGGTGCGAAGGAAGAATTCGCTGCCGATGCCTCGGATTACCTGCCGGCCAAGCCCGTCCAGCTGGCCTTGGCGGAATAAGGTCGGGCCGTGGCCGAGATCAACGCATATGAGGGGCCCGCAGAGGCGGGCTTCGGCGACTATGTCGCGCTGCTGAAGCCGCGCGTCATGTCCCTGGTGGTGTTCACGGCCTTTGTCGGGCTGTGGATCGCGCCGCAGCCGGTCAACCCTTTCGTCGCCTTCTGCGCGGTGCTGTTCATCGCGTTGGGGGGCGGGGCGTCGGGCGCCCTCAACATGTGGTATGACGCCGATATCGACGCGGTGATGAAGCGCACCGCCGGCCGGCCCGTGCCTTCGGGCCGCGTCACCTCGGACGAGGCGCTGGCGGTCGGCATCGCGCTGTCCGGCCTGTCGGTGATGATGCTGGGGCTGGCGGCGAACTGGTTCGCGGCCGGGTTCCTGGCCTTCACCATCTTCTTCTATGCCGTGGTCTACACGATCTGGCTGAAGCGCTCGACGCCGCAGAACATCGTCATCGGCGGCGCGGCCGGGGCTTTCCCGCCGATGATCGGCTGGGCCTGCGCCACCGGCGGCATCAGCCTGGAATCGCTGCTGATGTTCGCACTGATCTTCTTCTGGACGCCGCCGCATTTCTGGGCGCTGGCGCTGTTCATGAAGGATGATTACTCCAAGGCCGGCGTGCCGATGCTGACCGTGACCCACGGCCGCAAGGTGACGCGCCGCCACATCTTCGCCTATACGCTGGTGCTGGCGCCCTTCGCGATCTGGCTGGGCCTCACCTCGGTCGGCGGCCCGCTTTACATGGCGGTCTCGGTGGTGTTGAACGTGATGTTCATTGCCGGCGGCTGGCGTATCCTGCGCCGCAGCGAGGAGCAGGCCCAGGCCGATGGCTACAAGGTCGAGAAGCGCTATTTCCGCCTGTCGCTCTATTACACCTTCCTGCATTTCCTGGCGCTGCTGATCCAGCATTGGGTGGGGGGATGGTGATGCTGCCTCAGGTCGAGCATGAATTGCACAAGCGCCGGCGCAGCCGCAACATCGGCCTTCTGGTCGTGCTGCTGGGGTTCGTGGCGCTGGTCTTCGGGCTTTCGGTGGTCAAGATCACCCAGGGCGACATGATGCAGGGCTATGACCACCGCCCGCGCCCGTCCATGCTGCCTGCGGATCCGAACCCGCCGGCGCGCAATCCCGCGCCTGTCGCGGCGCCGGGCACCCCGGCGGCCGTGCAGGGCGGCGCAGAGGAGGCAGGCCGATGACCGCCAAGCCCACCAGATCGAACGGGCGTACCGTCGGCATGCTGGCCGGCATCGTGGTGCTGATGGGTGCGCTGAGCTGGGCGGCGGTGCCGTTCTATTCCTGGTTCTGCCGGGTGACCGGCTTTGCCGGCACCACCAACGTGGCCGAGTCCGCCTCGGACACCGTGCTGGACGAAAAGATCCGCGTGCGCTTCGATGCCAATGTGGACAGCGACCTGGGCTGGACCTTCCGGCCCTTGCAGCGCGAGATGGAACTGCGCATCGGCGAGAACGCCATCGCCTTCTACGAGGCGATCAACAATACCGACGAGCCGATCACCGGCACCGCCAGCTACAACGTCGCGCCCGACGCGGCCGGCTATTTCTTCAACAAGATCGAATGCTTCTGCTTTACCGAGCAGACGCTTGCCCCGGGTGAGCGGATCGAGATGCCGGTCAGTTTCTTCGTCGATGCCGATCTGGTGAACGATCGCGATGCCGGTCGCATCCGCGACATCACCCTGTCCTATACCTTCCACCGGACCGATCCGCCGGCGCCGAAACAGGCGGCGCTGGACGCGACGCCGGACCCGACCGTAAACTGAGCAACAAGAACCAGCAACAGCCGGAAAAATGCAGCCATGGCCCATGTAAAGAACCACGACTATCAGATTCTGCCGCCATCGATCTGGCCGCTCTTCGGTGCGATCGGCGCCTTCGTGATGCTGACCGGCGCCGTGATGTGGATGAAGGGCGGCGGCCCCTGGCTGTTCCTGATCGGTCTGGTGGGCGTGCTCTATGTCATGTTCGGCTGGTGGGCGGACGTGGTGCGCGAGGGCGAGTCGGGCGAACACACCCCGGTGGTGCGCATCGGCCTGCAATACGGCTTCATCCTGTTCATCATGTCCGAGGTGATGTTCTTCGTCGCCTGGTTCTGGGCCTTCATCAAGAACGCCATGTATCCGATGGGGCCGGACAGCCCGATCAAGGATGGCGTCTGGCCGCCGGAAGGCATCGTCACCTTCGACCCCTGGCACCTGCCGCTGATCAACACGCTGATCCTGCTGCTTTCGGGGGTCGCGGTGACCTGGGCCCACCACGCCTTCGTGCATGACGGCGACCGCAAGACCACGATCAACGGCCTGATCGTCGCGGTGATCCTGGGCATCTGCTTCACTGGGCTGCAGGCCTATGAATACAGCCACGCCGCCTTCGGCCTGGCCGATACGGTCTATGCCGGCGCCTTCTACATGGCCACCGGCTTCCACGGCGCGCATGTCATCATCGGCACGATCTTCCTGTTCGTCTGCCTGATCCGCCTGCTGCGCGGCCAGATGACCCAGCAGCAGCATGTCGGCTTCGAGGCCGCCGCCTGGTACTGGCACTTCGTCGATGTGGTCTGGCTGTTCCTCTTCGTCGTGATCTATATCTGGGGCCGCTGATCCCGACTGACATTTGCGCGGCGCGGGACGGCAGTTCCCGCGCCGTTTGCTTTGGAGGCCCGCCATGCGCCGATACCTGTTTCCGCTGATCGTCGGCGTGCTGGGCTGCGCCGTCCTGATCTCGCTCGGGCTCTGGCAGCTCAAGCGGCTGGACTGGAAAGAGGGCATGATCGCCCAGATCCAAAGCCGCATCGCGGGCGCACCGGTGCCCCTGCCGGCGGCGGTGGACCCGTCGATGAAATACCAGCCGGTGCTGGTCTCGGGCCAGACCACGGGCGAGGAGATCGACGTGCTCTCCGGCACGCGCGAGTCGGGCGGCGGCTATCAGGTCGTCTCGGGCTTCGTCACCGATGACGGGCGCCGGATCCTGCTGGATCGCGGTTTCGTCGATCAGGACCACAAGCGCGACCCGCGCCCGGCCACGCGGCTGGACGTGGCGGGCAACCTGCACTGGCCCGACGAAAAGGGCAGCGCCACGCCCGAGCCCAACCTGACCGAGAATGTCTGGTTCGCCCGCGACGTGCCGGCCATGGCCAAGGCGCTGGGAACCGAGCCGATCCTGGTGGTCGCGGCCGAGGTGCGCGGCGATGCCCAGGGGGTGCAGCCGATCCCGGTCGCGGTCGAGGGCATCCCGAACAACCACCTGAGCTATGCCGTGCAATGGTTCATGATCGCGGCGGTCTGGGCAGGGATGACAGTGGCGCTGATCTGGCGTATCAGGCAGCGGCAATTCTAGGGGGACGCAATGCGTTACGTTTCGACTCGGGGGCGGGCTCCGGTCCTGGACTTCGAACAGGCGATGATGGCCGGCTTGGCGCGCGACGGCGGGCTGTATCTGCCCGAGGCGATCCCGATGTTCTCGGCCGAGGAGATCGCCCGCTTCGAGGGCCTGCCCTATGAGGAGGTCGCGCGCCGCGTCGCCAGTCCCTTCGTCGGCGAATGCTTCAGCGATGCCGAGCTGCGCGGCGCCATCGCCCGCGCCTATCAGGGCTTCGACCATGTCGCCCGCGCCCCGCTGGTCCAGCTTGCCCCCGGCCATCACCTGCTCGAGCTGTTCCACGGCCCGACGCTGGCCTTCAAGGACTTCGCCATGCAGCTGATCGGCCAGCTGTTCCAGCTGGCGCTGGCGCGTTCGGGGCAGCGGGTCACGATCCTGGGCGCCACCTCGGGCGATACCGGCTCGGCCGCCATCGAGGCGTTCCGGGGCCTGCCCAATGTCGACGTGTTCATCATGTATCCGCATGGCCGGGTCAGCGAGGTGCAGCGCCGGCAGATGTCCACGCCCTCCGAGGCCAATGTCCATGCGCTGGCCGTCGACGGCACCTTCGACGATTGCCAGGCGCGGCTCAAGGATCTGTTCAACGACCACGGTTTCCGCGACGCGGTCGGGCTTGCCGGCGTGAACTCGATCAACTGGGCGCGGGTGCTGGCGCAGATCGTCTATTACTTCACCGCCGCCGTCAGCCTGGGCGCGCCGGGCCGCGCGGTGGATTTCACCGTGCCGACCGGCAATTTCGGCGATGTCTTCGCCGGTTCCATCGCCAAGGCCATGGGCCTGCCCATCGGCCGGCTGGTGGTCGCCACCAACCAGAACGACATCCTGCACCGGGCGCTGACCGGCGGCGAATACCGGGTGGGCACGGTCGCGCCCTCGATCAGCCCCTCGATGGACATCCAGGTCAGCTCGAACTTCGAGCGGGCGTTGTGGCTGGCCTATGGCCATGACGGCAATGCCGTGGCGGCGCTGATGGAGGAACTGAAATCCGGCGGTTTCGCCATCAGCCAGGGGGCGCTGCAGGCGCTGCGTGAAACCTATGTCTCGGGCCGCGTTTCCGAGGAGGAAACCACCGCGATGATCGCCACCATCCGCGCGGAGACGGGCGAGGTGATCTGCCCGCATACCGCCGTCGCCGTGAAGGTGGCGCGCGAGCATCTGCGGCCGGGCGTGCCGATGATCTCGCTGTCGACCGCGCATCCGGCGAAATTCCCCGATGCGGTCGAGGCCGCCGTGGGCATCCGCCCGCCTCTGCCGCCGCATATGGCCGATCTTTTCGACCGGGACGAGCGCATCACCCGTATTGCAAACGACGCCGAGGCCATTAAATCGCTGATCCTTGAACGGAGAACAGCTTGAACCAGATCCGCATCAGCACCTTGCCGAACGGCCTGCGCGTCGTCAGCCGCGACATGCCCGGCCTGCATTCCGCCGCCATCGGCATCTGGGTCAATGCCGGCTGCCGCGACGAGCGCGCCGAGCAGAACGGCATCGCCCATTTCCTGGAACACATGGCCTTCAAGGGCACCGCCCGGCGCAGCGCGCTGGAGATCGTCGAGTCGATCGAGAATGTGGGCGGCTATATCAACGCCTATACCTCGCGCGACGTGACCTCCTATTACGCGCGGGTGCTGGCGGGGGATGTCGAGCTGGCGCTGGACGTCATCTCGGACATCGTGATGAACCCGGTCTTCGACCAGCGCGAGATCGAGGTCGAGCGCGGCGTCATCCTGCAGGAGATCGGCCAGGCACTGGACACGCCCGACGACGTGATCTTCGACTGGCTGCAAGAGGCCGCCTATCCGAACCAGCCCATGGGCCGCACCATCCTGGGCCCGGCCGAGCGGGTCAGCCGCTTCGACCGTGCCGACCTGTCGGGCTTCATCGGTGAGCATTACGGACCCGAGCGGATGATCGTCGCCGCCGCCGGTGCGGTCGATCACGACCGCATCCTGCGCCAGGTCGAGGCGATCTTCGGCCATCTGCCGGCCCGCGCCCTGACCACGCGCGAGCCCGCCCGCTGGCAGGGCGCCGAGGCGCGCCGCGTCAAGGGGCTGGAGCAGGCGCATTTCGCGCTGGCCTTCGAGGGGCCGGGCTATCAGGCGCCGGATTTCTATGCCGCGCAGATCTGGACCTCGGCGCTGGGGGGCGGCATGTCCTCGCGCCTGTTCCAGAAGCTGCGCGAGGAAAAGGGCCTGTGCTATTCGATCTTCGCGCAGTCGGGTTTCCATGACGATACCGGCATGGTGACGATCTATGCCGGCACCTCGGGCGAGCAGATCGCGGATCTGGCGACGCTGACCGTGGACGAGCTGAAGCGCTCGGCCGAGGACATGAGCGAGGCCGAGGTGGCCCGCGCCCGGGCGCAGCTCAAGGCCGGGCTGCTGATGGGGCTGGAAAGCCCGACCGGCCAGGCCGAGCGCATGGCGCGGTCGCTGGCGATCTGGGGCCGGGTGCCCGACCCGGCCGAGGTGGCCCTGCGCATCGACGCGGTGACCGTGGCCGACATCCGCGCCCATGCCGAGCAGCTGATCGCCCATGCCCGTCCGGCGCTGGCGCTTTACGGGCCGGTCGAGGGCGCCCCCTCGCGCGAGGTGCTGGCCGAAAGGCTTGCCGCCTGATGTTCTCGCGCCGCCGTCCGCCGCGTCTGGAAACCGAGCGGATGGTGCTGCGCCTGCCGGCGCATGCGGATTTCGGGCCATGGGTGGCGTTGCGGGTCGAAAGCCGCGCCTTCCTGACCCCGTGGGAGCCGGTCTGGGCCACCGACCACCTGTCCAAGCGCAGCTTCACCAACCGGGTCTATTGGGCGCAGCGCGCCAGCCGCAACGGCACGGCGCTGCCCCTGTTCCTGATCCGGCGCGACGGCATGCTGCTGGGGGCGATCACGTTGGACAACATCCGCCGCGGCCCGGCGCAATCGGCGACCATCGGCTACTGGATCGGCCAGCCCTTCGCCCGGCAGGGCTATATGCGCGAGGCCATCGGCGCGCTGGTGCAGCACGCCTTCACCGAGATGGACCTGAGCCGGATCGAGGCCGCCTGCCTGCCCGAGAACACCCCCTCGCGCGGGGTGCTGGAGCGTTCGGGCTTCAAGTATGAGGGCGTGGCGCAAAGCTATCTGCAGATCAACGGCCGCTGGCGCAACCATGTGCTTTATTCCAACCTGCGCCACGACCGACGCGGCAAGACCGAGGTGCGCTGATGCTGAACCCCGCCGATGACGCGCTGGCCGCGCGCCTGCCCGCTGGCGTGTTGCGCGAGGTGACGCCCGCCTATCTGGAGGAACCGCGCGGCCGCTATTTCGGCCGCGCCGGGCTGATCGCCGCGCCGCGTGGCACGGATGAGGTCGCCGCCGTGGTCCGCGCCTGCGCCGAAGCGCGGGTCGGCATCGTCCCGCGCGGCGGCGGCACCGGCCTGGTCTCGGGGCAGGTCATGCCGGATGGGCCGGCGCCGCTGATCCTGTCGCTGGAACGCATGACCGCGCTGCGGGCCGTCTTTCCCGAGGAAAACGTGCTGGTGGCCGAGGCCGGCATGACCCTGCAGGCGGTGCGCGACGCCGCCGAAGCGGCGGGCCGGCTGTTCCCGCTGTCGCTGGCCAGCCAGGGCACCGCGGCCATCGGCGGTTGCCTTGCGACCAATGCCGGCGGCGTCACCGCGCTGCGCTATGGCACGGCGCGGGCGCTGTGCCTGGGGATCGAGGCGGTGCTGCCCGACGGCTCGATCGTCCACGACCTGAAGCGGCTGCGCAAGGACAATACCGGCTACGACATCCGCGATCTGCTGGTCGGGGCCGAGGGCACGCTGGGCATCGTCACCGCCGCCAGCCTCAAGCTGGTGGTGCCGCCGCCGGGGATCGGCACCGCCATGCTGCAGGTGCCCTCGCCCGAGGCGGCGCTGACGCTGCTGTCGCTGGCCGAGGGGCGCATGGCCGGCGGCGTCACCGCCTTCGAGCTGATCGGCGGCCAGGGCCTGGCCTTCCTGGCCGAGGTGCTGCCCGAGATCCGCCAGCCCTTGCCCGGCGCGGAATGGTCGGTGCTGATCGAGGTCGGCCTGCCCGAGGGGCTGGCCCCCGAGGCGGCGCTGGAGGGGTTGCTGACCGACGCCCTGGAGCGCGGCCTGGTCACCGACGGGGTGATCGCGCAATCGGGGGCGCAGGCGGCGGGTTTCTGGCACCTGCGCGAGCATATCCCCGAGGCGAACCGCCGCATCGGCGCCGTCGCCAGCCATGACATCAGCCTGCCATTGTCGGAAATCGCCGGCTTCATCCGCGACGCCGGCGCGCGGCTTGCGGGCGAGGGGCTGCGCATCAACTGCTTCGGGCATCTGGGCGACGGCAACCTGCATTACAACCTGTTCCCGGCATCGGGCCGCCATCGCGCGGATTACGACGACCGGCGCAAGGCGCTGTCGCATCTGGTGCATCAGATGGTGGTGGATCGCGGCGGCTCCTTCTCGGCCGAGCACGGGATCGGGCGGCTGAAGGTCGGCGATCTGGAACGCTGGGCCGATCCGGCGCGGCTCAGGGCGATGCGGGCGATCAAGGCCACGCTGGATCCGCTGGGCATCATGAATCCGGGCGCGGTGCTTTCAGCAACGGCGTAAGCCGCGTCCGCAGGTGGTCCAGATAGGCCGAGAGCCATGGCGGCATGAAGGGCTGCGGCAGGTAAAGCGCCTGGATGTCCAGTTGCGGCCGGGCGAAATCCGGCAGCAGCCGCTGCAGCCGGCCCTGGGCCACGTCCTGCGCCACGACGAAGCTGGGAATCAGCGCCACGCCCTCGGCCTCCAGCACCAGTTGCCGCACCGCCTGGGCGCTGTTCACGGTGATGCGGCCGGGCAGGGCGATGCTGACCGGCTTGTCCTCGATCAGGAAGATCGCCCGGCCGGGATTCTGCGTATTGCTGTCGCGGATGTTCACATGCTCGCGCAGATCCTCGGGGCGGGCGGGGCGCGCATGTGCGGCCAAATAGGCGGGACTGGCCACCGCCCAGGCCTCGGCCTGGCCGATGCGGCGGGCGATCAGGCTGGAATCGGTCAACTGGCCGATGCGCAACGCCAGGTCGAAGCCCTCGGCCGCCAGATCGACATAGCGGTCGGTCAGGTTCAGGTCGATTTCGATCCCCGGATGGCTGGCGGTGAAGTCGCGGGTCAGGGTGGTGGCGAACATCTCGCCGAAGGCCACGGGGGCCGAGATACGCAGCCGCCCGGTCAGCACCCCCTCCTCGGCATGGGCCTGCGCGTCCAGTTCCTCGACCGCCGCCAGCACGCGGCGCGCCGCGACCAGATACCGCTCGCCCGAGGGGGTCAGCGACAGGGCGCGCGTGGTGCGGTTCAGCAGCGTGACGCCCTGCTGCCCCTCCAGCGCCGCGACATATTTGCTGACCAGCTTGTTCGAGATTCCCAGCCGTTCGCCCGCCCGGGTGAACGAGCCGGCATCGACCACGGCGACGAAGGCGCGGATGCCGTCGATCCTGTCCATTATATCCTCGTATCGGCGACAATATTTCCATGAATATGGCAATTTTCGCGACAATCTCCAAGCACTATCTGTCGGGTAACGGACAAGCGAACAGTTGCAAGGAAACACATCATGACCGACCTTAGCCAAAGCGCCCCGGCCCTGGCCGAGCGCAATGCCGATATCGCCGCCTTCATCCTGCGGGCCTCGACTGGAACCTGGTTCCTGGTCCACGGCCTGATCAAGCTGCTGGTCTTCACGCCTTCGGGCACCGCCGGCTATTTCCAGTCCATCGGCCTGCCGGGCATCCTGGGCCCGCTGACCATGCTGGCCGAGATCCTGGGCGGGCTGGCACTGATCGCCGGCATCTTCACCCGCCAGGTGGCGCTGGCGCTGGCCGCCGTGCTGCTGGGCGCGGCCTGGTTCGGCCATGGCGGCGCGGGCTTCACCTTCAGCAACCCGGGCGGCGGCTGGGAATATCCGGTGCTTTGGGCCGTGACCATGCTGGCGCTGGCGCTGCTGGGCGACGGGGCCTGGTCGGTGGGCCGGCGCCGCTGAGCGCTTCGCGAAACGATCTTGCCAGGGCCGGCCTTCGGGCCGGCCTTTCCTTGCGTGCATGGCTGGGTTGATTTGTCACTGCGGCGCAGAGGCCCTAATCATCCCGCCCAGATCAGGGAGGCTGCCATGACCGAGGATTACCTTCACCGCATCCGTCACACGGCCCTGCGCGAGCGTGTGGTCAGCGCCGAAGAGGCCGCCTGCCTGATCCGTGACGGCATGGTGCTGGGCATGTCGGGCTTTACCCGCGCCGGCGAGGCCAAGGCGGTGCCGATGGCGCTGGCCGAGCGTGCCAAGCCCCACCCGCTGAAGGTCACGCTGATGACCGGCGCCTCGCTCGGCAACGATCTCGACAAGACCCTGGCCGAGGCGCGGGTGCTGTCGCGCCGCATCCCGTTCATGTCCGACCCGGCGCTGCGCCGCGCCATCAATGCCGGCGAGGTGATGTATATCGACCAGCACCTTTCCGAGACGGTCGAGCAGCTGCGCACCGGACAGCTGCCGCCGGTGGATATCGCCATCGTCGAGGCGGTGGCGATCACCGAGACCGGCGGCATCGTCCCCACCACCTCGGTCGGCAATTCGGCGAGCTTCGCGCTGCTGGCGGAAAAGGTCATCGTCGAGATCAACCTGAGTCAGCCCGAGGCGTTGGAGGGGCTGCACGACATCTATATCCCGACCTATCGCCCGACCCGCACGCCGATCCCGGTGGTGACGCCGGAAAGCCGGGTCGGCTTTCCCTTCATCCCGGTGCCGCCCGAGCGCATCGCGGCCATCGTGGTCTCGACCAAGCTCGATTCGTCCGCGACCGTGCTGGACCCGGACGAGGATACCCGCGCCATCGCCGGGCACCTGACCGAGTTCCTGAAACACGAGGTGGCGCATTCCCGGTTGCCGAGCCATCTGCACCCCTTGCAGGCCGGCATCGGCACCATCGCCAACGCGGTGCTGCACGGTTTCATCGACAGCCCGTTCCACGACCTGACCATGTATTCCGAAGTCCTGCAGGATTCGACCTTCGACCTGATGGATGCCGGCAAGATGGTGTTTGCCTCGGGCTCGTCGATCACGCTGTCGGCGCCGAAATACCGCGAGGTGATGGCGCGGTTCCATGAGTTCAAACCGCGGCTGGTGCTGCGCCCGCAGGAGATTTCCAACCATCCCGAGGTGGTGCGGCGGCTGGGGCTGATCTGCATCAACACGGCGCTGGAATTCGACCTTTACGGCAATGTGAACTCGACCCATGTCATGGGCACGCAGATGATGAACGGCATCGGCGGTTCGGGCGATTTCGCGCGCAACGCCTATCTGTCGGTTTTCGTCACCAAGTCCATGGCCAAGGGCGGGCGGATTTCCTCGGTGGTGCCGATGGTCAGCCATGTCGACCATACCGAGCATGACGTGGATATCCTGGTCACCGAGCAGGGATTGGCGGATCTGCGCGGGCTGGCGCCGCGCGAGCGGGCGCGGCTGGTGCTGCAGAACTGCGTGGCCCCGGAATGGCGCGATGCGCTGGCGGATTACCACGACCGGGCGCTGGCGCGGGGCGGCCATACGCCGCATCTGATCGAGGAGGCGCTGATCTGGCACGACCGGCTGCGCCGCACCGGCAGCATGAGACCGGAATGAAGAAACGCCCCGCTGCATCGGCGGGGCGCTGGTTCCGTGGCGCGGGGGTGGGGGCTCTGCCCCCGTCGCGTGCCGCGACTCCCCCGGGGTATTGGGGAAACGGTGAAGATCACCAGGCGGGGATGACGGCGCCGCGGTATTTTTCTTCGATGAAGGTCTTCACCGCCGGGTCGTGATAGGCCTCGACCAGCGCCTTGGCCCAGGGCGCGTTCTCGTCACCCTTGCGCACCACGATGACGTTGGCATAGGGGCTGTCGGCCTTTTCCATGGCGATCGCGTCCTCGTTCGGGTTGAGGCCGGCATCCAGCGCGTAATTGGTGTTGATTACCGCGATGTCGGCATCGGCCAGCGCGCGCGGCAGCTGCGCGGCCTCGAGTTCGAGGAATTTCAGGTTCTTCGGGTTGCCGGTCACGTCCAGCGCCGAGGGGGTGAGGCCAGTGCCGTCGGCCAGCGTGATGACGCCCTTGTCCTGCAGGATCAGCAGGGCGCGGCCGCCATTGGTCGGGTCGTTCGGGATCGCGACCTTGGCGCCATCGGGCAGCTCGTCCAGCGATTTCAGCTTTTCCGAATAGACGCCCATCGGCGTGGTGATGGTCTTGGCGATGCTGACCAGGTCGAAGCCGCGATCCTTGATCTGGTTGTCCAGATAGGGTTGGTGCTGGAAGCTGTTGGCCTGCAGGTCGCCATCGGCCAGTGCCTGGTTCGGCACCACGTAATCGGTGAATTCGACGATGTCGATGGTCAGGCCCTTGGATTCGGCCACCTTGGCGACCTCTTCCATGATCTCGCCATGTTCGCCGGGCGAGACGCCGACCTTGATTTCCTCGGCCGCGGCCATGCCGGCGGTCAGGGTCGCAGAGAGGGCGAGCGCCGAGGTCAGGGCGGCAAGGCGGAATGAGCGCATGGGAGGATGTCCTTTCCGGTTATCGGCCCCGGTTGCGGGGCGCGCGTTTGTCGAAACGGGCGGCGATCCATTCGCCGGCCGATTGCACCAGTTGCACCAGCACGATCAGGATCACCACGACGGCCAGCATCACCTCGGGCATGAAGCGCTGATAGCCGTAGCGGATGCCGAGATCGCCCAGCCCTTCGCCGCCGACGGCGCCGACCATGGCGGAATAGCCGATCAGGCTGACCACGGCCAGCGTCAGGCCCAGGATGATGCCGGGCATCGCCTCGGGGATCAGCACCTTCCTGACGATCTGGCCCGGCGTCGCGCCCATGGCGCGGGCGGCCTCGATCAGGCCGGCATCGACCTCGCGGATCGCGGTCTCGATCAGGCGGGCGATGAAAGGGGCGCTGGCGATGGTCAGCGGCACGATGGCGGCGGTGGTGCCGATCGAGGTGCCGGCGATCAGCCGCGTGAAGGGGATGATCGCCACCACTAGGATGATGAACGGGGTCGAGCGCGCCGCGTTCACGATCAGCCCGAGGACGGTGTTCAGCCAGGGCGCCGAGAGCAGTTCGCCCCGGCGCGAGGTGGCGAGGAACACGCCCAGCGGCCCGCCGATCAGCGTGCCGAGCAGGGTGGACATGGCGACCATGTAGAGCGTCTGCAGCGTCGCCTGCCACAGGATCGGGATCAGGTTAGCCGACATGGCCAAGCACCTCGGTCAGAAGCCCGTGTTCTTCCAGGAAGCGGCGCGATTCCTCCAGTCGCTGGGCGGGCAGGGCGACGATCAGGCTGCCGAAGGGCCTGGTCCCGATCTCCTCGATGGCGCCGGCGAGGATGTTGACGCTGACGCCGCGTTCCGAGGTCAGCCGGGCCAGCATCGGGTCGGTGGCATGGCTGCCGATGAAGGTGATCTGCACCACGGCCTCGGCCCCGGGGCCTTGCGGCGTCTCGTGCATCTGGTCGGCGACGAATTGCGGTACGGCGACGCCGGTCACGCCGGTCAGGAACGAGCGGGTGGTGGCATGGACGGGCTTCGAGAACACCTCGTAGGTTCCGCCGTCCTCGACGATGCGCCCGCCCTCGATCACCGCGACATGGCTGCAGATGTCGCGCACCACCGCCATTTCGTGGGTGATGAGCAGGATGGTCAGCCCGAGGTCGCGGTTGATGGCCTGCAGCAGGTCCAGCACCTGCCGCGTGGTGTCGGGGTCGAGAGCCGAGGTCGCCTCGTCCGACAGCAGCACGCGCGGGCCGGTGGCCAGCGCCCGGGCGATGCCGACGCGCTGCTTCTGCCCGCCCGAAAGCTCGGCCGGATGGCGTCCGGCCTGGGCGGTCAGGCCGACCCGCTCGATCAGTTCCGCGACGCGGGGGGCGATCCTGGCGCGGTCCTCGCCGGCGATCTCCAGCGGCAGGGCGATGTTCTCGGCCACGGTGCGGCTGGCCAGCAGGTTGAAATGCTGGAAGATCATCCCGACCTCGCGCCGGATGCGGCGCAGGCTGGCGTCCGAGGCGGCGCCGACGTCGCGCGCGTTCACGATCACCTTGCCGGCGCTGGGACGTTCCAGCCCGTTCACCATGCGCAGCAATGTCGATTTTCCGGCGCCGGACCGGCCGATGATGCCGGTGATCGCGCCCTGCGGCACGTCCAGCCAGATGTCGTGCAGCGCCACGACGTCGCTGCCGCCCTTTTGCGGATAGCGGCGCGTCACGCCCTGGAATGAGATTGCCGGCCCTGTCATCGCCCCTGCCTTGACTGTCAGGCGAGACCTATGCCCGCCGGGCCGGGCTTGGCAAGGGGCTGGCGGTCCGCAAAACGGCAATGCCATTCCAAAGCGGGCCGGCCGGATGGAATGGCGTTCCTTTCGGGCCCGTTACGCTGCGGAAAGCGCGACGATGATCGGGCCGAAATCGGCGGCCTTCAGGCTGGCGCCGCCGACCAGCGCGCCGCTCACATGCGGGATGGCAAAGATCTCGGCCGCATTGCCCGGCTTGACCGAGCCGCCATAGAGCAGGGCGAAGTCGGCGCCGTCGGCGAAGCGCGCCGACAGGCGGTCGCGCATCAGGGCGTGCACCTCGGCGATCTGGCCGGAGGTCGGCGTGCGGCCGGTGCCGATGGCCCAGACCGGCTCATAGGCGATCACCGTGTTCGCCGCCGTGGCGCAGTCGGGCACCGAGCCGGCGAGCTGGGCCGAGATCACGTCCAGCGTCTCGCCGGCGTCGCGCTGCGCTTCGGTCTCGCCGACGCAGATCACCGCGATCAGGCCCGCCTCATGCGCGGCGACGGCCTTGGCGGCGACCTGGGCGTCGGTCTCGGCATGGTCGGTGCGGCGCTCGGAATGGCCGAGGATGACGTGGCTGGCACCCGCGTCGCGGAGCTGCGCGGCGGCGATGTCGCCGGTATGCGCGCCCGAGGCTTTCGCGTGGCAATCCTGGCCGCCGGTGGCGATGCCCTTGGCCGCCATGGCCTGGACCAGCGTGGCGGGCGGGCAGATCAGCACGTCGCAGCCGGGCGCCGGGTGATCGGCCAGCAGCCGGTCGATCTCGGCCAGCGAGGTCAGGGTTCCGTTCATCTTCCAGTTGCCGGCGGCGAGTTTGCGCGGGGCCATCTGCCTCTCCCATGTTGTGCTGCGAGGGGCTTAGGCCGGCTGCCGGGGCGGATCAAGGATGGGTGCGCTAACGCGGCGAAACTCAGGCGCGGGCGGCGCTGCCGGGCAGGGCGAAGCTGACCGATTCGCCGCAGCCGCAAGCGTCGGTCACGTTCGGATTGCGGAACTTGAAGCCGGATTCGAGCATGCCGGTCTCATAGTCGATCTCGGTCCCGAACAGGAACATCTGCGCGGTGGGGGCGATCAGCACCCGGGCCTGGCCCTGTTCGACGACCTCGTCGCCGGGTTGGGCGGCCTCGGCCAGTTCCATGGTGTATTCCATGCCGGCGCAGCCGCCCTTTTTCAGGCCGATGCGCAGGCCGCTGGCGGATTTCGCGGCCATCAACCGGGCGATCTGCCGCTCGGCCGCCTGGGTGATGGTGACGGGGGACTTGCCGGGGATCGAAAACATCTCGGGCCTTTTCTGTTCGCTGCCTTTCATTTAGGGGCAACGGAGCCGCCGCTCAAGGGGTGCTTGACACCGGGCGCGGGGCGGCTATAAGCGCCGCTTCATTGGTGTTGGTGGACCCCGCAAGGGGAACCCTGTCGGGCATTATGCCAAAGGACAACGCCCTTCGACAACTGACAAGAAGGAGATCAGCGATGACCAAACGCACCGCTGCCAAGTACAAGATCGACCGCCGCATGGGCGAGAACATCTGGGGCCGCGCCAAGTCGCCGGTGAACAAGCGCGAATACGGTCCCGGCCAGCACGGCCAGCGCCGCAAGCAGAAGCTGTCGGATTTCGGCACCCAGCTGCGCGCCAAGCAGAAGTTGAAGGGCTATTACGGCGATCTGACCGAGAAGCAGTTCCGCCGCATCTATGCCGAGGCCGAGCGCGTCAGGGGCGATACCGGCGAGAACCTGATCGGCCTGCTGGAGCGCCGCCTGGACGCGGTGGTCTATCGCGCCAAGTTCGTGCCGACCATCTTCGCCGCCCGCCAGTTCGTGAACCACGGCCATGTCGAGGTGAACGGCAAGCGCGTGAACATCGCCTCGTATCGCGTGAAAGAAGGCGATGTCGTCTCGATCCGCGAGCGGTCGCGCCAGTTGGCCATCGTGCTGGAAGCCGTGGGCCTGGCCGAGCGTGACGTGCCGGACTATCTGGAAGTGGACCACAACAAGATGACCGCGGCCTTCGTGCGCACTCCGGCCCTGGGCGACGTGCCCTATGCCGTGCAGATGGAGCCGAACCTGGTCGTCGAATTCTACGCGAAGAACTGATCCTTTCCGGGATCGCAGCGTTTTCAGGCCGTCCCTTCGGGGGCGGCCTTTTCTTTTGCCGCGCCGTCGCCGGGGTATTTGGAAAACGGTGAGGCGGATCACCCGTTCACAATCCGGAAAGCCCGGGTCCGGCGGCTTGCATGGCGGCGGCGCTTTGGCGAAAACGGCCGCGCGAAGAGGACGCGGAAAGGACATGGAGAAGGCGATGCGCGGGCTTGTTGTGGCTTTGGTGTTGGGAGTTGCGCCGCCTGCCGTGGCGCAGGAAAAGCCGGCAAGGGACGAGCGGCTCTGGACCTGCGAGACCTCGATCGCCGGCGAGAAGACCGAGATCAATTATGTCCGCGATGCCGAATTCCGCGAGAATGTCGGCCGGCTCGAGAAGAACTTCTCGGGCTGGGGGCGGATCTCGTGCCCCGGCTATGTCACCCTGCGCGAGATCCTGCGGCGCAACGCCATGGGGGATGACGGCAGCTATTGCCTGCTCTGGGACAAGCAGAACGACACCTATATCGGCGCGCAGAAAGGCCCGCGCAAGAGCAATGCGCTGTGCCGCAAGACCTTCTGCGAAAGGGTGAATTCGGCGCGGCAGGCGACCTTCCGCAATGCCAATGCACTGGCGGTGGCGGGCTATGACGCGGTGACGCAGCGGCCCGGCGCCGCGATCCTGGCGGCGGGCTCGGGCCAGATGGTCGGCACGCTGGAGGCGGCGGGGGCGGCGGCCATGGGCATGGCCGCCTCGCCGGTGGCGGTCGGCTCGATGGTGATCGGCTCGGCCGCCGTCGGCGGAAGCATGTGGTATTGCGCCGAGGAATAGGCCGGCGCCTTCGACCGTTCCCGAATATTCCTGCAAGGGCTCTGCCAGGCGCCCCGGCGTCTTCGTTCCGCAAGGGTCCGCCAGCGAAAAGGCCGCCCCCGAAGGGACGGCCCGTTGCGCATGCCGGGAATGCGGATCAGGCCCGGGCCAGGTTGCGCAGCACGTAGTGCAGCACGCCGCCGTTTTCGAGATATTCGATCTCGACCTCGGTATCGACGCGGGCCTTGATCTGGATCACCTTCTCGCTGCCGTCGGCATAGCGGATGGTGCAGGGCACCAGCGACAGCGGCTTGAAATCGCCTTCCAGCCCGTCGATCGACATCACCTCGTTGCCGGTCAGGCCCAACGTCTTGCGGTTGTCGCCGCCGGTGAACTCGAAGGGGATCACGCCCATGCCGACCAGGTTCGAGCGGTGGATGCGCTCGAAGCTCTCGGCGATGACCGCCTTGACGCCCAGCAGGTTGGTGCCCTTCGCCGCCCAGTCCCGCGACGAGCCGGCGCCATATTCGATGCCGCCGACCACGACCAGCGGGATGCCGGCCGCCTTGTAGGCCATGGCGGCGTCGTAGATCGAGGTCTCGCCGCCATCCGGGCCCTTGGTATAGCCGCCCTCGACGCCGTCCAGCATCTCGTTCTTGATGCGGATGTTGGCGAAGGTGCCGCGCATCATCACCTCGTGGTTGCCGCGGCGCGAGCCGTAGCTGTTGAAGTCCTTGGGCGCGACCTGGCGCTCGGTCAGGTATTTGCCCGCGGGCGTGGTCGGCTTGAACGAGCCGGCCGGCGAGATGTGGTCGGTGGTGATCATGTCGCCCAGAAGCGCCAGGACCCGGGCGCCGTGGATGTTGTGGATCGCGCCCTTGTCCCTGGACATGCCCTGGAAATAGGGCGGGTTCTGGATATAGGTCGAGCTGGGCGGCCAGTCATAGGTCTCGCTGTCGGTGACCTCGACCGCCTGCCAGCGCTCGTCGCCCTTGAAGACGTCGGCATATTTCTCTTGGAACATCTCGCGGGTGACAACGGTCTCGACCAGTTCCGCGACTTCCTTCGAGGTGGGCCAGATGTCCTTGAGGAACACCGGCTGGCCGTCCTTGCCATGGCCCAGCGGTTCGGTGGTCAGGTCGATGTTCATGTCGCCGGCGATGGCATAGGCGACGACCAGCGGCGGCGAGGCCAGATAGTTGGCGCGCACGTCGGGCGAGATCCGGCCCTCGAAGTTGCGGTTGCCGGACAGGACCGAGACCGCCACCAGGTCGTTCTCGTTGATCGACTTCGAGATTTCCGGCTGCAGCGGCCCCGAGTTGCCGATGCAGGTGGTGCAGCCGAAGCCGACCAGGTTGAAGCCGAGCGCGTCCAGGTCGTCCTGCAGGTTCGCCGCTTCCAGATATTCCGCCACTACCTGCGAGCCGGGGGCCAGCGAGGTCTTGACCCAGGGCTTGCGGGTCAGGCCGAGCGCGCGCGCCTTGCGGGCGACCAGGCCCGCGGCCATCAGCACATAGGGGTTCGAGGTGTTGGTGCAGGAGGTGATCGCCGCGATCACCACCGAGCCGTCGTGCAGCTGGTAATCCTGGCCCTCGACCGCGCCGGACTTGTAGCCCTCGTGATGGCCGGGCAGGTCGCTGGGGGCGGGGGCGCCGCCTTCGCCGTTCCAGCGTTTCTCGGCCGTGACGGTGGGCTCGGGCAGCTTGCGGGTGCCGCAAATATACTTGCGGAACTCGAAGGCCGAGTCGGTCAGCGCCACATGGTCCTGCGGCCGCTTGGGCCCCGAGATCGCCGGGACGACATCGCCCTGGTCCAGTTCCAGCGTCGAGCTGTAGACCGGCGCGTAATTGGCGCCGCGCCAGAAGCCGTTCTCCTTGGCATAGGCCTCGACCAGGGCGATGCGGGATTCGTCGCGGCCGGTCTGGCGCAGATAGCGCAGGGTCTCGTTGTCGATCGGGAAGAAGCCGCAGGTGGCGCCGTATTCGGGGGCCATGTTGGCGATGGTGGCGCGGTCGGCCAGCGGCATGTGGTCAAGGCCGTCGCCGTAGAATTCGACGAACTTGCCGACCACGCCGTGCTTGCGCAGCATCTGCACGACCTTCAGCACCAGGTCGGTGGCGGTCACGCCCTCGCGCAGCGCGCCGGTGATCTTGAAGCCGACCACCTCGGGGATCAGCATGGAGATCGGCTGGCCCAGCATCGCCGCCTCGGCCTCGATGCCGCCGACGCCCCAGCCCAGCACCGCCAGGCCGTTGACCATGGTGGTGTGGCTGTCGGTGCCGACCAGCGTGTCGGGATAGGCGACGGTTTCGCCCTTCTGGTCGGTATCGGTCCAGACGGTCTGGGCCAGGTATTCCAGGTTCACCTGGTGGCAGATGCCCGTCCCCGGAGGCACGACGCGGAAATTGTTGAAGGCGTTCTGCCCCCATTTCAGGAAGGTATAGCGTTCCAGGTTGCGTTCGTATTCCAGCTCGACGTTGCGCTGGAAGGCGCGGGGGGTGCCGAACTCGTCGATCATCACCGAATGGTCGATGACCAGGTCCACCGGGTTCAACGGGTTGATTTTCTGCGGGTCGCCGCCAAGCGCCTTGATGCCGTCGCGCATCGCCGCCAGGTCCACCACCGCCGGAACGCCGGTGAAGTCCTGCATCAGCACCCGGGCCGGGCGATAGGCGATCTCGCGCGGGTTCTGGCCGCCCTTTTCCGCCCATTCGGCAAAGGCCTTGATGTCGTCCACGCTGACCGTGCGGCCGCCATCCTCGAAGCGCAGCAGGTTTTCCAGCACGACCTTCAGCGAAGCCGGCAGCTTCGAGAAATCGCCCAGTCCCGCTTCCGTCGCGGCGTCGATCGAGTAATAGGCATAGGATGCGCCGCCCACCTCGAGCTGGCGGCGCGTCCTTGCGGTGTCGGTTCCGGTTTCGATGGGCATGACTCGGCTCCCTATCCTTGAAAAAGGTGGCTGAATGGCGGTGCTGCCTGCCATTTGCCCCTTTTCCGGATGGGGTTCAAGGGGGCGGGACAGGCGTTGTATGCCATTGTATGCCAATTTTTTGCTGCGACTGCAAGATGTGGGCTTTCCATCACGGTCACGCCGAGGGAACGCGGTGCTAACAAACCATTGATTTGTCGTTCCCGCGGCCGGCGGGTTAGCTGGGGCGGGATCGGAAGGGCCGGGAATGCACGGAATATGGCGGTGACGCGCGACAAGACGACATCTCGGGGGCGACAGGGCCGGCCGGCCCGGCTTCTGGGCATGGCCTGCGCGGCCTGGATCATGGCGATGGGGGCGGGTGGCCCGCTGCTGGCGCAGGACGCCGGGCTGGGCGGGGCGGCAGATCCCGGCCTGTCAGGGTTTTCCGCGGCGCCGCAGTCCGGCCCCGCGGCGGGTCTTGGGCCCGAGTCGGGCTGGACCGGACTGGACGCCCCGGCCGGCGGGCCCGCGCATGCCGATGCCGTCACCGACCCCTTTGCCGCTACCGGCCCCGCCGCCGCCGAGCCGGAACCGGCGGATGACGGGGTGATCGGCCTGATCGAGGCGCCCGAGGGCCTGCCCGGCATGCCTGCCGAGCTGCTGCCGCCGGGCATGCAGGTCAGCGATTTCGCCGCGCCGGGCGTGGCCTCCTTCGCCGAGGTGCAGGCGCGGCGGATGTTCGGTCCCATCGACCATCCGCCGGTGGTGGTCGAGCTGTTCACCTCGCAGGGCTGTTCCTCTTGCCCGCCCGCCGACGAGATGCTGGCCGACCTCGCCGACCGCGAGGATGTGCTGGCGCTGTCCTGGCATGTCGATTACTGGGACTATCTCGGCTGGGCGGACGAATTCGCCCGCCCCGAATTCACCCGCCGCCAGCAGGCCTATGCGCATCAATCGGGCGAACGCGCCATCTACACCCCGCAGATGGTCGTGGGCGGTACCGACACGCTGATCGCCCTGCGCCCGGCCGAACTGATGGGCTTGCTGCAGGCGCAGATGGCCCGCCCGCCGATGGTCATGGTCTCCTCCAGCAACCGCGAAGAAGGGGGCTATCGCATCGAGCTGACACCGCGCGGCGCCATCCGCGACCGGGTGGCGATCATCCTGGTGCGCTATGCGCCGGCACGAAAGGTCGAAATCAAGGCCGGCGAGAATCGCGGCATCGCGCTGGATTATCGCAATGTCGTGCTGGCGGCCGAGCGCATCGCGGAATGGGATGGCCGGGCGCCGCTGCGCCTGACGGTGAAGCCGGATCCGCGCAGCGGCGACGCCTTCCCCGCCGATACCCGCCACGCCATCCTGGCGCAGGAGCTGGGCGCGGGCGATCCCCGCTCGGCCAGCGGGCCGATCCTGGCGGCGATCCGGCTGGACTGACGCGCGCCGCTTGCGTCGCGGCCGCGCCCGGGGCAAAACCGCGCCACCCCGGCATGAGAGGAAGCTGCCTTGACCGAAGCCCGCAAGATCAATCCCTGGCTCAAGGCCGCGCTGGAATTCGGCCCGCTCATCCTGTTCTTCCTCGTTTTCTCGCGCTTTCGCGACCATGCGGTCACGCTGGCGGGGCGGGAATATTCCGGCTTCATCCTCGCGACTCTGGTCTTCATCCCGGTCCTGGTGCTGACCACGCTGGCTTTGTGGCGGCTGACCGGCCGGCTGTCGCCGATGCAGATCGCCACTCTGGTGCTGGTGGTGGTCTTCGGCGGGCTGTCGGTCTGGCTGAACGACCCGAAATTCTTCAAGATGAAGCCGACGATCATCTACCTGATCTTCGCTGCCCTGCTGGGCATCAGCCTGGCGCTGCGCCGCAACTGGCTGCAGCTGGTCATGGCCGAGGCGTTGCCGATGAGTGCCGAGGGCTGGCGCATCCTGACGCTGCGGATGGCGGCGCTGTTCCTGGGCCTGGCCGCCGCGAACGAGGCGGTCTGGCGGCTGATGTCGGAAACCGCCTGGGTCAATTTCAAGACCTTCGGCTTGCCGGCGATCATGGTGGTGTTCTTCGTCGCCAATGCCCGGCTGTTCGAGCGCCACGCGCAGCCTCGCGACGGCGAATAGCGCCCGCTGCGCCCTTGCGCGGTTGTCCGGGCGGGAGTAACCGGAGCTTCTGACCATAGGAGCGAGCCATGTCCCAGGAGTCGAAGTCCCAGGAGTCGAACCAGCCCTTGCAGCCGCGCACCCGCGCCATTCATCACGGCATCCGTCGCAGCCAGTATGGCGAGATGGCCGAGGCGCTGTTCATGACCCAGGGCTTTTCCTATGACAGCGCCGAGCAGGCCGAGGCGCGCTTCATCAAGGCCGGCCCGGACGAATTCATCTATGCCCGCTACGGCAATCCGACTTCGCGCATGTTCGAGGACCGGATCGCCAATCTTGAAGGCACCGAGGACGCCTTCGCCACCGCCAGCGGCATGGCGGCGGTCAACGGGGCGCTGATGTGCTTCCTGAAGCCGGGCGATCACATCGTCTCGTCGCGGGCGCTGTTCGGCTCCTGCCTCTACGTGCTGGACGTTCTGGCCCGCTTCGGGGTCGAGGTCTCCTATGTCGACGGCACCGAGCTGGAACAATGGCGCGCCGCGATCCGGCCCGGCACGAAGGCGGTGTTCTTCGAGTCGGTGTCGAACCCGACGCTGGAGGTGGTGGACATCGCCGGCGTGGCCGAGCTGGCCCATGCGGTCGGCGCGCTGGTGGTGGTGGACAATGTCTTCGCCACCCCGGTCTATTCCCGCGCCGTCGCGCAGGGCGCCGACGTGGTGGTCTATTCCGCGACCAAGCATATCGACGGCTCAGGCCGCTGCCTGGGCGGGGTGATCTGCGGCACCCGGCAGTTCGTGCGCCAGGTGGCCGAACCCTATCTGAAACATACCGGCGGCGCGATCAGCCCCTTCAACGCCTGGCTGATGCTGGGCGGGCTGGCGACGATGGAGCTGCGCGTGCGTGCCCAGACGGAAAGCGCCCTGCGCCTTGCCACCGCCTTGAAGCAGGAGCCCAAGGTCGCCCGCATCCTCTATCCGGGTCTCGCCGATCACCCCCAGCACGATCTGGTGCAGCGGCAGATGGGGGCGGGCGGCACCATGGTCGCGGTCGATCTGGGCAGCAAGGAGGCGGCCTTCTCGGCGATGAACCGGCTGCGCGTCTTCCAGATCTCGAACAACCTGGGCGACGCGAAATCCATCGTCACCCATCCGGCGACCACCACCCACCAGCGCCTGTCCGAGGAGGTGCGTTCGGGTCTCGGCATCACCCCCGGCCTGCTGCGCCTGTCCATCGGACTCGAAGATGCCGGAGACCTGATCGCGGACCTTCGCCAGTCGCTAAGCTGACACATTGGCACCCGAAGTTGCCGGGTGCCTCTTTCCTTTCCGGTCACGAGTCCCCAAATTGTTGCCGACCGCCAAGCGAGGACGACCATGACCGAGGCCCGCCCCGTTGCCACCGACCGCGCCTATCCGGCGCTGAACCGCGAATATCCGGCCGATTTCCGGGTGGATGACCGCTACAAGGCCAGCCTGCCGGACCTGCAGAACGGTCCGGCCAGCCTGATCGTCGGCGCCCGCGCGCCGATCCAGCATGTCGGCATCTCGAATTTCCGCCTGCCGATCCGCTACCAGACCCGCCCCGATTCGGCCGATCATGGCGGCGAGATCACGCTGGAGACCTCGGTCACCGGCACCGTCAGCCTGGAAGCCGACCGCAAGGGTATCAACATGAGCCGCATCATGCGCTCGTTCTACGCCCATGCGGACAAGCAGTTCTCGATGGGGGTGCTGCAGGCGGCGCTGGACGACTACAAATCCGACCTCGACAGCATCGACGCCCGCATCCAGATGCGGCTGAGCTACCCGATGCAGGTCGAATCGCTGCGCTCGGGCCTGTCGGGCTGGCAATATTACGACATCGCGCTGGAACTGGTCGAAAAGGCCGGGCAGCGGCTGCGGATCATGCATTTCGACTATGTCTATTCCTCGACATGCCCCTGCTCGCTGGAACTCAGCGAGCACGCCCGGCAGATGCGCGGCCAGTTGGCGACGCCGCATTCGCAGCGCAGCATCGCCCGGATCTCGGTGGTGATGCAGGGCGACACGCTGTGGTTCGAGGACTTGGTGGCGCTGTGCCGCCGCGCCGTCGCCACCGAAACCCAGGTCATGGTCAAGCGCGAGGACGAGCAGGCCTTCGCCGAGCTGAACGCCGCGAACCCGATCTTCGTCGAGGACGCGGTGCGCGCCTTTGCCGCCGAACTGATGGCCGAGCCGCGCATCGGCGATTTCCGCGTCGTCGCCAGCCACCAGGAATCGCTGCATTCGCATGACGCGGTCTCGGTGCTGACCCAGGGCGAGACCTTCGCCCATGCCAGCCTGGACCCCGCGATCTTCGCCGGCCTCAGGGCGTGATGTGAACAAGGCGTGAACACGGGCTTTCCCGACGCGCCGGCAGCGGCTATGGTGCGGGCATGAGCAATTTCGACGACTCGGATGCCTTCGAGGCCGCAGCCGCGCCGGTGCCGCTTTCGCAACGCGCCCTGGGCGCGCGGCCGGCGCCCTATCTGGACGGGCTGAACCCGGCGCAGCGCGACGCGGTCGAGGCGCTGGACGGGCCGGTGCTGCTGCTGGCCGGCGCCGGCACCGGCAAGACCCGGGCGCTGACCACGCGCATCGCGCATCTGCTGAATCTCGGCAAGGCACGACCGGGGCAGATCCTGGCCGTGACCTTCACCAACAAGGCCGCGCGCGAGATGAAGGACCGCATCGGCCGGCTGCTGGGCGAGATGGTCGAGGGCATGCCCTGGCTTGGCACCTTCCATTCGATCAGCGTCAAGATCCTGCGCCGCCATGCCGAACTGATCGGCGATGCCGAGCTGCACCTGAAGCCCAGCTTCACCATCCTCGACACCGACGACCAGATCCGGCTGCTCAAGCAGCTGATCCAGGCCGAGAATATCGACGAAAAGCGCTGGCCGGCCCGGCAGCTCGCGCATCTGATCGACGGCTGGAAGAACCGCTGCCTGTCGCCCGCCAGGCTGCCCCGGGGCGAGGAGCGCGCCTTCGACGGCCGCGGCGGGCGGCTTTACGCCGCCTATCAGCGCCGGCTGCTCGAGCTGAACGCGGTCGATTTCGGCGACCTGCTGATGCATTGCGTGAACCTGTTCCAGGCGCATCCCGACGTGCTGCGGACCTGGCAGGACCGGTTCCGCTATATCCTGGTGGACGAATACCAGGACACCAACGTCGCGCAATACATGTGGCTGCGGCTGCTGGCGCAGGCGCATCGCAACATCTGCTGCGTCGGCGACGACGACCAGTCGATCTATGGCTGGCGCGGCGCCGAGGTCGGCAACATCCTGCGCTTCGAAAGCGATTTCCCCGGCGCCCAGGTGATCCGGCTGGAACAGAACTACCGCTCGACCCCGCATATCCTGGCCGCCGCCTCGGGGCTGATCGCGGCCAACAAGGGGCGGCTCGGCAAGACGCTGTGGACCGACGCGACCGAAGGCGAGCCGGTGCGGCTGATCGGCCATTGGGACAGCGAGGCCGAGGCGCGCTGGATCGGCGAGGAGATCGAGGCTTTCCACGGCGGCCACCGCCACAGCGTCGGCCGGCGCAGCCTGAACGACATCGCCATCCTCGTGCGGGCCAGCCACCAGATGCGGGCCTTCGAGGACCGCTTCATGACCATCGGCCTGCCCTATCGGGTGATCGGCGGCCCGCGCTTCTACGAACGCCAGGAAATCCGTGACGCCATGGCCTATTTCCGGCTGGTGGTCAGCCCCACCGACGACCTGGCCTTCGAGCGCATCGTGAACGTGCCCAAGCGCGGCCTCGGCGACAAGGCGGTGCAGACCATCCAGCGCGAGGCGCGGGACCGCGGCCTGTCGCTGCTGGAGGGCGCGGCCTCGGCCGTGGCCGCCGGCGCGCTTGGCGGCAAGGGTGCCGGGGCGCTGCGGCAGTTCACCGAGGCCATGGGCCGCTGGCATGCCGATGCGCTGGACAGCCGGGTGCGCCATGTCGAGCTGGCCGAGCGGATTCTGGACGAATCCGGCTATACCGCCATGTGGCAGAACGACAAGTCGCCCGATGCGCCGGGACGGCTCGACAACTTGAAAGAGTTGATAAAGGCGCTGGAAGAATTTGAAAACCTTCAGGGTTTCCTCGAACATGTCGCGCTGGTCATGGACAATGACAAGGGCGAGCAGTCCGAGGAGGTCTCGATCATGACGCTGCATGCCGCCAAGGGGCTGGAATATCCCGTCGTCTTCCTGCCGGGCTGGGAGGACGGGCTGTTCCCCAGCCAGCGCAGCATGGACGAAAGCGGCATGAAGGGGCTCGAGGAGGAGCGCCGCCTCGCCTATGTCGGCATTACCCGCGGCGAGGAACTGGTGACGATCAGCTTCGCCGGCAACCGCCGCATGTATGGGCAATGGCAGTCCTCGCTGCCCTCGCGCTTCATCGACGAGCTGCCCGAGGATCATGTCGAGGTGCTGACGCCGCCCGGCCTTTATGGCGGCGGCTACGGCGCGGCGGCGCAGCCTTTTGCGCAATCGGTGATGCACGAGCGCGCGGCGCGGGCGGATGTCTATAATTCGCCGGGCTGGAAACGCATGCAGGAGCGGTCCGCAGAGCGTACACAGCCCGTACACCGCACGCCGGTCGTCATCGACGCCGAGCCGGCGGCGCGGTTTGCGGTCGGCGACCGGGTGTTCCATCAGAAGTTCGGCAACGGCACGATCATGGGCATCGCCGAGGACACGCTGACCGTCGAGTTTTCCACCGGTTTCAGGACCATCAAGGCGGGCTATGTGCAGCCCGCAGCGCAGGCGGGCGGGCTGGACGACGTGCCGTTTTGAAGCGCGGCGCACACCGCCTCGGCCAGCGTCGCGATCGGCCGGCCGATCAGCCGCGACGGGATGCGGCCGTCGTCCGGACCGTGCCGCCGCATGCGGGATAGGCGCTGACGCCCCTGGGACACGAGGCGGCGTCGCGGGTTGGCGTGCCGCCGGGCTGGATCGAGGATCGCGGCTCCGGAGCGCGCGGGGCTGGACGCGAGCCTGACCCTTTCACCGTTTCTTCAATACCCCTGCGGCGGCGCGACCGGCGCGGCGCTTGACCTTGGCCGCCACCGGTTCTATCTGCCTTGCTGCGCGGATGGCCGGATGACCGCGGCGGCAACGTCGAGGAAAGTCCGGACTCCATGAAGGTACGGTGCCGGGTAACGCCCGGCGGGGGCAACCCCAGGGAAAGCGCCACAGAGAACAGACCGCCCATGCGCGCATGGGCAAGGGTGAAACGGTGGGGTAAGAGCCCACCGCGGGGCTGGCAACAGGCCCGGCACGGCAAGCCCCACCGGGAGCAATGCCGAATAGGGACCGCGCGTCGCAAGACAGGGCCGCCTTCGCCCCAGCAGGTCCGGGTTGGCAGCTAGATCCCGTCAGCAATGGCGGGGCCAGAGGAATGGTCATCGAAGGGGGCGACCCCGGAACAAAATCCGGCTTACAGGCCATCCGCGCAAATTTCCCCCGCATCCCGCCGATACGGCCGGCTGCGGGGCGTCCGGCAGGGCGTCCGGCGGTCCGTTCCAGGCCAGGCGCTTTTCGCCGCGAAGCCGCCGATTTCCGGCCGATTCCCGGTTGACTCCGTCGGTTCTGCCGCTAAAAGGCGGGCTTCAAGAGAATTCCACGGGGTCCGCGCCACGCGTCTTTGCCCCGCAGCAGGAGCGAAACAGATGGCGAAGCCGACGACGATCAAGATCCGTCTGAACTCGAGCGCCGGGACCGGGCACTTCTATGTCACCAAGAAGAACGCCCGCACGATGACCGAAAAGATGACGGTCAACAAATACGACCCGGTTGTGCGCAAGCATGTCGAGTACAAGGAAGGCAAGATCAAGTAAGATCTGCCCCTGACGGAAGAACTTTGGAACCGCGTCCCGCAAGGGGCGCGGTTTCCGCATGGGCGCGGATCAGGGTCGCGGATCAGGTCGCGGGCCCGATCCGGCGCGGCTTTGCCAGGGCTTCGGCTGGCATGCGCGGCAAGCCCTGCCCGCGGGCGGGGAAGGCGGCCGTCCGGGCTTGCGCTTGCGCGCGCAGGCAAAGCCGGTTCGGGGGCAAGGCCCGCGCGGCTCCAGCCGTTTCTGCCGCTGCAAGGCGCGCTGGCCCGGCCGGCTAGTGAAAATCCCGCGATCTGGGCAGGATGCGCACCTGGCGCGGATGGCTGGGCCGGGGCTGGGGCAGCGCGGCCGGCGCCTCTCCGGCCAGGCGCAGCAGCGCGTCGGACCGGTCGCCCAGCCCATGCGCGACGATATGGGTCACGCCCTCGGCGCGCTGGAGCCGGCCCTGGACCTCGAGCAGGCGGGCGGTCATCACCACCTTGCGGAACTGCGCGAAGGTCTTTTCCCAGATCACCAGATTGGCCACGCCGGTCTCGTCCTCCAGCGTGACGAAACAGGTGCCGTTGGCGCTGCCGGGGCGCTGGCGCACCAGCACGATGCCGGCCATGCGCAGGCTGGCCCGGTTCGGCAGGGCGGCAAGGTCCGCGGCCGAAACATAGCCCTGCGCCGTCAGGCTGCGGCGCAGGAAGGCCATGGGATGCGCTTTCAGCGACAGCCGCAACGTCTGGTAATCGGCGGTGACATGTTCGCAAAGCGGCATGGCGGGCAGGGTGACGGCGGGCTCGGCCCCCTCGTCGCGGCGTCCGAACAGCGGCAGGTCCGGCGCATCGCGCAGCGCCCGCGCCTGCCACAGCCCCGCCCGCCGGTCCAGCCCCATCGAGCGCAGCGCATCCGCCGCCGCGATCAGCCGGATGGCCCGGGCATCGAGCCCGGCGCGGGTCTTGAGATCGGCCAGGTCGGCATAGGGTTCGCTTCGCCGCGCCTTCTTGATGCGCTCGGCCAGCGGTTTCGACAGCCCGTCGATCTGGCGCAGGCCGAGGCGCAGGGCGAAACTGCCGTCGCAGGGCTCCAGCGTGTTGTCCCATGCGCTGATGTTCACATCGGCCGGCAACACGCCGACGCCGTGGTCGCGGGCGTCGCGCACGATCTGGGCGGGCGCGTAAAAGCCCATCGGCTGGCTGTTCAGCAGCGCCGCGGCAAAGGCGGCCGGGTGATGGCATTTCAACCAGGCCGAGACATAGGCCAGATGCGCGAAGGCCGCGGCATGGCTTTCCGGAAAGCCGTAATCGCCGAAGCCCTTGATCTGGTTGAAGCAGCGCTCGGCGAACTCGCGATCATAGCCGCGTTCGACCATCTTGCCGACCATGCGGCCCTGCAATCGCCCGATGGTCCCGCGCGAGCGGAAGGTGGCCATGGCCTTGCGCAACTCGTCCACCTCGTCGGGAGAGAATTGCGCCGCGACCATGGCGATCTTCATCGCCTGTTCCTGAAAGATCGGCACGCCTTCGGTGCGAAACAGGATGTTCTTCAGCTCGTCCGGGTCGCCATCCCGGGGACCGGGGTAGTCGACCGTCTCCAGCCCGGCCCGGCGGCGCAGATAGGGGTGGACCATGTTGCCCTGGATCGGCCCGGGGCGGACGATGGCGACCTGGATCACCAGATCGTAGAATTCCTTGGGCTTCAGGCGCGGCAGCATGGCCATCTGCGCCCGGCTTTCGACCTGGAAGGTGCCGATGCTGTCGCCTTTTTGCAGCATGGCATAGGTTTCCGGGTCGTCCCGGTCGAAATCCGACAGCGTCAGTGTCTTGCCGTAATGCACCCGGACCAGTTCGAAGCATTTGCGGATGCAGGTCAGCATCCCCAGCGCCAGCACATCGACCTTGAGGATGCGCAATTCGTCGATGTCGTCCTTGTCCCATTCGATGAAGCTCCGCTCCGGCATGGCGGCATTGCCGATGGGCACGGTCTCGGACAGCGGCCCCTCGGTCAGCACGAAGCCGCCGACATGCTGGGACAGGTGGCGCGGCATGCCGATCATTTCCTCGGCCAGCCGGACCGTGCGCCGCAGCAAGGGGTCGTCCAGGTCCAGTCCCGCCTGATCGGCCGAGGCGGCGGAGATGTCCTTGCCCCAGCTGCCCCAGACCGTATCGGCCAAGGCCGAGGTCACGTCCTCGGACAGGCCCATGACCTTGCCGACCTCGCGGATGGCGCTGCGCGGGCGGTAATGGATCACCGTGGCGCAAAGTCCGGCGCGGTGGCGGCCGTAGCGCTTGTAGATGTGCTGGATGACCTCCTCGCGCCGCTCATGCTCGAAATCCACGTCGATGTCGGGCGGCTCCTTGCGGTTCTGGCTGATGAACCGCTCGAACAGCAGCTCATGCTTGGCGGGATCGACCGGGGTGATGCCGAGGACGTAGCAGACCGCCGAATTGGCCGCCGAGCCGCGGCCCTGGTTCAGGATGCCCTGGTCTTCGGCATGGCGGACGATGTCGTGGATGGTCAGGAAATATTGCGCGATCTTCTTCCCGCCGATCAGCGCCAGTTCCTTTTCCAGCGTGGCGCGGACCTTCCCGGGCACGCCCGCCGGATAGCGCCAGGCCGCGCCCTGCCAGGTCAGGTTTTCCAGATGCTGCTGCGGGGTCAGGCCCGGCGGCACGCTTTCGCGGGGATATTCGTATTGCAGCTCGTCCAGCGAGAAGCGGCAGCTGTCGGCGATCTGGCGCGTGGCGCGGATGGCATGGGGCCAGTCGGCGAACAGCCGCGCCATCTCGGCCGGGGGCTTCAGGTGACGTTCGGCATTCTGCGCCAGCAGCAGCCCGGCCCGGGCGATGGTGGTGCCCGCGCGGATGCAGGTCATCACGTCCTGAAGCGGCCGGCGCTCGGGGGCGTGGTAATGCACGTCGTTCACCGCGACGATCGACAGGCCCGCCGCCCGCGCCGCCCGGTCAAGGCGGTTGATCCGCGCCCGGTCGTCGCCGCGGTAAAGCCAACTGGCCGCGACATGCGTGAGCTGCGGCAGCCGCGCGGCAAGGTCGGGCAGGGGGGCAAGATCCTTGCCCGGCAGCCAGATCAGCCGCATCCCCCGGGCATGGCCGGCCAGATCGTCGAGGCTCAGGTCGCAACGGCCCTTCTGCTGCCAGTTCCCGTCCAGATCGTGCCGTCGGCCCTTGGTGATCAGCGCGGCGAGCCGGCCATAGGCCGCGCGGTCGGTCGGATAGGCCAGGAAAGCGGTGCCGTCCGCCAGCACGATCCGCGCCCCGATCACCGGGCGCAGTTGCAGCTTCCTGGCCGCGGCATACAGCCGCACCACCCCGGCCAGGCTGTTCAGGTCGGCGATCCCCAGCGCGTCATAGCCCATGAGATGCGCCGCCAGCGCCAGCTCGCGCGGGTGCGAGGCGCCGTGCAGGAAGCTGAAGGCGCTGGTCACCGCCAGCTCGACGTAATCCGCGGGCGGGTTCGGGTGCTCGACCGGGGGCAGCGGGATCTCGGGGCGGGCATGATGGTCGGGCATCAGGCGAAGATCCCGTGCAGGAACCAGCGCGGCGTGCCGCCGCGGCCGTCATGGACCAGCCCCTCGCGATAGATCCACAGCCGCAGGCCGTTGTCGTCCTCGATGCGGAAATAGTCGCGCAGCCGGGTGCCGGGGCGGTCGTGCCACCATTCCGGGGCGATGCGCTCGGGCCCGGCATGGCGGGCGATGCGCAGGGTCTGGCGGCGCCAGAGGAACTGCGCCGGCGGCCCCTCGGGGATGGCGTACAGGACGCGGATCTCCTCGGGCGGGGTCAGCAGGCGGATCGGCCGCTCGGGGCGGGCGGGTGGGACGGGGATGGTGGCCAGCGGCGGGCCGGGCGTCTGGGCGCGTTCGGGGACATGGCTTTCGCGCGGCAGCGGGCGGCTGATCGCCGCCGTGCCGAAGCGCGCCGCCAGCCGGTCCACCAGCCGCGCCAGCGCCAGCCCCTGGGGTGCGGCGCCGTCCAGGCCGGGCTGGGCCTGGGCCAGCGGCTCGACGGCCTCGGCGGCCAGGCGGATCAGGTCGAAGCCATAGCCGGGGTCCAGCCGCTCCAGCCGGCCGTCGAACAGGCGCAGCAGATGGCCGGGTTCGCGCGTGGGCGCCGCCATGGCGACGCGGATGTCGCGCCGTTCGCCATCGACGCGAAACACCGACAGGCAGAGCCGCCGGCAGCCGCGATCCGCCGCCGCCATCTGCGCGCAAAGCGTCTCCAGCAGCCCGGGCAGCCAGTCCGAGGGGTCCATCACCGGCTCGGCCAGCCGGGCCTCGGCGGCGAATGCCGGTGCGGGCTCGGGCGCGTCCAGCGGCTCGGCCGCGCGCCCCAGCGCCTGGTCGAGGCGGATCAGCGGATTGTCCTGCGCCGCGGCGCGGGCAAAGCGGCGCATCAGCGACAGCCGCGGAAGCGCCGCCAGATCGCCAATGGTCTTGAGCCCCAGCCGGCGCAGCAGCAGCAGGGTTTCACCCGAAAGCCGCAGCCCGGCGACCGGCAGCGGCGCCAAGGCCGGCAGCGGATCGGTGCAGAGCGCCCGCTCGGGCCCGAAGCGGGCCAGCGCCCAGGCCGCGCCGCGCGTCGGCGCCAGCGCCGGCCGCGCGGTCAGCCCGGCGCGGGCGAAACCGGCCTGGATCCCGGCCAGCAGCGCCGCCTCGCCGCCGAACAGATGCGCGGCGCCGGTGGTGTCGAGGATGAGGCCGTCATCGCCGTCCGGCGTGCTGAAGGGCCCCCAGCGCCGCGCCCAGAAGGCCAGCCGCGCCAGCCTTGCCGCATCGCGGTCGGGTTCGGCCGGCTCGATGCGCAGGGCCGGGCAGATGGCGCGGCTGTCCACGGCGCGGGCGCCGATGCGGGCGCCGGCCCGTTCGGCGGCGCGGTTCGCGGCATGGATGACGGGCCCGTGCGGACCGGGCGCGGCCAGCGCCAGCGGGATCTGCTCAGGCCAGGCGTCGCCCCGGCGCGCGGCGCGGCTCAGCCAGCTCTCGATCGCGAGGCGGGGCAGAGAAATCGAGACGATCCGCCGCCCGGTCATGACGCGCCACCCAGGTCGAGGGCGCCCGGCCGCGCGCCCGGAACAGTTCCGCCAGCCAGCGCGGATCGCCCGGCGCCTGCGGGTCGTCCGGGTCGGGGGCCGAGGGCAGCGGCGTCAGCCGCCAGCGCATCCGCGCCGCGCTGGGTTCGGGCGGCGCGGCATGGCGGATCAGCCAGCAGGGCAGGCCAGCCGCCTCGGCCCGCAGCGCCAGGCGGCGGCTGGCGGTGAAGTTCAGCGCCGAAGGGGAGCCATGAATCTCGCCCACCACGGCGGCCAGGGCGCGGCCTTGCAGCCCGTCCTCCAGCGCGGCCAGCACATCGGCCGGGCGTGACAGGTCCAGCCGCAGCAGGTCGCGGCCCATGCCGGGCAGGAAGGGGGCGCCGAACTCGGCCCGGCTCAGCCGGTCCTGCGCCCAGAGCACCAGTCCCGGCGGCAGGGCGGCCAGCACGAATCCGGAAGCCGCGCCCGCCAGAGGGCGGGTGCCGAAGGCTTCGGACAGGGTCGGCGCGGTCGGTTGCGGCGCCGCGGGGACTAGCGCCCGTCCGAAAGGCGCCACCCCGGAAGGGAAAGGGCGAGCGGACATGGTTCAGCCATTATGTTCTTCTTTTGTTCTAGAAGGGCCGAAGGGATTCGTCAATCGCGCGGTCGCCTGCGCGAAGGGCTTGGGGCCAGCCTTCATGGTGCTGCGCAGGAGCCACGGGCAGCGCTTTCGGCGCGCGAGGTGCCGACACGCGCCGAAAGCGCCGTCGCGCGAAGGGCAGGGCGCCGCGCCTTTCGCCCGCCCGCCCAACCCTATCGAGCCGAGTTGCCACCCGCGCGCGCTGCTGTATTGTCTGCCCGCGCACAACCGGAGGGAGTCGATGGCTTGCAAGACCGTGCTGGCGGATCATGCGGATTACCGGATCACGCTGCATGTCGCTTCCGCCCAACCCAGCCAGCGGATCGTGATCACCTTCGGCGGGCAGCCATCCGGCCTTGCCGACGACGGTTTCGGCACGCCTTTCTGCCTGGAGCATGGCTGGGACACCATCTATGTCGCGCAGCGGCACGGCACGCAATTCCAGGGCCTGTCGATCCAGGACTTCCAGACCGTCGTGCGGCCGGTCTGCGCCGGCCGGGACGTGGTGACCTATGGATCCAGCCTTGGGGCCTATGCGGCGCTCTATTACGGCGGCGCGGTCGATGCGCGGATGATCGCCGCGGCGCCGATGCTGCCCGCCTGGCGGCCGCTGAAGCTGCGGGCCTACGAGGATCTGCCGGTGACCCATGGCGACATCAAGGACGGGCCCCTGTCGCGGCACGACCCGGTGGTGATCTACGACCCGCATATCCGCAATGACACGCATCTCATCCGCGAGTTGGTGGCGCCGGCCTATCCCAATCTTCGGCCGGTCGAGGTGCCCTATGCCGGCCATACCGTGCTTGTCACCCTGTCGCAGGCGCGGCTGCTGAAGCCGCTGGTCCTGGGAATCATCGAGCATGACGCGATCATTCCTTTCGACCCTCCCGGCGAAGGAACGGCGATTTATCATGGCGAGCTTGGCCGCAGCCTTATCCGGACCGACAGGAAAGCCGCGCGGGCCGAACTGGAAAAGAGCCTCGCCATTGCGCCATCGAAGCGGTTCTTCGGCATGCTGGTCAACCTGCTGATCCGCAGCGGCGACCACGAGGCCGCGCAACAATTGATCTGCAAGGCGGAGAACTCGGGAGACAAGCGTTTGGGGCTGGTGCCCTCGGTCCGGCAGACGGCGATCAACGCCGGGCTGAGGGTCGGGTAAGGTTCGCGCAACAGCGGGCAAAGCGCGTTCTTGGGCATTCTGACGATGCCGCCTCTTGTCCCGGCGTCCGGGCATGGCCCATGATACGGCCCATGAAGCGGACGCCGACAGATTGCTGAGCCAAGCTGTTTGCGACCATCGGCCGGATATATGCCGGCGCGCATCGGGGAATCATGCTGCCCTGACCGGAACAGGTTAACGACGGCCATCCGCAACCTGAGGCTGTTAGCGGAACCACTCTGGAAGTTCATAAGGAAATACAGCAATATCAATAAATTGATTGCAGTAATCCGGCCATTTCCTGACCTGTCCCAAAGGGCAACTGGCAATCCGCGTGCGAAACGCGTTAATTGCATTTTATTAAATGTTCTCAATTTCGAGTTGGTGAGTGATGCTGGTAAACGGTAAGGTCCTGAATTTTTCCGCGATGAACGCTGCCCGCGAGTCGGGCGAGTTCGGCTTTGCGCATCTGCAGGTCTCGGGCATCGAGACGCTGGGCGTGAGCTTTTCGGGTTCGGTCGCGGATTGGTGCGAACTCGGCTTCTCGATCTGCGAAAGCTATCTGATCGAGGCGCAGAACATCTACATTGAAAACGATCTGGGCGGCTTCCTCTCGATGGCCGAGGCGCAGTTCGACGCCGACCTGTCCGACGAGGTGCTGGCCCATGCCAATACGCTGCTTCGCGGCGTCGCCTTCCGCCGGCTCGCCGGCGAACTGCAGGTGGTCGAGACGGTCGAGGGCCAGGCGGATCTGGACTGGCAGACGGTCGCCAGCCTGTGGCGTGCCATGGAGACGACGCAGGGCGACATGCGCATGCCGCGTCTGGATGCCGGCTTCGAGAAGCAGTTGCGCGCCGCGATGCGGCTGAGCTGAGCCGCGGCCCGGTTCTCGCGATGCTTGGATCGCGGGCCGGTTTTGGCTATGACGGCGGTCCAGACCTGAAAGGATGCCGCCCGTGGACGCAACCGACCGCATCGCCCGCACCATCGCCGCCGAGATCGCTGCCCGCCCCGACCAGGTGGCGGCGGCGACCAGCCTGCTGGACGGGGGCGCCACGGTGCCCTTCGTCGCGCGTTACCGCAAGGAAGTGACGGGCGGGCTGGACGACACCCAGCTGCGCACCCTGTCCGAGCGGCTGGCCTATCTGCGCGAGCTCGAGGCGCGGCGGAGCGCGATCCTCGAATCGATCGGGGGGCAGGGCAAGCTGACCGAGGATCTGGCCCGCGCCATCGCCGGGGCCGAGACCAAGGCCACGCTTGAAGACATCTACCTGCCCTTCAAGCCCAAGCGGCGCACCAAGGCGATGATCGCGCGCGAAAACGGGCTGGAGCCGCTGCTGCGCGCCATCCAGGACGACCGCGCCGCCGAACCCGAGGCGCTGGCGGCGGGCCATGTCTCGGAAGCGGTGCCGGATGTGAAAGCGGCGCTGGACGGGGCGCGCGACATCCTGGTCGAGGAACTGTCCGAGAATGCGGCGCTGCTGGGCCGGCTGCGCGAATTCATGCAGGCCGAGGCGATCATCCGCGCCAAGGTGGTGCCGGGTAAGGAGCAGGTCGGCGCCAAGTTCAGCGATTATTTCGACCAGTCCGAGAAATGGGCCAGCATCCCCGCGCATCGGGCGCTGGCCATCCTGCGCGGCGCCAAGGAGGAGGTGCTGACCATCGAGATCGCCCCCGAGCCGGAAACCGGCGCGGCGCGGGCCGAGGGCATCGTCGCCTCGGCCCTGGGGCGGCTGGGGGACCAGCCGGGCGACCGCTGGCTGCGCAAGGTGGCGGGCTGGTGCTGGCGGGTGCGGCTGTCGAACACCATGTATATCGACCTGATGACCGAGCTGCGCACCCGCGCCCATGCCGAGGCGATCCGGGTCTTCGCCCGCAATCTCAAGGATCTGCTGCTGGCCTCGCCCGCCGGACCGCGCCCGACCATCGGGCTGGACCCCGGCATCCGCACCGGGGTCAAGCTGGCCGCCGTCGACGGCACCGGCAAGCTGGTCGAGACGGCGACGCTGTATCCCTTCCCGCCGAAATCCGACCTGCGCGGCGCGGAAGCGGCGCTGGCCGCCGCCATCGTCAAGCACAGGATCGAGCTGATCGCCATCGGCAACGGCACCGCCAGCCGCGAGACCGAGCGTTTCGTGGCCGAGGTGCTGAAGCGCCTGCCCGAAGGGGTGAAACAGCCGGTCAAGGTGATCGTCAGCGAGGCCGGCGCCTCGGTCTATTCCGCCTCGGAGCTGGCGGCGCGGGAATTCCCGGAGCTCGACGTCTCGCTGCGCGGCGCGGTCTCCATTGGCCGGCGGCTGCAAGACCCGCTGGCCGAGCTGGTGAAGGTGCCGCCCGAAGCGATCGGCGTCGGGCAGTATCAGCATGACGTGGACCAGCGCCGGCTGGCCAAGACCCTGGAGGCGGTGGTCGAGGATGCGGTGAACGCGGTGGGGGTGGACCTGAACACCGCCTCGGCCCCGCTGCTGGCGCATGTGGCCGGGTTGGGTCCGTCGCTGGCGCAGAACATCGTGGCCTGGCGCGACGAGCATGGCGCCTTCCCGTCGCGCGCGGCGCTGAAGAAGGTCGGCGGGCTTGGCCCGCGCGCCTTCGAGCAATGCGCGGGTTTCCTGCGCATCCGAGACGGCAAGGAGCCGCTGGACGCTTCCTCGGTCCACCCCGAGGCATACGGCGTCGCGCGCCGCATCGTCGCCGCCTGCGGCCGCGACATCCGCCAGATCATGGGCGATGGCGCGGCGCTGAAGGGCGTCCGGGCGGAATCCTTCGTCGACGAGCATTTCGGCCTGCCCACCATTCGCGACATCCTGACCGAGCTGGAAAAACCCGGCCGCGACCCGCGGCCGAGCTTCGTCACCGCAAGCTTTGCCGAGGGGGTCGAGGATATCAGGGATCTGCGGCCGGGCATGGCGCTGGAGGGCACGGTGACCAATGTCGCCGCCTTCGGCGCCTTCGTCGATATCGGCGTGCATCAGGACGGGCTGGTGCATATCAGCCAGCTGGCCGACCGTTTCGTCAAGGATCCGAACGAGGTGGTGAAGGTCGGCGATGTGGTCAAGGTCCGGGTGACCGAGGTGGATGTGGCCAGAAAGCGCATCGGCCTGACCATGCGCAAGGACGGCGGCGCCGCCGCCCGCGAGGCGCAGAAGGAGCGCGGGCCCAAGGTCCAGCCGGCGCGCGGCCCGAAATCCGCCGCCCCTGCCGGCAAGGAGCAGCCCGGCGCCCTGGGCGCGGCGCTGCTGAACGCATTGCGCAAGACCTGAGGGGGCGCTGCCCCCGCCGCGCCTGCGGCACGGCTAAGGGGGTATTTGGGCAACGAAGAAGCCCGGGATCAGCAGCCCAGCAGGGCCGCCCGGAACTTGGGATCCGACAGCACCACCTCTTTCGTTCCCAGTTCCGCCGCGCGCGTCAGCGCGCGCGCGGTCTGGAGCTGCGCAAACTCCACCGCCTGGGAGAGGCTGCGGCCTTGCCCCAGCGCGGCGGTGATCAGCCCGGCGAACAGGTCGCCGGTCCCGGCCAGCGCCACCGGCAGATGCGGCGTCGGATGGCGCGTCAGCCCCTGCGGTCCCAGGATCACGCTTTCCAGCATGCCGGGCGCGGTCTCGCGCAGCCGGCAGCCGGTGACGATCAGCTGCGCCGCGGGCGCCATGCGCAGCCCTTGCGCGGCGCGGTGGATGTCGGACAGTTCCGTGATGGGCTGCCCGGTCAGCCAGGCGACCTCGAACGGGTTGGGCGAGGCGATGTCGGCCATGGGCAGCAGCCGGTCGCGGAAGGTGTCGGCGATCTCTTGCGGCACATAGAGGCCCGGCAGCTCGTCGCCCAGCACCGGGTCGCAGTAATAGCGCAGGCCCGGGTTCGCTGCCTTGGCGCGGGCGACGAAATCGGCGGTCAGCCGCGCCACCTCGACCGAGCCGATATAGCCAGTCAGCAGGACATCCGCGCGTTCCGGCAGGCCGCGATCCCAGAGGCCCTGCAGAAGGTCGGCGAAAAAATCGCCGGGCAGCGGCCGGCCGCGCAGGCTGGGATAGTCCGGGGTGTTGGAAAAGATCACCGTCGGGACCGGCGCTACCTCCAGCCCCGCCGCCAGCATCGGAAACACCGCCGCCGAATTGCCGACATGGCCCATGACCACCTGGCTTTGGATCGAGATCACCAGCGGGCGGCTCATGCGCCGCCCTCCAGCCGCTTCGACCAATCCTCGACCCGGCCGCTTTCCAGCCGGCGCACCGCGTAGCGCCGCCAGCCCTCGGCCAGCACGTCCAGCGCGGCGATGCCCTGCAATTCGCCGAGGTTCAGCCGGTCCACGTAAAGCGCATGCCAGAGCCGGCGCAGCGTCCAGTCGGGCGCCACGCGGTCGATCCGCTCCAGCCGGTCGCCGGGGGCGACGATGCCGGGCTGCAGGACGCGGTAATACCAGCCGGTGCGGCCGCTTTGCTGTACGCGCCGCGCCATGTCCGCGACGCCGAAGCGCCGGTTCAGCTTCCAGCAGGGTTGCCGGCCCTGCGACACTTGCACCAGCGCCGAGCCGAGCCGGAAGATGTCGCCCACCGCGACATCCGTCTCGGTCAGGCCCCGGGTCGAGATGTTCTCGCCGAAGGCGCCGGGTGCATCCAGCGGCCCGCCGGTTTCCCCGTTTTCCGGACGCCCCATCGGGGGCGGGCCACCGAATCCGCCACCGGTCCGAGAATCGGCGGCCGGCGGGTGCGGCCCGCCCGGCGGTTCGGCCGGACGCAGTGGTCCAAGTTCCTCGCGCCAGGCCGGGTAATGGTCGAAAGCATAATGGTGCACGGCCTTTTCCGGCCCGCCATGCACACGGCGGTCGGCCTGCTCGTCGCCCTCGAACCCCCCGGGGCCAAGCGTCAGCGGCCGGTCCGCCGGGCGCTTGTCGATGCCGCTGAGCTGGTCGCTGCCCGGCAGCGGCGCCGCCTTGCCCGTCAGCAGGATGATCTGGGCCATGGTTCCCCCGGCTTGCCTGGATGCGGGCAGATTAGCCAAGGAACCGGCAAGCTCAAGGGGCCAAGACCCGGCCGGTTCCGCCCCGCCCGCATCGCCGCGCTGCCCGTTCCCCGCGCGCGGCGGCGCATATCTGCCCGGTCCTTGCGCAGGGCGCGGACGCGCAGGGCGACGCGCGCGGCAGGCATTGCCGGCGCCCGGTTCCGCTGGCACCTGCTGGGACGGGAGAGAGCAGGAAGCAGATGGACAAGCGCCTTTCGATCGTCGTCATCGAGCCCGACCCGGAACGCGCCGCCCCGATCGTGGACGGGCTGCGCGAGGTCGGCGACCACGACATCCGCATCATCTCGGAGGAAACCGGTCTCGCGCGCCACATCGCCGAATGCCGGCCCGATATGGTGCTGATCGACCTGGCCAACCCCTCGCGCGACGTGCTCGAGGAGCTGGCGCTGGCCTCGGGCCCGACCGAGCGGCCGGTGGCGATGTTCGTGGACCGCTCGGACGAGCACCTGACGCGGGCGGCGGTCGAGGCCGGCATTTCGGCCTATGTCGTGGACGGGCTGCGGCCCGAGCGCATCAAGCCGGTGCTGGACGCGGCCATCGCGCGCTTTCACATGTTCCAGCGCATGCGCGCCGAACTGGCCGCGACCCGCGCCGCGCTGGAGGAGCGCAAGGTGATCGACCGCGCCAAGGCGGTGCTGATGAAGGCGCGCGGCATCGACGAGGAGGCCGCCTATGCGCTGTTGCGCAAGGCGGCGATGGACCAGGGCAAGCGCGTGGCCGAGATCGCCCAGCAGCTGGTCCTGGCCGCGGGGTTGCTGTCATGCCGCTGACGCCCCTGCGCCTGGGCTATGTGCCGCTGATCGACGCGGCGCCCCTGATCGTGGCGCGCGAGCTGGGCTTCGCCGCCGAGGAAGGGCTGGCGTTCCGGCTGCTGCGCCTGGGCGCCTGGGCGCAGGCCCGCGACATGCTGGGCGCCGGGCTGATCGAGGCGGCGCATATGCTGGCGCCGATGCCGGTGGCGCAGGCGCTGGGGCTGGGTCCGGCGCTGCCGGATCTGGACCTGGCGATGTTCCTGTCGCAGGGCGGGCAGGCGGTCGCGGTCGGCGCCGCCTTGGCCGCCAGGATGCGCGACCAAGGCCATGATTTCGACTTTCGCGATGCCCGCAAGGCGGGGCTTGCGCTGCAACGCGCCGCGTCCGCCCGGCTGCGGGTGGGCGTGCCGTTCCATTTCTCGACGCAGTTGGAGCTGATCCGGCACTGGCTTGGCGCCTGCGGCTTCAGCCCGGCGCTGGAGGTCGTCACCGTGCCGCCGCCGCTGATGGCCGAATCCATGGCCGCGGGCGAGCTCGACGCCTTTTGCGTCGGCGAGCCCTGGGCGTCCAGCGCCGTGGACCGGGGCCTTGCCGCGCTGCTGTTGCCCGGCACGGCGATCTGGGCCGCGCCGCCGGAAAAGGGCCTGGTGCTGCGCCGCGATTTCACCGTCTCCGATCCGCAGCTTACCGGGGCGCTGATGCGGGCGGTCTGGCGGGCCGGGCGCTGGCTCGACGAGCCCGAGAACCGCGACACCGCCGCCGAGATCCTGTCGCGGCGCGAATATCTGGACCTGCCGGCCGAACTGGCCGAGCGCGGACTGACCGGGCGGCTGCAGGTCACCCCTGCGGGCGAGTTCCGCCATGTGCCGGGCTTTGTCGCCTTCCATGCCGGGGCGGCGAACTTCCCCTGGAAAAGCCTGGCCGCCCTGTTCGCGCAGCGCATCGCCCGGCGTCATGGGCTGGAGCCCGGGCCGGCGATGCAAAAGGCGATGACGCATTTCCGCACCGATCTTTACCGCGCGCATCTGCGCGAAGCCGGGGCGGCGCTTCCGGGCGCCTCGGCCCGGCTGGAGGGCGCGCTGGCCGAGGACCGCGAGGTCGCGGCCGAAAAGGGCCAGATGATTCTGCGCGCCGATGCCTTCTTCGACGGCACCGTCTTCGAGCCGCCCTTCGCAAGCTGAGCGTTTCGCGGGCAGGCCGGGCGCGGTGCTGCCCGGGTTTCGGGCGAAACCGGCGGCGGATGCTGCGATGCCGCATCGACGCTTGATCCGCCCGGTTCGCTGATCCAGTCTGATCCCATGGCCCGGCGCAACGGCGCGCCACCGGCCCGCTCGCAATGATGCGGCACGGATTCCCGCGACGATGCGGCGATCCTCCCCCGAAAGCGCAAATCCGCTGCGGCGTCCCGCCGCCCGGCCGCGTGCTTTCCGACCGCCTTCGCCATCAGCAACGCATCGGAGCCACCATGCCCGCCGTTCCCCCCGTTCCGCCCTCCGAGGCCAGCCGCGCGCTGGGCCTTTCGACCTTCGCCTTCACCATCTGCTTCGCGGTCTGGACGATTTTCTCGATCATCGGCCTGCAGATCCGCGCGCAGCTTTCCCTGACCGAAACCCAGTTCGGCCTGCTGATCGGCCTGCCGATCCTGACCGGCTCGCTGGTGCGCATCGCCTTGGGCGTGCTGACCGACCGGCTGGGCGGGCGGCGGGTCTATACCCTGACCATGCTGGCCGCCGCCGGCGCGACCTTCCTGTTGTCCTGGGCCAGCACCTATCCGCAGATGCTGCTGGCGGCGCTGGGCGTCGGGCTGGCCGGCGGCTCTTTCGCGGTGGGCGTCGCCTATGTCTCGCGCTTCTATGCCGCGGGGCGGCAGGGCACGGCGCTGGGCATCTTCGGCACCGGCAATGTCGGCGCCGCCCTGACCAAATTCGCCGCGCCCTTCGTCATGCTGGCGCTGGGCTGGCAGGCGACCGCGCAGATCTGGGCCGCCGTGCTGGCGCTGACCGCCGTGCTGTTCTGGCTGCTGAGCAAGGACGACCCGGTCACCGCCGCCGGGATCGGCCGCAAGGCGCCCTTGCGCGCCGAATTCGCGCCGCTGGGCCAGATCCGGGTCTGGCGCTTCTCGGCCTATTATTTCTTCAGCTTCGGCGGCTTCGTCGCCCTGGCCCTGTGGCTGCCGCATTACCTGACCGAGGTCTACGGCTTCGACATCGCCACCGCCGGCATGATCGGCGCCGCCTATTCCATCCCCGGCTCGATCTTCCGCGCCTGGGGCGGGGTGCTGTCGGACCGCATCGGCGCGCGGGTGGTGATGTATGCGACCTTTGCCGTCTCGCTGGCCGCGACCGCGATCCTGTCGATCCCCTCGGGCGTGCCGGTGCCGGTCTTTTTGGCGGTGATCTTCGTGCTGGGCTTCTTCATGAGCCTGGGCAAGGCCGCCGTCTACAAGCACATCCCCAGCTATTACCCCGGCCATATCGGCGCGGTCGGCGGGCTGGTGGGCATGATCGGCGGCTTGGGCGGCTTCGTGCTGCCGCTGCTGTTCGGCTGGCTGCGCGACCAGACCGGGCTGTGGTCCAGTTGCTTCATGGCGCTGTTCCTGCTGGTCGGGCTCTGCGCGCTGTGGATGCACGCCTCGATCCGCCAGATGGGCCGCGCCGCCCTGCAAGCCGCCTGAGAAAGGAGTCCCGCAATGAAGAACCTTGTCGTCATCGGCGCCGGCATGGCCTCGGGCCGCCTGCTGGAGCATCTGTTCGAGGCCGCGCCCGGCGCATGGCAGGTCATCCTGTTCAACGCCGAGCCGCGCGGCAATTACAACCGGCTGATGCTGTCGCCGGTCCTGTCGGGCGAAAAGACCTATCAGCAGATCGTCACCCATGACGCGGATTGGTATGCCGCGCATGGCGTCGATTGCCGCTTCGGCGAGCCGGTGGTGCGGATCGACCGCGCCAATCGCACTGTCTATTCCAGCGCGGGCGGCGCGCCCTATGACGCCCTGGTCATCGCCACCGGCTCGGCGCCCTTCATCATCCCGGTGCCCGGCAGCGATCTGCCGGGCGTGGTGACCTATCGCGACCTCGAGGACACCAACGCCATGATCGAGGCCGGGATCGCCGGCAAGGACGCCGTGGTGATCGGCGGCGGGCTTCTGGGTCTCGAGGCGGCGGCCGGCATGGCCGCGCGCGGCGCCCGCGTCACCGTCGTCCATCTGATGGGCCATCTGATGGAGCGGCAGCTCGACCCCGCCGCCGGCTATCTGCTGCAGCGCGACCTGGAGCGGCGCGGCATCAAGGTGCATTGCAAGGGCGCGACCAAGGCGATCCTGGGCCATGGCCGGGCCGAGGCGGTGCTGCTGGAGGACGGCACCGTCCATCCCGCCGATCTGGTCTGCATGGCCGTCGGCATCCGCCCCGAGGTGCGGCTGGCCAATGACGCGCATCTGGAGGTCGAGCGCGGCATCGTCGTCGACGACGCCCTGCGCACCTCGGACCCGCAGATCTTCGCGCTTGGCGAATGCGTCGAGCATCGGGACCAGGTCTTCGGCCTTGTGGCGCCGCTTTACGATCAGGCCAAGGTGCTGGCCCGGACCCTGCTGGGCGAGGCGGCCGCGTTCCGCCCGGTGCAGACCGCGACCAAGCTGAAGGTGACCGGCTGCGACCTGTTCAGCGCCGGCGATTTCGCCGAAGCCGAGGGGCGCGAGGACATCGTGTTCCGCGACCCCGGCCGCGGCATCTACAAGCGGCTGGTGCTGGAGAACGACCGCATCATCGGCGTGGTCATGTATGGCGACACCGCCGACGGCAACTGGTTCTACGGGCTGATGAAGGACGAAACCGACGTGTCGGGGATGCGCGACACGCTGATCTTCGGCCCGGCCTTCCAGGGGGGGACCAAGCTGGACCCTATGGCGGCCGTTGCAGCCTTGCCGCCTGAGGCGGAGATCTGCGGCTGCAACGGCGTCTGCAAGGGAACCATCGTCGCCGCGGTGCAGGGCGGCGCGACCACGCTTGATGCGGTGCGCGCCTGCACCAAGGCCTCGGGATCCTGCGGCACCTGCACCGGGCTGGTCGAACAGGTGATGAAGCTGACCCTGGGCGACGGCTTCGTCGCGCCCGCCTCTGGCGGCATGTGCAAATGCACCGACCACAGCCACGAGGACGTGCGGCGGCTGATCCGCTCCATGGGGCTGAAGTCGATCCCGGCGGTCATGCAGGAGCTGGGCTGGAAGAGCGTCGGCGGCTGCCATTCCTGCCGCCCGGCGCTGAACTATTACCTGCTGGCGGAATGGCCGCTGGAATACCAGGACGACCGGCAGAGCCGTTTCGTGAACGAAAGGAACCACGCCAACATCCAGAAGGACGGCACCTATTCGGTGGTGCCGCGCATGTGGGGCGGCGTCACCACGCCGGCCGAGCTGCGCGCCATCGCCGACGCGGCCGAGAAATATGCCGTGCCGATGGTCAAGGTCACCGGCGGCCAGCGCATCGACCTGCTGGGCGTCCGCAAGCAGGATCTGCCGCAGATCTGGGCCGACCTGAACGCCGCCGGGCTGGTTTCCGGCCATGCCTATTCCAAGGGGCTGCGCACGGTGAAGACCTGCGTCGGCAGCGAGTTCTGCCGCTTCGGCACCCAGGATTCCACGGGCCTCGGCATCCTGCTGGAAAAGCTGCTTTGGGGGTCCTGGACGCCGCACAAGGTCAAGCTGGGCGTCTCGGGCTGCCCCAGGAACTGCGCCGAGGCGACCTGCAAGGACGTGGGCGTGGTCTGCGTCGACAGCGGCTACCAGATCAGCGTCGCCGGCGCCGCCGGGATGGAGGTGAAGGAGACCGAGCCCCTGGCCGCGACCCCGTCCGAGGACGAGGCGGTCGAGATCGTCACCGCCTTCGTCCAGCTTTACCGCGAAAACGCCCGCTATCTGGACCGGCCCTATAAATGGGTGGCCAAGGTCGGGCTCGACTGGGTCAAGGCGCAGGTCGCCGACCTGCCGACCCGCCGCGCGCTGGTCGAGCGCTTCGAGATCAGCCAGTCGGTCTATCGCCGCGACCCCTGGGCCGAACATTCCACCACCGCCGCGACGCCCCGCTGGGCGCCCCTTGCCGATCTGACCCTGGAGGCCGCGGAATGACCGTCTTTGTCGATATCGGAGCCCTGGACGACATTCCCCGCCAGGGCGCGCGGGTGATCCGCACCGGGCAGGGCTGCGTCGCGGTGTTCCGCACCCTGGACGACCGGGTCTTTGCGCTGGACGACCGTTGCCCGCACAAGGGCGGCCCGCTGTCCGAGGGCATGGTGCATGGCGACCGGGTGACCTGTCCGCTGCACAACTGGGTGTTCGACATGAACTCGGGCGCCGCGCAGGGCGCCGACGAGGGCGCGGTCCGCACCTGGCCGGTCCGCGTCGAGCAGGGCCGCGTCCTGATCAGCGCCGAACTCGTCACCCGCTCGCACGCCGCCTGAGGAGGGGCCATCATGCAGACCATCCGCACCACCTGTCCCTATTGCGGCGTCGGCTGCGGCGTGCTGGCGACGCCCGACGGCCGGGGCGGGCTGGGCGTCGCCGGCGATCCCGGGCATCCGGCGAACCGGGGCCGGCTCTGCGTCAAGGGCGCGGCGCTGGGCGAGACCGTCGGCCATGCCGGCCGGCTGCTCGCCCCGCGCATCCATGACCGCGAGGCGGGCTGGGACGAGGCGCTGGGCCTGGTCGCGCGCCGGTTTTCCGAAACCATCGCCGAACACGGGCCGGATTCGGTCGGCTTCTACGTCTCGGGGCAGCTCTTGACCGAGGATTACTATGTCGCCAACAAGCTGATGAAGGGCTTCATCGGCTCGGGCAATATCGACACCAATTCGCGGCTCTGCATGGCCTCGGCGGTGGCGGGGCAGCGGCGGGCCTTCGGCTCGGACACGGTGCCGGGGCTCTACGAGGATCTGGAACTGGCCGATACGGTGGTGCTGGTCGGCTCGAACCTCGCCTGGTGCCATCCGGTGCTTTACCAGCGGCTGGCGGCGGCGCGCGCGGTGCGGGGCACGCGGGTCGTGGTGGTCGATCCGCGCCGCACCGCAAGCTGCGACATCGCCGACCTGCATCTGCCGCTGGCACCGGGTTCGGATGCGGCGCTGTTCAACCTGCTTCTGGCAGAAATCGGCAGAATATCAGAGTTATGCGTTGATAATCTGGAAGGAATCGAGGATGCGATGGCCGCGGCGCGCGCCACGTCCCCCTCGGCCACCGGGCTGGCGCACAGCCAGTTGCGGCAGTTCTTCAACCTCTGGCTGCACAGTGACAAGGTGGTGACGGTCTGGTCGCAGGGCGTGAACCAGTCCGACAGCGGCACAGACAAGGTGAACGCGATCCTGAACTGCCACCTTGCCAGCGGCCGCATCGGCCGGCCCGGCATGGGCCCGTTCAGCGTCACCGGCCAGCCCAATGCCATGGGCGGGCGCGAGGTCGGCGGGCTGGCCAACATGCTGGCCTGCCATCTGGAGATCGAGAATCCCGCGCATCGCGCGGCGGTGCGCGCTTTCTGGAACGCGCCGCGCATGGCCGAGCGGCCGGGGCTGAAGGCCGTGGACATGTTCCGCGCCGTCGAGGACGGCCGGATCAAGGCGCTGTGGATCATCTGCACCAACCCCGCCGCGACCATGCCCGAGGCCGACCGCGTCGCCCGCGCCATTGCCGGCTGCGATTTCACCGTGGTCTCGGACATCATGGCGCGGACCGACACCCTGCGGCTGGCGCATGTGGCGCTGCCGGCGACCGGCTGGGGCGAAAAGGACGGCACGGTGACGAATTCCGAACGCCGCATCAGCCGCCAGCGCCGCAGTCTTTCCCCGGTCGGGCAGGCGCGCGACGACTGGCGCATCCTGGCCGAGGTCGGGCGCCGCATGGGCTGGGCCGAGGCCTTCGCCTGGCGGCACCCGGCGCAGGTCTTTGCCGAACACGCGGCGCTTTCGGGCATCGCGGGCGGTCTGGGCAGCGATTTCGACATCTCGGCCCATGCCGGCATCACCCCGGCGGAATATGATGCGCTGGCGCCGTTCCTGTGGCCGCATTCGGCGGGCCGGCAGGGCGGGCGGTTCTTCGGCGACGGGCGGTTCCATACGCCTTCGGGGCGGGGCCGCATGGTGGCGGTCACGCCGCGCCCGCCGCAGCCGGTGGATGCGGACCATCCTTTCCGGCTGAACACCGGCCGGGTGCGCGACCATTGGCACACCATGACCCGCACCGGCCTGTCGCCGCGGCTGTCCCGGCATCTGGCCGAGCCCTTTCTGGAACTGCACCCCGACGACGCCGCCCGGCTGGGCCTGCAGCCCGCCAGCCTGGCCGAGATCGTCAGCCCGCATGGCCGCGCGGTGCTGCGGGTGCTGGTGAGCGGCCGGGTGGCGCCGGGCCATCCCTTCGCGCCGATGCACTGGACGGGCGAGACCGCGGCCTCGGGCCGGGTCGATGCGCTGGTGCCGGGTGCTGTCGATCCGGTCTCGGGCCAGCCGGCGCTGAAATCGGCGGCGGTGGCGATCCGGCCCTTTGCGGCGCGTTGGTTCGGCTTCGCCGTCTCGGCCGGCCGGATCCGGCCGGATTGCGACTATTGGGCGCGGGCCACGCTGCCAAGGGGCGAGCAGGCCGAGCTGGCCGGGCTTGCGCCGCCGCAGGACTGGACCGCGCATGCCCGCGCGCTGTTCGGCCTGCCGGACGAGCCGCTGGTGCTGCAGGACCGCGCCCGCGGGCAGGTGCGGCTGGCCTTCCTGCGCGAGGGTCGGCTGCAGGCGGCGTTGTTCGTGGCGCCCGGGCCGGTGGCCCTGTCGCGCAGCCATGTCGCGGCGCTGCTGGGCGAGGGCGCGACCCTGAGCGGGGCCGAGGCGCTGGCCGGCCGTCCCGGCGCCGACCGCCCGGACGAGGGGGCGCTGGTCTGCGCCTGTTTCGGCATCGGCGTGAACAGCATCGTGCAGGCCATTGCCAGCCGGCGCCTGACCTCGGTCGAGGCGGTGGGGCAGGCGCTGCGGGCCGGCACCAATTGCGGCTCGTGCCGCCCCGAGATCCGGGCGCTGCTGGATGCCGGCACCGCCTGCCGGATGGCGGCCGAGTAGGGGCGCTGTCACGAAGATACCACGAGGCTGCCACGAAAGCGTTACCCGGCCGGCTTAGGCGGGGCCTCGCGCCGACCGGCGCAAGGACCGAAAACCCCCGGGGGACCCATGAAATACCAACTCCGCTCGCTGATGGCAGGCGCGTCGCTTCTGGTGCTGGCCTCGAACGCCGTCGCGCAGGACAATGTGCTGCAGGCCGAGGATTCCTATTTCACCGCGGCCAAGGCCGAGCTTGCCCGGAAGATCGCCGACCAGCCGAATGTCGGCCGGGCCAGGAACGTCGTGCTGTTCGTCGTGGACGGGCTGTCGGTGCCGACCATCACCGCCGCGCGCATCCACGAGGGCCAGAGCCGCGGCGTGGACGGGGAATCGAACGTGCTGTCGTTCGAGGAACTGCTGCCCTACACGGCGCTGTCCAAGACCTATACCCATGACAGCCAGGTGGCCGATTCGGCCCCGACCGCGACGGCCATCGTCTCGGGGGTGAAGTCCTTGAACGGCACCGTCGGCGTGACGCAGCAGGCCAAGGTCGAGGATTGCGCCAGCCAGAAGGGTGCCGAGGTCACGACGCTGTTCGAGCTGGCCGAGACCGCGGGCCTTTCGACCGGCATCATCTCGACCGCGCGCATCACCCATGCGACGCCCGCCGCCACCTATGCCAAGGTCACCGGCCGCGACTGGGAAGCCGACAAGGACCTGCCCGAGGAAGCGGTGCAGAACGGCTGCAAGGACATCGCCGCGCAGCTGGTCGACTGGCCGGCCGGCGACGGGTTCGAGGTCGTCCTGGGCGGCGGCCGCGGCAATTTCATGCTGGCCAGCCAGCAGGATCCCGAGGACGAGACCAAGACCGGCGCGCGCAAGGACCGCGACCTGATCGCCGAGTGGAAGGCGCGCCACAATGACGGCGCCTATGTCTGGAACAAGCAGGAATTCGACGCGGTCGATCCGGCCGGCACCGGCAAGCTGCTGGGTCTGTTCAACGCCAGCCACATGCAATACGAGGCGGATCGCGAGAAGGATGCCGCCGGCGAACCCTCGCTGGCCGAGATGTCGGTCAAGGCCATCGACATGCTGTCCCGCAACGAGAACGGCTATGTGCTGATGATCGAGGGCGGCCGCGTCGACCACGCCCACCATGCCGGCAATGCCGCCCGGGCGCTGACCGATACGGTGGCGGTGGCCGAGGCGGTGAAGGCGGTCTATGACAAGGTCGATCCGGCCGAGACGCTGATCATCCTGACCGCCGACCACAGCCATGTCTTCTCGATCGCCGGCTATCCGGCGCGCAACAACCCGATCCTGGGCATCGCGGGGCAGGGCGACGACGGCAAGCCCTATACCACGCTGGGCTATCTGAACGGCCCCGGCGCCCGCCTGGACGAGCCGCGCGCCGACCTGACCGGGATCGACACCACCGATATCGACTTCCTGCAACAGGCGCTGGTGCCGCTGGGCGAAAGCGAGACCCATGCCGGCGACGACGTGGCGATCTTCGCGCAGGGGCCCTGGGCGCATCTGTTCCACGGCGTCGTCGAGCAGAACCTGATCTATCACGTCATGGAACATGCGACCGGTCTGGCCAGCCGGGCGGCGCTGGCCACCAGCCAGGCCGCGAAGTGACACGACACATGCGCCGCCGGCTGCCCGGCGGCGCATCCCTTCGACCGGATGATGCCATGAACCGCCGCGCCCTGCTGACCGCCCCGCTGCTGCTGCCGCTTCTGCCGCGCGGCGCGCTGGCCGCGCCCGAGGCGCTGAAGTTCCGCGACCTTTACGTCCGCGGCCGCCAGCTGACGCCGCGCGCCGCCGCGCTGGCCGGGCAGCAGGTCACCATGATCGGCTATATGGCGCCGCCGCTGAAGCCCGAGATCGCCTTCTTCGTGCTGACCAAGCTGCCCATGTCCACCTGCCCGTTCTGCGAGACCGAGGCGCAATGGCCCGACGACATCGTGCTGGCGCTGACCGACCATCCGGTGCGCCCGGTGCGCTATACCGATCTGATCCGGGCGACGGGCATCTTCGAGACCGGCTTCCAGACCGATCCCGAAACCGGCTTCATCAGCTTCGTGCGCCTGCGCGGCACCCGCTACGAGAAGCTGTGATGGCGCGGCTTTCGGTGCGCGGCCTGCGTCATGCCTTCCATGCCCAGCCGGTGGTGGCATTGCCGATGCTGGAGCTGGAGCCGGGCCTGACGGTGCTGACCGGTCCCTCCGGTTCCGGCAAGACCACGCTGCTTTACCTGCTTTCCGGGCTGATCCGGCCGCAGGCGGGGGCGGTGGTCTGGGCCGGCGTGGACCTGGCGCGGCTGCCCGAGCGCGGCCGCGACCGCTGGCGGCGCGCCCATGCCGGCTTCGTCTTCCAGGATGTCCACCTGCTGCCCGAGCTTTCGCCCCTGCAGAACGTGCTGATGCCGGCGCGCTTCGCCGCCTTCTCGGCACGGCGCCATGCCGGGCGGGCGGCCGGACTGCTGCGCCGCTTCGGCGTGCCCGACCGCCGGTGCGCCGCCCTGCTGTCGCGGGGCGAACAGCAGCGCGCCGCCCTGGCCCGAGCCCTGCTGATGGATCCGGCCGCCCTGTTCGCGGATGAGCCGACGGCCAGCCTGGATGCCGCGGCCGGGCGGGTGGTGGCCGAGGCGCTGCAGACGCTGGCGGCCGAGGGGCGCTGCGTCATTGCCGCCAGCCACGATCCCGACCTGATCGCGCTGGCCGGGCGCCGCCTGCATCTGGAACATGGCCGGATCGAGGTTTTCGCATGAACCCCGTCCCCTTCGTCCGGGCGCTGCTGGCCCGCAACCCGCGCACCGTCTGGCTGTTTGCAGTGCTGGTGGCGCTGGCCGCCGCCCTGGGCATCGCCATCAGCGCGCAGGAGCGGGCGCTGCGCCAGGGCTCGGCCCGCGCCGCCGACCGCTTCGACCTGATCGTGGCGGCGCCGGGCAGCCAGACCGACCTGCTGATGTCGGCCGTGTTCCTGCGCCCGGCCCAGGTCGAGCTGCTGCCCGGTCCGCTGGCGCATCGGGTGCTGAGCGATGCGGACGCGGAATTCGCCGCGCCGCTGGCCTTTGGCGACAGCCATGGCGACAGCCCGGTGATCGGCACCACCGCGGCGTTCGTCGCCCATCTGAGCGGCGGCCTGGCCGAGGGCCGCGGCTTCACGCGCCTGAACGAGGCGGTCATCGGCGCGCTGGTCGAGGGCGAGATCGGCGCGGCCCTTGCGATCCGCCACGGCCATGCCGACGCGGTGGCGGCCGGGCTTGACGCCGACCGCGCGGCCGAGGCGTCCGACCACGATCGCGACCACGGCCATGCCGGACAGGACGGCCATCACCACGAGGAGGTGGTGATCACTGGCCGGATGCGCCCGACCGGCACGCCCTGGGATCGCGCCGTGGTGGTGCCGGTGGAATATATCTGGTCGGCGCATGTCATGGGCACCGGCCATCCGCCGGGGACCGAGCGCATCGGCCCGCCCTGGCAGGCCGAGCTGATGCCGGGCCTGCCGGCCATCGTGATGAAGCCCGCCAGCGTCGCCGATGCCTACGGGTTGCGGGCGCGCTACCGGAGCGAGGCCTCGACCGCCTTCTTCCCGGCCGAGACGCTGGTCGAACTTTACGCGGTGATGGGCGATGCGACCCGGGTCATGCTGGGCCTGACCCTGGCGGCGCAGGTGCTGATCGTGGCCGCGATCCTGGCCGGCATTCTGGCGGTCTTGGACCTGCAGCGGCGCAGCTTTGCGGTGCTGCGGGCGTTGGGGGCGCCGCGGCGCTATGTCTTCCTGTCGGTCTGGCTTTACGTCGCGGTCATGGTGCTGGGGGGCGCGCTGGCCGGGCTGCCGCTGGGCTGGGCGGCCTCGCAGCTGGTCTCGGCGCTGATCTCGCGCGAGACGGGGGTGGCCTTCGCCGCCACCCTCGGCGGGTCCGAACTGGCCATGGCGGGCCTGCTGATCCTGGCCGGCTTCCTGCTGGCGCTGCTGCCGGCCTGGCGGGTCTATCGCCAGCCGCTGGTCGAGGGGCTGCGCTGAACGCCCGGGCCGGCGCGGTCGAAAGCCGGGCTGCGGCACATTGTCCCTTTCCCTGCGCGCGGATTTCTGCCACCCCTGCGGCCGGAATCTCGCGGATGAAGGCATGGGCGCGCTGGCCGGACGAAAGCAGGGAACGGGAAGGGGCCGCCGGCTGATCGGCTGGCTGGCCGTGCTGCCGTTCCTGCTGCTGTCGCTGATCGTGCCGGGCACCATGCTGGAGCGGGACGCCCGTGGCGGCGTCACCGTGGTGCTTTGCGCCGGCGACGATCTGGTCGAGATGGTCATGGCCGCCGATGGCAGCCTGTCCCCGGCCGGCAAGGCCCCGCATGGCGACCATCGGCCCTGCGACTGGGCGCCGCATGGCCAGCCGCTGCTGGGGGCCGACATCGCCGCGGCGCCGGCACCGCTGCTGCAGGCGCTGCATCTGGCGCGGGTGCTGGACCTGCCCGACCCTCTGTATCGCGCCGAGATGCTGGCGCCCTCGGCGCGGGGACCGCCGCGGCTCGCCTGACCCGAGCTTTCCGATCCGCGCGGCCATGGGCCGGCGGTTCACGCCCCTATTCAGACGAGAACGATCATGAAGAACCCTGTTTTTGGCGCGCTTTGCGCCTCGGCGCTGGCGCTGGCCGCCGCGCCGGCCCTTGCCCATGCCACGCTGGAACAGTCCGAGGCGCCCGCCGGCGCCGCCTATCGCGCGGTGATCCGCATCGGCCATGGCTGCGACGGCCAGGCGACCCAGACCCTGCGCGTGCAGTTGCCCGAGGGCTTCTACAACGCCAAGCCCATGCCCAAGGCCGGCTGGACGCTGGAAACGGTGAAGGGCCCCTATGCCCAGCCCTTCGACAATCACGGCACCCCGATGACCGAGGGCACGCGCGAGGTGGTCTGGTCCGGCGGCGATCTGCAGGACGATTGGTATGACGAATTCGTCATCCGCGGCACGGTCGGCGCCGATGTGACGCCGGGCACGGTGCTGTATTTCTCGACCGTGCAGGAATGCGCGGATGGCAAGGAGGAATGGATCGACGTCACCGGCAGCAAGGAAGCCCAGAATCCCGCGCCGGGCGTGACCGTCGTCGCGGGCAAGGCCGGGCATGGCCACGGCCACGGCCATGGCGCCGCCGCCGCCGCTGCCCCGGCCGCGCAGGCCGCGCCGATCACGCTGGGCGATCTGACGCTCAGCGGGCCCTTCACCCGCGCCACGCCGCCCGGTGCGCCGGTGGCGGGCGGTTTCTTGACCGTCGCCAATGCCGGTGCGGATGACCGGCTGGTCGCGGCCCGCGTCGATTTCGCCGGCCGGGCCGAGATCCACGAGATGGCGATGGAGGGCGATGTCATGAAGATGCGCCAACTGTCCGACGGGCTGGCGATCCCGGCCGGGGCGACGGTTGAACTGAAGCCCGGTGGCTATCACCTGATGTTCATGGATCTGAAACAGCCGCTGGTCGAGGGCGAGACGGTCAAGGTCACGCTGCAATTCGAGAAGGCGGGCGAAGTCGAGGTGCCGATGACGGTCGGGCCGATGAATGCCGGCAAGCGCGGCGGAAAGGATGGTGGACATGGCGGACATTAAGCAGGGCTCGCCGCTGCGCCCTCTGCGCTATGCGCTCTGGGCGTTGGTCGTGGTCGCGCTGGCGGTGGTCGGCTGGATGAAGTTCGGCGCCCCGCGCCTGGCCGAGGTCGCCGATGCCGGCACCGCCTCGCTGGGCCGCGGCGATTACCGGCTGGTCGCCACCGACGGCACCGAGTTCACCCAAGCGACGCTGAAGGGCCAGCCCTCGGCGGTGTTCTTCGGCTTCACCCATTGCCCCGATGTCTGCCCGACCACGCTGGGCGACATCGCCGGCTGGCAAGAGGAGCTGGGCGCGGATGCCGGCAAGCTGCGGGTGTTCTTCGTCACCGTCGACCCCGAGCGCGACACGGTCGATGCGCTGCGCGATTACGTGTCCTGGGTGCCGGGGGTGGTCGGCGTCTCGGGCGCGCCCGAAGAGGTCGCCAAGGCGGTGAAGGCCTTCCGCATCTATGCCCGCAAGGTGCCGCAAGAGGGCGGCGAATACAGCATGGACCATTCCTCGACCATGCTGCTGTTCGACGGGAACGGCGAATATGCCGGGCTGATCGGCTACCAGGAAGACCCCGAGCGTGCCATGGCCAGCCTGCGGCGGCTGCTCGAAAGCTGAACCCGACGGCGCTGGCCAGTCCGGCGCCGTTTCATTTCAGGGCTCCGCGGGGCGGTTTTCCCGAGGCTTGCCCGTGAACCGGAACGTCTGGGCGGGCGGCTTCGGCATGCGCCAGCAAGGCGCAGGCCATGTGCTCCATCTTCTTCCCGGCCACGACACCGATCCGCGCCATCGCGATGCCGGATGCGCGGCGCTGTTCCTGAACGCGACCCCGTTCGTCCGTGGCGCGGCGCTGCGACGCCTGCCGGGCCGGTCCGGCGCCGGCCTGGCCGTCCGGCCGCCAGGCGATGCGCCTCCTCCTCCCCGCCGCCGCCGGACCTCCCATCCCCGGTCCATCGCCACCGCGGCATTGTCGCGCCGCTCCCATCGCGGCCATTGTTCCCGGCGCCCCGGCCATGCTACCTCGCGCCCGAGAATGGAGGCGCGCGTGATCCTTTGCGAATTCGGTCCTGACGGCGGGCCGGTCCTGTTCCGGGACCCGCGGGAATTGCTGGTGGTGACTCGCCCCGAGGAGGTCGCCGCCGCGCTCGACCATCTCGAGGCCCGGCGCCGGCAGGGCGCCTGGATCGCCGGCTACCTGTCCTATGAGCTCGGCTATGCGCTGGAGCCGGTGCTGGCCCGCGCCATGCCGGCCGAACGGCGTACGCCGCTGCTGGCCTTCGCCGTCCATGATGCGCCCGAACCGGCCCCGCCGCTGCCGGCGGGCGACATGGCCCGGCTGGCGCCACTGACGCCCATGATCTCGCAGCAGGATTACGCGGCCGCCTTCGCCCGCACCCGCGACTATATCGCGGCCGGCGACTGCTACCAGATCAACCTGACCTTCCCCCTCGGCTCGCGCCTGGTCTCCGGCTCGGCGCTGCAGCTTTACGCCGCCATGGCCGCGCGCCAGCCGGTCGGCTTCGGCGCCTATGTCGATCTGGGGCAGGGGCCGATCGTCGTCTCGCGCTCGCCCGAGCTGTTCTTCCGCCTGGATGCGCAGGGCCGGATCGAGGCGCGGCCGATGAAGGGCACGGCGCCGCGCGACCCCGATCCGGCGCGCGACGCGGCCTTAGCGGCGGCGCTGGCGGCATCGGAAAAGAACCGGGCCGAGAACCTGATGATCGTCGACCTGCTGCGCAACGACATCGCCCGCATCTCGCGCGTGGGCTCGGTGCGGGTGCCCGAGCTTTTCGCCGTCGACAGCTTCGCCACCGTCCACCAGATGAGTTCGCGCGTCGTGGGCCGGCTGGAGCGCCCGGCCGAGCTGGGCGCGATGCTGCGGGCGCTGTTTCCCTGCGGCTCGATCACCGGCGCGCCCAAGATCCGCGCCATGCAGATCATCCGCGAGGTCGAGCCGTTTGCGCGTGGCGTCTATTGCGGCGCCATCGGCTGGATGGCCCCGGACGGGGCGGCCTGTTTCTCGGTGGCGATCCGCACGCTGTCGGTCTGGCCGGATGGCGCGGTCACGCTGAATGTCGGCGGCGGCGTCGTGCAGGATTCGACCGCCGAAGGCGAATGGGAGGAGGCGCTATGGAAAGCCCGCTACGCGCAGGATCTGACGACCCCGGATTGCGGCTGATCGAGACGGTGCTGTGGGACGGTGCCGGCTGCCCGCGGATCGCGGGGCATCTGGCGCGGCTGGCGGCGGGGGCGGGGGCGCTCGGCTGGCCCTGCGATGCGCCGGCCGCCCGCGCGGCGCTGATCGCCCCCCTGGGCCGGCCGGCGCGGCTGCGGCTGACGCTGGACCGGGCCGGCCGGATCGAGGTGACGCGCGCGCCCCTGCCGCAGTCGCGGCCGGAATGGCGGCTGGCGCTGGCCGGCACCCGGCTCGATTCAGGCGATCCCTGGCTCCGGCTCAAGACTACGCGGCGGGCGCATTACGACGCCGCCCGCGCCGCGCTGCCCGAGGGGATCGAGGAGGCGGTCTTCCTGAACGAGCGTGGCGAGGTCTGCGACGGCACCATCACCACGGTCTTCTTCGACCGCGGCCAGGGGATGCGCACGCCGCCGCTGGCCTGCGGGCTTCTGCCGGGCGTGCTGCGGGCGGAAATGCTGGCCGAGGGCGCCTGCCGCGAGGACATGCTGCCGGCCGGGGATCTGCCGCATGTCCGGCTGTGGGTCGGCAATGCGCTGCGCGGGCTGATGCCGGCGGTCTGGGCGGGCTGAGCGGCTCAGATCAGCTCGGCCAGTTCCGCGGCGGCGCGGCGCAGGGCGGGCAGGTGCGACATCACCGCCTGCATCGACATGCGCTGGATCGGGGCGTGGAAGGTCAGCAGCGCCAGCACCCGGCCGCGCCCGTCCAGCGCCGGGACCGAGGCGCCGACCATGCCGGGAATGAACTCCTCCTCGTCCGTGGCATAGCCCTGCTCGCGGATGCGCCGGATCTCCTCGCGCAATGCGGTGGCAGAGGAGAGGGTGCGCTCGGTATGCGGGCGCAGCCGGGCGTGGCGCAGGTAATGCTCGAAACTGCCGGGGTTCATGAAGGCCAGGCAGACCTTGCCGGCCGCCGTGGCGTGCAGCGGCACCCGGGTGCCCAGCGCGATCACCAGCCGCAGCGGCCAAGGCGTCTCGACCCGGTCCACATAGACCAGCGAATCGCCTTCGGGGATCGAGATCGAGCAGGTCTCGCCCACGGATTCGAACAGCCGCACCAGCACGTCATGGCGCGGCAGGTCGAACTGGGCGGCGTGCATCACCCCCAGCATCATCTCCCGCAGCTTGTGGCCGGGCAGGAAGCTGCGGCCGTCGATCTGCCGCGACAGGTAGCCCTCCTGCTCCAGATTGGCGACGAGGCGGTGGATGGTCGGCTTGGGCAGACCCAGCTCGGCGTTGATCTCGGTCGCGGTCAGCGGCCGGGCGGCGCGCGCCAGAACCTCCAGGATCTGCAGATTGCGCAGGCTGGGCGATGTGCCGGAGCTGGGGTGCATATCTTTCATGATCGGCCTCGACATTTCAGTCTTTTTACCCCGCCACCCCGGCAGGTCCAGAGCCGAGGCGGCGGATATGCCCGTTTTTCCTTGCTTTTGCCCGGAAATCCCCGGCCGCCGGCAAATGCGTCATCGCAGTGCAGCATTACCGTTGCCCCAGCGTCATCCTTCCTTTAGGTAACGCGACTCACGACCCCGGCGGCACTGGTATCATCGCTCGGCCGCGCTATATCGGGGACAGGCGCGACGCGGGCAGAGCCGGGGGGACCATCATGCTCGATCTGACGACCATTCGTGGCGAGTTGGCCTCGCATTACGATCTGGAGCCTTCGCTCGAACTGGCCGAGCGCATGGCCGACATCCATGCCCGCATGGGCCGCGTCATGCCCTGGCCGGACTGGGCGATCCATGCGCCCTATGTCGCGGCGATCAACCGGCTGAAAAAGGAACGCAATGCCGTGGTGCTGGCGCATAACTACATGACGCCGCAGATCTATCACGGCATCTCGGACGTGGTGGGCGACAGCCTGGCCCTGGCCATCGCCGCGACCAGGGTCGAGGAACAGGTGATCGTGCAATGCGGCGTGCATTTCATGGCCGAGACCTCGAAGATCCTGAACCCGCAGAAGACCGTGCTGATGCCCGACATGGAGGCCGGCTGCTCGCTTGCCGAAAGCATCACCGCCGAGGGCATCGCCCAGATGCGGGCCCGCTATCCCGGCGCGCCGGTGGTCAGCTATGTCAACACCACCGCCGAGGTGAAGGCGGCATCCGACATCTGCTGCACCTCGGCCAATGCGGCGCAGATCGTCGCGGCGATGGACAGCGACACCGTCATCATGACCCCCGACAAGTGGCTGGCGCAGAACGTCGCCAACAAGGTGCCGCAGAAGCGCATCGTCTGGTGGGACGGCGCCTGCATCGTGCACGAGCAGTTCACCGCCCAGGATCTGCGCGATTTCCGCGACTGGAATCCGGGGCTGAAGATCATCGCCCATCCCGAATGCCCGCCCGACGTGGTGGCCGAGGCCGATTACGCCGGCTCGACCGCCAATATCCAGGGCTGGGTCGAGAGCGAGCGGCCGAAGCAGGTGATGCTGGTCACCGAATGCTCGATGGCCTCGAACATCTCGGACGCGAACCCGGATGTCGAGTTCCTCGGTCCCTGCAACATGTGCCCCTACATGCAGAAGATCACGCTGGAGAAGGTGCTCTGGTCGCTGCACACCATGACCGGCGTGGTCGAGGTCGATCCGCAGGTCGCCGATCGCGCCCGGCTGGCGGTGCAGCGCATGATCGACCTGTCGCAGCGCCTGGCAGCCTGACGGATGCGCGAGGTCTCGACCGGCCGCGTCATCATCGTTGGTGCCGGGCTGGGTGCGCTTTACGCGGCGTTGAAGCTGGCGCCGCGCCCGGTGCTGATGATCTCGCCCGAGGTCTTGGGCCAGGGCGCAAGCTCGGCCTGGGCGCAGGGCGGCGTGGCGGCGGCCATGGACCCTTGCGACAGCGCCGCGGCCCATGCCCGCGACACGCTCCGCGCCGGCGCCGGCACCGTCGATCCCGCCATTGCGGCGCTGGTCACGGACGAGGCGCGGGCGCATATCCTGGATCTGACCCGGCTTGGCACCCCCTTCGACCGCAGGCCGGATGGCGGCTATGTGCTGTCGCGCGAGGCGGCGCACGGCTTTGCCCGCGTCGTGCGGGTGCGCGGCGATCAGGCCGGGGCCGAGATCATGCGCGCCCTGGTCGCCTGCGTGCGCGAGGCCTCCTCGGTGCAGGTGCTGGAGGGGGTGATGGCCACCGGGCTGCACGTCGAGGACGGCGCGGTCGCCGGGGTCGAGGTGGCGCTTTCCGGCCCGCAGGGTTCGGCACCGGTCCTGATCCGGGGGCCGGCGGTGCTGCTGGCGGGCGGCGGCTCGGGCGGACTTTACGCGCTGACCACCAACCCGCCGCGCATTCGCGGCCAGGTGATCGGCATGGCGGCGCGGGCCGGGGCCGAGATCGCCGATGCGGAATTCGTGCAGTTCCACCCCACCGCCATCGATTGCGGCGAAGACCCGGCGCCGCTGGCCACCGAGGCGCTGCGCGGCGAGGGCGCGCATCTGGTCAACCGGCTGGGCGAACGCTTCATGCCGGCGGTGCATCCCGATGCCGAGCTGGCGCCGCGCGACGTGGTGGCGCGCGCGATCTATGCGCAAAGCCAGGCCGGGCTGCGGCCGATGCTGGATACCCGCGCCTGTCTGGGCGACCGCATCCTGACCGAGTTTCCGGCCGTGGCGGGGGCCTGCGCGCGGGCCGGCATCGACCCGACGCGCGAGCCGATCCCGGTGGCGGCGGCCGCGCATTACCACATGGGCGGCGTGGCGGTGGACAGCGACGGCCGCGCCAGCCTCGACCGGCTCTGGGTCTGCGGCGAGGCGAGTTCGACCGGGCTGCATGGTGCGAACCGGCTGGCCTCGAACGGGCTTCTGGAGGCGCTGGTCTTTGCCCGCCGCTGTGCGCTGTCGATCGAGGCGCGGCTGGGCCCGGCGCAGGCTGTGGCCCCGGTGACGCTGCCCGACCTGCTGCCGCCCGGCCCGGTGCCCGATCCGGCGCTGGTCGCCCGCCTGCGCCGCGCCATGACCGAGGGGGCGGGGGTGCTGCGCGATGCCGCGGGCCTGAGCCGCTGCCTGCGCGAGATCGCCGCCATCGAGGCGGCGCAGCCCGACTGCCCGGCGCTGCTGAACATGACCGCCACCGCCACGCTGATCGCCGCCGCGGCGCTGATGCGGCAGGAAAGCCGCGGCGCGCATTGCCGCACCGACTTCCCGCAGACCCTGCCCGAAGGCCGCCGCTCGCGCCTGACGTTATCGCAGGCGCTTGCCCTGCGCGCCTCGCTTGAACCGGAGACGACATGACCGAGATGCCCCCGCTGCCCGACCTGGTGCTGGAGCCGCTGCTGCGCGCGGCGCTGACCGAGGATCTGGGCACCTATGGCGACATCACCACCCGCACGGTGATCCCGGCCGGCACCCGCTACCGGGCGCGGATCGTGGCGCGCGAGGCGGGCGTGGCCTCGGGGATGCAACTGGCCGGCATCGCCTTCCGGCTGATCGACCCGGCGCTGGCGTGGCGGCCGCGCCATGCCGACGGCAGCCGTTTCCAGCCCGGCGACACCCTGGCCGAGATCGAGGGCGAGGCGGCCTCGATCCTCTCGGCCGAGCGGGTGGCGCTGAACTTCGCCGGCCGGCTGTCGGGCATCGCCACGCAGACGGCGGATTTCGTGGCCGAGACGGCGGGCACGAAGGCGCGCATCACCTGCACCCGCAAGACCACGCCGGGGCTTCGGCTGGTCGAGAAGCAGGCGGTGCTGCATGGCGGCGGCTTCAACCACCGCTTCGGCCTGTCCGACGCCATCCTGATCAAGGACAACCACATCGCCGCGGCGGGCGGGATCCGGCCGGTGCTGCAAGCGGTGAAGGCCCGCGCCTCGCACATGATGCGGGTCGAGATCGAGGTGGACCGCCTCGACCAATTGGCCCAGGTGCTGGAGGAGGGCGGCGCCGATGTCGTGCTGCTGGACAACATGGCGACCGCGCAGCTGCGCGAGGCGGTGGCGATGACCGCCGGCCGGGTGGTGCTGGAAGCCTCGGGCAATATGCGACTCGGCCGGGTGGCCGAGGTGGCGGCGACCGGGGTGGATTACATCTCGGTGGGCGCGCTGACCCATTCTGCCCGCACGCTGGATCTGGGTCTGGATTTCTGACCAGATCGTATCAATCCGAAAACCCATAACCCGTTCAGGCAGCTAAGCCGGATCTCTTGAAAAAGGCCGGCGGTGGCCCGGCCTTTCCGCGCCCGGCCGGCGACGGGCGTTTCCGCCACGTTCCGCCGAAAATCAGTTATCGCTAACATTTTCCCTTGCGCCGCTTGCGGTCTGACGTGCTTTAAGCAGAATCGGGGAAACGGCCCGCATTTCCTTGCCGGGGCCGCGACTGGACAGGGGAAAGCATGGCCAAGGACGAAATGCCCCAAAGCGATTTCCGCGACGCGATCCTGCGGCACCTGACCTATACGCTGGGCAAGGATCCGGATCATGCGCAGCTTTCCGACTGGCGGCTGGCGCTGAGCCATGCGGTGCGCGACCGCATCGTGGACCGCTGGATGGCATCGACCCGCGCCACCTATCGCGCCGATGCCAAGCGGGTTTATTACCTGTCGATGGAATTCCTGATCGGCCGGCTGCTGCAGGACAATATCGTCAACCTGCGACTGGCCGAGGCGGCGCAGGCGGCGATCGAGAGCTTCGGCCTCGCCTATTCCGACCTGCTGCTGGACGAGCCCGACGCGGCGCTTGGCAACGGCGGCCTGGGGCGGCTGGCGGCCTGCTTCATGGAGTCGCTGGCCACGCTGGGCTGCCCGGCCTATGGCTACGGCATCCGCTACGAGCACGGGCTGTTCCGCCAGAGCTTCGCCGAGGGCCGGCAGGTGGAAGCGCCCGAGGACTGGCTGGACCAACCCTTCGTCTGGCAGTTCGAACGCCCCGAGGCGCGCTTCACCCTGGGCTTCGGCGGCCGGGTCGCGACCCGCGACGGCCGCGCGGTCTGGGAGCCCGAAAATTTCGTGCAGGCCGAGGCCTATGACACGCCGGTCATCGGCTGGCGCGGCGCCTGGGCCAATACGCTGCGGCTCTGGGCCGGGCGGGCGGTGGACCCCTTCGACCTGGACCGCTTCAACGCCGGCGATTTCACGGCGGCCGCCGAGGCCGAGGCGCTGGCGCGCACCATCTCGCGCGTGCTCTATCCCGAGGATTCGACCGAAGCCGGCAAGCGGCTGCGGCTGACGCAGGAATATTTCTTCTCGGCCGCCTCGATCCGCGACATCCTGCGCCGCTTCGAGGCCGAGCATGCCGACCTGCGCCTGCTGCCGCGGAAGGTGGCGATCCAGATGAACGACACCCATCCGGCCGTCGCCGCGCCGGAACTGCTGCGCATCCTGCATGACGAACGCGGCCTGCCCTTCGACGAGGCGCTGGCCATCACCCGCGGCTGCGTGAACTACACCAACCACACGCTGCTGCCCGAGGCGCTGGAAAGCTGGGACGAAGGGCTGTTCTCGGACCTGCTGCCGCGCCACCTGCAGATCATCGACCGCATCGACGCGGCCGATGCCAAGGCCCATCCCGACCGCAGGAATGCCGCGCGCGGCGACGGCAAGGTGCGGATGGGCGAGCTGTCCTTCATCCTGTCGAACCGCGTCAATGGCGTCTCGGCGCTGCATACCGGGCTGATGAAGACCACGGTCTTCGCCGACCAGCATCGTATCTGGCCCGACCGCATCGTGAACGAAACCAACGGCGTCACCCCGCGTCGCTGGCTCTTGGGCTGCAACCCGCGCCTGGCGGATCTGATCACCCGCAGCATCGGCGACGGCTGGATCGGCGATCTGGAGCAGTTGCAGGCGCTGGAGCCGCATGCCGCCGATGCCGGCTGGCTGCAGGACTTCGCCGCGGTCAAGGCCGCCAACAAGGCCGATCTGTGCGACTGGACCGCCCGCGAGCATGGCGTGATGCTGAACCCGGATGCGCTGTTCGACGTGCAGATCAAGCGCATCCACGAATACAAGCGCCAACACCTGAACATCCTGGAAGCCGTCGCGCTGTGGCAAGAGATGCGCGAGACCCCCTCGGCCGACTGGACGGCGCGGGTCAAGATCTTCGGCGGCAAGGCGGCGCCGGGCTATTTCTTCGCCAAGGACATCATCCGGCTGATCAACGACGTGGCGGCGGTCATCAATGCCGACGCGGCGACCAACGAGAAGCTGCAGGTCGTCTATCTGCCGAATTACAACGTCACCCTGGCCGAGCGGCTGATCCCCGCCGCCGATCTGTCCGAGCAGATCTCGACCGCCGGCAAGGAGGCGTCCGGCACCGGCAACATGAAATTCGCCCTGAACGGCGCCCCGACCATCGGCACGCTGGACGGCGCCAATGTCGAGATCCGCGAGCGCGTGGGGGCCGAGAACTTCTTCCTGTTCGGCCTGACCGCCGAGGAGGCCGAGGCCCGCCGCGCCGTCCCCGACCATGCCGCCCGTGCCGTGGCCGGCGATCCGCGCCTGACCGGTGCCATCGAGGCGATCCGCAGCGGCACCTTCAGCCCCGGCGAGCCCGACCGCTATGCGAATATCGTCGAGAACCTGACGCGGGCCGATTACTTCCTCGTCGCCTCGGATTTCGCCGATTACTGGCGGGCGCAGCGCGAGGTGGATTTCGCCTATGCCAGCCGCAGCGATTGGACGCGCATGGCGGCGCTGAACGTGGCGCGCTCGGGCTGGTTCTCGTCGGATCGCACGATCCGCGGCTACATGCAGGACATCTGGAACGCGCAAAGCCTGCTTGGGCAGGCGTGACGCCGCAAGGGGGAACCATGGCGCAGATCGACCCCAAGGAAGTCGCCGATCCCGCAGTGCTGACCCGCATCGCCGAGGGGCGTTTCGACGATCCCTTCGCGGTGCTCGGCCCGCATCTGCGCGGCGGTCAGCGCCATGTCACCGCCTTCGATCCCGGCGCGCAGGAACTGGCGGCGATGCTGGGTAGGAAGGCGCATCCGCTGGCGCCGGTCGAGGGCTGTCCCGGCCTGTTCCACGGCAAGGTGCCCGGCGCGGACCCCTATCTGCTGCGCGGCCGCCGGGACGGCGAGGAATGGCTGGCCGAGGACGCCTATCGCTTCGGCCCGGTGCTGGGCGAGCTTGACGAATACCTGCTGGGCGAGGGGCGGCACCAGCGGCTCTGGCAGGCGCTCGGCGCGCATGTGATCGCGCATCAGGGCGCGCGCGGCACGCATTTCGCGGTCTGGGCGCCCAATGCCCGCCGCGTTTCGCTGATCGGGGATTTCAACGCCTGGGACGGGCGGCGCCATGTCATGCGCCGGCGCGGCGCCACCGGCGTCTGGGAGATCTTTATGCCCGGCCTGGGCGAGGGCACCGCCTATCAATACGAGATCCTCGGCGCCTATGGCGGGCTGGCGCGAAAGGCCGATCCGGTCGGCTTCGGCGCCCAGCACCCGCCGGCCACCGCCTCGGTGGTGCGCGACATCGCGGGCTATGGCTGGTCGGACGGCGGCTGGATGGGGACGCGGGCCGAGGCGCAGCGCATCGACCGGCCGATCAGCATCTACGAGGTGCATCTGGGCAGCTGGCGCAGGAAGGACGGCGGCCGCCCGATCTCATACCGCGAGGCGGCGGTAGAGCTGGTGGACTATGTCCGCGACATGGGCTTCACCCATATCGAGCTGCTGCCGATCAGCGAATATCCCTTTGACGGCTCATGGGGTTATCAGCCGGTCGGGCTGTTCGCGCCGACCATCCGCTTCGGCCCGCCGCACGAATTCCGCGACCTGGTGAACGCCGCGCACAAGGCCGGGCTGGGGGTGATCCTCGACTGGGTGCCGGGGCATTTCCCGACCGATCCGCACGGGCTGGTGCAGTTCGACGGCACCGCGCTTTACGAACATGCCGACCCGCGCGAGGGTTTCCATCAGGACTGGAACACGCTGATCTACAATTACGGCCGCGCCGAGGTGATGAACTACCTGACCTCGAACGCGCTGTATTGGCTTCGGGAATATCACCTCGACGGGCTGCGGGTGGATGCGGTCGCCTCGATGCTCTACCGCGACTATTCCCGCGCCGAGGGGCAATGGATCCCCAACAAGGACGGCGGGCGCGAGAATTACGAAGCCATCGCCATGCTGCAGGAGATGAACCGCCTGACCTATGGCGAGGAACCGGGCATCATGACGGTGGCCGAGGAATCGACCTCATACCCCAAGGTCTCGCGGCCGGTGCATGACGGCGGGCTGGGCTTCGGCTTCAAGTGGAACATGGGCTGGATGAACGACACGCTGGACTACATCAGGCGCGAGCCGATCCATCGCAAGCACCACCACCACCAGATGACCTTCGGCCTGCATTACGCCTTTTCCGAGAATTTCATCCTGCCGATCAGCCATGACGAGGTGGTGCACGGCAAGGGCTCGATGCTGGCCAAGATGCCGGGCGACGAATGGCAGAAATTTGCCAATCTGCGCGCCTATTACGGCTTCATGTGGGGCCATCCGGGCAAGAAGCTGCTGTTCATGGGCCAGGAGTTTGCCCAAGGCTCGGAATGGAACCACGATGCCGAGATCGACTGGGCCTGCATCGGCAAGCCGCTGCATCGCGGCATGCAAGCGCTGGTCCGCGACCTGAACGCGCTTTATCGCGCCACGCCCGCGCTTTACGCGCAGGATTGCGCCGGCGCCGGCTTCCAGTGGATCGAGGCCAATGACGCCGCCCATTCCGTCTATGCCTGGACCCGGCGCGGCGGGCCGGGCGATCCCGAGGCGGTGGTGGTCTGCAACTTCACCCCGGTCGAGCGCCGCGGCTGGCGCATGGGCTTTCCGCAGCCGGGCGAGTGGCGCGAGGCGCTGAACACCGATGCTGCGATCTATGGCGGCACTGGGCGCGGCAATCTGGGCCGCGTCGCCGCCCTGCCGGGTGGGAGCCATGGCCAGCCCGCCCATGCCGATCTGGTGCTGCCGCCGCTTTCGACCCTGATCTTCGTGAAGGACGACAGGATGTAACCATCCCGCGCGCAGGTGCCGGGTAAAGAGGGAGGGGATAGAGATGGTCCAGCGTGAGGAAAGGCTTTCCAGACGATCCATGGCCTTCATTCTGGCCGGCGGCCGCGGCTCGCGCCTGCGCGAACTGACCGACAAGCGGGTGAAGCCCGCGGTCTATTTTGGCGGCAAGTCGCGGATCATCGACTTCGCGCTGTCGAACGCGCTGAACTCGGGCATCCGCAAGATGGCGCTGGCCACGCAATACAAGGCCCACAGCCTGATCCGCCACGTCCAGCGCGGCTGGAACTTCTTCCGGGCCGAGAGGAACGAATTCCTCGACATCCTGCCCGCCTCGCAGCGCTATGACGAATCGATGTGGTATCGCGGCACGGCGGATGCGGTGGCGCAGAACATCGACATCATCGACAGCTACGGCGTCGATTACGTGCTGATCCTGGCCGGCGACCATATCTACAAGATGGATTACGAGCTGATGATCCGCCACCATGTCGAGGCGGGCGCGGACGTGACCATCGGCTGCCTGACCGTGCCGCGGACCGAAGCCTCGGCCTTTGGCGTCATGGCGGTGGACGGCAAGGACGTCATCACCAGCTTCCTGGAAAAGCCCAAGGACCCGCCCGGCACGCCGGACGATCCGGATGTGACGCTGGCCTCGATGGGCATCTATGTCTTCCGCTGGGACTTCCTGCGCGACCTGTTGATCCGCGACATGCAGGACGAGAGGTCCAGCCACGATTTCGGCAACGACCTGATCCCGCAGATCGTCAGGAACGGCAAGGCGCAGGCGCATCGCTTCGCCGACAGCTGTGTGCGCGCGCCCGGCGATCCGGTCTATTGGCGCGACGTGGGCACCGTCGATGCCTTCTGGCGGGCGAATATCGACCTGACCGACTTCAATCCCGAGCTGAACCTCTGGGACCGCGACTGGCCGATCTGGACCTATTCCGAACTGGTGCCGCCGGCGAAGTTCATCCATGACGAGCCGGACCGGCGCGGCAGCGCCGTCAGCTCGCTGATCTCGGGCGGCTGCATCATCTCGGGCAGCGAGATCCGCGAGTCGCTCTTGTTCACCCAGGTCCACACCAATTCCTATTCCAGCCTGGAACGCGCGGTTGTGCTGCCCTATGCCAATGTCGCGAGGCACGCGCGTTTGACCAACGTGGTCATTGACCGCGCCGTCAGAATCCCCGAAGGCCTCGTGGTCGGCGAGGACCCCGAGGAGGACGCGAAATGGTTCCGCGTCTCGGAAGGCGGCGTCACGCTGATCACGCAGGACATGCTGGATCGAAGGGAAGCGTCTTTATGAGGGTTCTGTCCGTCGCCTCGGAATGCGTGCCGCTGGTCAAGACCGGCGGGCTGGCCGACGTGGCGGGGGCGCTGCCGGCGGCGCTGGCCGGGCACGGGGTCGGGATGCGGGTGCTGCTGCCCGGCTATCCGGCGGTGCTGGCCGCGCAGGCCAAGGCGCCGGTCGTGCGCAAGATCCCCGAGCTGTTCGGCGGCCCGGCCCGCATCCGGCGCGGCGCGCTGGGGGATGCGGGGCTTTACATCCTTGACGCGCCGCATCTTTTCGACCGGCCGGGCGGCATCTATCTGGGGCCGGACGGCCGCGACTGGCCCGACAATCCGCAGCGTTTCGCCGCGCTGTCCAAGGCCGCCGCCCTGATCGCCGCCGAGGGGGTCGAGGACTGGCGCCCGCAGGTGCTGCACCTGCACGACTGGCAGGCCGGCCTGACCCCGGTCTATCTGCGCCGGGCGGGGGTGCGGGACGTCCGGACGCTGCTGACCATCCACAACATCGCCTTCCAGGGCCTGGCGCCGGCGCATATGCTGTCGGCGCTGCAATTGCCGGCGGATCTGTTCAACCCGCGCGGCTTCGAATACTGGGGCAAGATCTCGGCGCTGAAGGCGGGGATCGTCTTTGCCGACAGGATCTCGACCGTCAGCCCGACCTATGCCGAGGAGCTGATGACCCCGGAATACGGCATGGGCATGGAGGGGGTGCTGGCCGACCGCGCCGGCGATTTCACCGGCATCCTGAACGGCATCGACCTGGACGCCTGGAAGCCGCCCTATGCCGCGCCAGACGGCAAGGCGCCGCATCGCGCCGCGCTGCGCAAGGAGTTCGCTCTGCCCGAGGCCGAGGGGCCGCTTTGCGTGGTCGTCTCGCGCCTGACCGGGCAGAAGGGGCTGGACCTGCTGATCGAGGCGCTGCCGGCGCTGTTGGAAAACGGCGGCCAGCTTGCGGTGCTGGGCTCGGGCGATCCCGGCCTGGAGGCGGCGTTTTCGCAGGCCGCCATCCGCCATCCCGGCGTCGCCTTGCGGCTGGGCTATGACGAGCCGCTGTCGCGCCGCATGATCGCCGGCGGCGACGCCATCCTGGTGCCCTCGCGCTTCGAGCCCTGCGGGCTGACCCAGCTTTACGGGCTGCGCTTCGGCACCCTGCCGCTGGTGGCGCTGACCGGCGGGCTGGCCGATACCGTCATCAACGCCTCGGCCGCCGGGCTGGCTGCCGGCGTGGCGACCGGGCTGCAGTTCCACCCGGTCGATGCCCGGGCGCTGTCCCGGGCGCTGTCGCGGCTCTGCGCGCTCTGGCGCCAGCCTGCCGTCTGGCACCGCATGATGGAAAACGCCATGGCGCATCCGGTCGGCTGGGACGCCTCGGCCCGCGCCTATGCTGGACTGTTCGGGGCGATGGCCGCCTGATGACCCAATTGCGCATCCTCGAGGGCCGGGCGGAACCGCTGGGCGCCACCTTCGACGGCGAGGGCGTGAACTTCGCCGTGTTCTCGGAACATGCGCGCCGCGTGACGCTGTGCCTGTTCTCGGCCGACGGCCGGTCCGAGACGCATCGGCTGGACCTGCCGGAACGCGACGGCGATGTCTGGCACGGTTATGTCCCCGGCCTGCGCCCCGGCCAGCTTTACGGGCTGCGTGCCGACGGCCCCTATGCGCCCGCCGAGGGGCACCGTTTCAACTATCACAAGCTGCTTCTCGACCCCTATGCCAAGCGGCTGACCCGGCACCCGGTCTGGCACGACGCGCTGATGGGCTACACGGTCGGCGCGCCCGAATCCGACCTGAGCTTCGACCGCCGCGACAGCGCCCGCTTCATGCCGCGCTGCGTGGTCGAAGACCCGTCCTTCGCCTGGGGCCCCGACCAGCCGCCGCGCCGCGACATCGCCGAGACGGTGATCTACGAGGCGCATGTCAAGGGCCTGACCGAAGCGCATCCCGATGTCCCGCATCGCGGCACATTCCTCGGCCTCGCTTCGGACCCGGTTCTGGAGCATCTGCAGAACCTGGGCATCACCGCGCTGGAGCTGCTGCCGGCGCAGGCCTTCCTCAACGACCGTTTCCTGCTGGAAAAGGGGCTGGTGAACTATTGGGGCTACCAGACGCTGGGGTTTTTCGCTCCCGACCCGCGCTATCTGGCCAAGGGTCAGATCGCCGAGTTCCAGCACATGGTCGCCCGGATGCACGCCGCCGGCATCGAGGTCATCATGGACGTGGTCTATAACCACACCGGCGAGGGCAACGAGCTTGGCCCGACGCTCAGCTTCCGCGGCCTCGACAACCGCAGCTATTACCGGCTGCAGGACAATCCGCGCCATTACGTGAACGACACCGGCACCGGCAACACGCTGAACATCAACCACCCGATGGTGCTGCGCATGGTCATGGATTCCTTGCGCTACTGGGTCGAGGTCATGCATGTGGACGGCTTCCGCTTCGACCTCTGCGCCACGCTGGGCCGGCGGGTGCGGGGCGGCTTCGACCGCAGCGCCTCGTTCTTCGATGCGATCCGGCAGGATCCGGTGCTGACCCGGGTGAAGCTGATCGCCGAACCCTGGGACATCGGCCCCGGCGGCTATCAGCTGGGCGGCTTCCCGCCGCCCTTCCTGGAATGGAACGACAAGTATCGCGACGGCATCCGCCGCTTCTGGCGCGGCGACGCCCGGCAGGTGCCGGAACTGGCCGACCGCATGGCGGGTTCGGCCCGGCAGTTCGACCATTCCGGCCGGCCCGCCACGGCCTCGGTGAACTTCCTGACCGCGCATGACGGCTTCACGCTGATGGATCTGGTCAGCTACTCCGAAAAGCACAACGCCGCCAATGGCGAGGAGAACCGCGACGGCCATCCGCAGAATTTCTCGGACAACATGGGCGCCGAGGGGCCCAGCGACGACCCCGCCATCCTGGACGCCCGCGCGCGGCGGCGCCGCAACCTGCTGGCGACGCTGCTGTTGTCGCAGGGCACGCCGATGCTGCTCGGCGGCGACGAGCTGGGCAATTCGCAGGCCGGCAACAACAACGCCTATTGCCAGGACAACCAGATCGGCTGGGTGGACTGGTCGGCGGCCGATCCGGCCTTCCTGGACTTCACCCGCCGGCTGATCGCCTTTCGCCGCGCCCATCCGATCCTGCGGCAGAAGCGTTTCCTGCATTCGCGGCCGCGCCTGACCGACGGGCTGCCCGACCTGTTCTGGCTGCGCCCGGATGGCGCGCAGATGACCCCGGCCGATTGGGGCAATCCCGAGCTGCGCGTGCTCTGCGCCGAGCTGCGCATGGCCGCCGGCACCCCGGAATATGCGCAGCGCGAGGAGGCGCTGTTTCTGGTCTTCAACAACGGCCAGCCGCTCGAGGTGGTGCTGCCCGAGCGCCCGGCGGGCTGCCGCTGGCGGCTGCACCTGGACACCAGCCGCCCCGACCTGGCCCCGCATCTGGTCGAGGCCGAGCGGCTGGCGGTGGACGGCCGGTCCGTGCTGGCCTTCGATCTGGAGCGCGCGGATGACTGACCCCCGGCAGGCCCTGGCCGGGCGGATGGGCGTGTTGCCGGGCTTTCACGACCTTGCCGGCCAATGGCGCGAGACCCCGGTCGAGACGGCGGTGGCGCTGCTTGCCGCCATGGGCCTTGCCGTGCCGACCGCGGCCGAGGCGCAGGCGGCGCTGGACGACCACGCCGACCGCCTGCCGCAGGATGTGATCTGCGCAGCCGGTTCCCGGCCCGACCTGTCGCTTGGCGACTGGCAACTGGCCTTCGAGAGCGGCGCCGAGGCCGAGGGGCGCGGCCCGCTGCCCGAGCTGCCGCTGGGCATCCACCGCCTGCGGGCCGGCGGCCGGGACTATACGTTGCTCGCCGCCCCGCCGCGCCTGCCGGGGCCGGCGCGTTGCTGGGGGCTGGTGGCGCCGCTTTACGGAATCTCGGAAACCGGGATCGGCAGCTATGCCGATCTGGCGGTGCTGGCGCGGGGCATGGCTGGGCAGGGCGCGGGTTTCCTGGGCATCAACCCGGTCCATGCCGGCTTTCCGACCGAGCCGCGGCTGTTCAGCCCCTATACCCCCTCGCACCGCCGGCGGCTAAACGTCATCCACCTGCCCGGCGGCCCCGGCACCCCCGGCCCGCGCATCGACTATGCCCGCGACATCCCGGCCCGCATGGCGGCCTTGCGGGCGGAATACGACGCCTTTCCCGGCGATCCCGGTTTCGACGCCTGGCAGGCGGGCGAGGGCGAGGGCCTGCAACGCTTCGCTCTGCATCAGGCGCTGTCGGCGCGGCTGGGGGGCTTCTGGGGCGACTGGCCGGCGACGCTCGCCGCGCCCGACATGCCCGCCGCCCTTGCCGCGCGGGCCGAGCTGGCGGCCGAGATGCGCTTCCACGCCTGGCTGCAATGGCGGGCCGAGCGGGCCCTGGCGGCAGCCGGGCAGGCGGCGCGCGACGGCGGCATGGCGCATGGGCTCTATCTCGACCTTGCCGTCGGCACGCATCCCTTCGGCGCCGAGACCTGGGAGGACCGCGCGAGCTTCGCGTTTGGCGCCTCGCTCGGCGCGCCGCCCGACGCCTTCGCCCCGCAGGGCCAGAACTGGAGCCTCGCGCCCTTCAGCCCGCCGGGCCTGCGCGCGCAAGCCTATGCGCCGCTGGCCGAAACCCTGCGCCGGCAGCTGCAATTCGCCGGGGTGCTGCGCATCGACCACATCCTGGGCTTCGAGCGCGCCTATTGGGTGCCCGATGCCGCGCCCGGCGCCTATGTCGCCATGCCGCGCGACGCCATGCTGGCCGTGGCCCGGATCGAGGCGGCGCGCGCTGGCAATGCGGCGATCGTCGGCGAGGATCTGGGCAACATCCCCGACGGCCTGCGCGAGGCGCTGGCGGCCTCCGGCATCCTCGGTTGCCGGGTGGCGATGTTCGAGCGCGCGGGCTGGCATCCGCCGGCCTTCCGCCCGGCCGAAGCCTATGACCGCGACGCCATCGCCAGCTTCTCGACCCACGACCTGCCGACCTGGCGCGGCTGGCGGCAGGGCGCCGACATCACCGCCCGCGCCCGCATCGCCGGGCGGGAAACCGCCGCCGGCCAGCAAGAACGCGCCGAGGAGGTCGCCGCCTTCGACCGACTGCTGCCCGATCCCGGTATCGACGCGCTGCACGGCTTCCTGGCCCGCACGCCCTCGCTTCTGGTGGCGGTGCAGGCCGAGCTGCTGCTTGACATGGCCGACCAGCCGAACCTGCCCGGCACGGTCGGCGACTATCCGAACTGGCAGTTGCGCCTGCCGGTGGCGGCCGGGGATTTCCCGGCATTGCCCTCGGTCGCGCGGACTGCCAGCATCATGCGCGACCACGAACGCTAAGGAGAGGTCCATGACCGTTCACACCGTCCCGACCAAGCCCATCGCGGGGCAAAAGCCCGGCACCTCGGGCCTGCGCAAGAAGACCCCGGTCTTCATGCAGCCGCATTACCTGGAAAACTTCGTGCAGGCGATCTGGAACGGCACCGGCGGCGCCGCGGGCAAGACCTATGTGCTGGGCGGCGACGGGCGCTATTTCGGCGACCGCGCCGCGCAGGTCATCCTGCGCATGGCGGCGGCCAGCGGCGCGAAGAAGGTGATCGTCGGGCAGGGCGCGCTGCTCTCCACCCCCGCCGCCTCGCATCTGATCCGGCTGCGCGGGGCGGATGGCGGCATCATCATGTCCGCCAGCCACAATCCCGGCGGCCCGACCGAGGATTTCGGCGTCAAGTACAATACCGGCAATGGCGGCCCGGCCCCCGAACCGGTGACCGAGGCGATTTTCGCGGCCACCAAGGCCCTGACCGAATACCGCATCCTCGACGCGCAGGACGTGGACCTGTCCCGGCCGGGCAGCACCAGCCTGGGCGATATGCAGATCGAGGTCGTCGATCCCGTCGCCGACTATGCCGAGCTGATGCGCACGATCTTCGATTTCGCCAAGATCCGCGCGCTGTTCGCCGACGGTTTCCGCATCCGCTTCGACGCCATGCACGCGGTGACCGGCCCCTATGCCAGGGCGATCCTGGAGGGCGAGCTGGGCGCGCCGGCGGGCTCGGTGGTGAATGCGGTCCCGAAGCCCGATTTCGGCGGCGGCCATCCCGACCCGAACCCGATCTGGGCCAAGGAGCTGATGGACGCGATGTTCGGCCCCGATGCGCCGGATTTCGGCGCCGCCTCGGATGGCGACGGCGACCGCAACATGATCGTCGGCCGGAACTGCTATGTCACGCCCTCGGACAGCCTGGCGGTGCTGGCGGCGAATGCCAGGCTGGTCCCGGCCTATGCCGGCGGCCTCAAGGGCGTGGCCCGGTCGATGCCGACCTCGCGGGCGCTGGACCGGGTGGCGGAAAGCCTGGGCCTGGCCTGCTACGAGACGCCGACCGGCTGGAAGTTCTTCGGCAACCTGCTCGATGCCGGCCGCGCCACGCTTTGCGGCGAGGAAAGCGCCGGCACCGGCTCGGACCATGTGCGGGAAAAGGACGGGCTGTGGGCGGTGCTGTTCTGGCTGAACCTGCTGGCCGAGCGCCGGCAGCCGGTGGCCGAGATCATAGCCGGCCATTGGGCGCAATACGGCCGCAACTACTATTCCCGCCACGATTACGAGGCGGTGGATGCCGCCGCCGCCGGCGATCTGGTGGCGGCGCTGCGCGACCGGCTGGCCGATCTGCCCGGTCGGACCGCCGCCGGGCTGCGCATCGAGGCGGCGGACGAGTTCGCCTATGACGACCCGGTGGACGGCTCGCGCACCGAGGCGCAGGGCCTGCGCATCCTGACCGAGGGCGGCGGCCGCATCGTGCTGCGCCTGTCCGGCACCGGCACCGAGGGCGCGACGCTGCGCGTCTACCTGGAACGGGTCGAGACCGATCCGGCCCGAATGCAGGACGACCCGCAGCAGGCGCTGGCGGGCATCATCGCCGCCGCCGACGAGATCGCCGGCATCCATACCCGCACCGGCCGCACCCAACCCGACGTCATCACCTGAACCGCGGCGGCGGAGCGGCGGCGGCGGGATCAGCCCGCCGCCAGCTCGTCCCAGCAGGCCAGCGCGTGGCCGGCATACATCATGCCCGGCCCGCCGCTCATCTGGATCGCCATGGCCAGCACGCCGGCCAGCTCCTCGCGGCTGGCGCCGGCCTTCATCAGCGCCTCGACATGGAACAGGATGCAGGGCTCGCAGCGCTGCACGATGGCCATGCCCAGCGCGACCATCTCGCGGGTCTTCGCCTCCAGCGCCGGGCCGGCATCCACCGCCTGCGACAGCGCCCCGAACCCCTTCATCACCTCGGGGATGGCCTTGTTCATCGCCCGCAGCTCGCCCCGCATCCCGTCGATCTTGGCCCTGTAGCCCATGGCTTGCCCTCCTTGGTTCCGGCAGGCCGGTGCTAGCCCGGCCGCAAGCGGCGCGGCTTGATCCAGGTCAATTTATCTACGAATTTACGAAGGTAAGCGGGGATCAGGCGCGGCGGCCGCGCACCCAGGTCTCGCGCATCACCGGCGTGTCGTCCATCATCGCGAAGCGGATCAGGTCGGCGCGCAGCCCCGCCGCGATCGCGCCGCGATCCGCCAGCCCCGCCGCCCGGGCCGGGTTGGCCGTTACCGTCGCCATGGCGCGGGGCAGGTCGTCCCAGATCCGCGCCAGGATCAGCGCCCCGGCCAGCAGGGCCGAGGGCACGTAATCCGAGCTGAGGATGTCCAGATGCCCGGCCCGCGCCAGCTCGGCGGCCGAGACATTGCCGGAATGGCTGCCGCCGCGGATCAGGTTCGGCGCCCCCATCATCACCATGATGCCATGGTGGTGGCAGGCGGCCGCCGCCTCGGGCGTGGTGGGGAATTCCGCCAGCCGCACGCCATGGCCGGCCGAGACCGCGACATGTTCGGCGGTGGTGTCGTCATGGCTGGCCAGCACCGCGCCCAGCCGATGCGCGATCTCGACCGCCGCCGCCTCATGCGCATCGCCGAACCGGGCGCGCAACGCCTTGAGCCGGGCGACGTGATCGGCGAATGCCGCGTCGGAAAGCTTGTATTTCCCCTGCACATATTGCGCGAGCTTGGCGATGTCGCGGAACTGGCGCTGGCCCGGCGTGTGGTCCATCAGGCTGATGATGCCGACCCGGTCCCCGGGACCGAACTCGTCCAGTTCCGCCAGCAGGGTTTCCGAGCAGACCTCGGCGCGCAGATGCAGGAAATGGCTGATGCGCAGCACGCCGCGGCTGCGGATGGCGGCCAGTTCATGCGCCAGTTCGCGGGCATATTTGTCGTAATCCTCGTCCGGCCCCTCGTTGGGGATCGAGCCGACGCGCACGGCGTCGAAGACGGTGGTGATGCCGCAGCCTGCCAGTTCGGCGTCATGCGCCAGGATGGCGCCGGCATGGGGCCAGTTCACGCCGGGGCGCGGGCGCATGTGGCGTTCCAGGTTGTCGGTATGCAATTCGACCATGCCGGGGGCGAGGAAATCGCCGGCCATGTCCAGGGCGCCGGTCGGGACGGCCGCGCCCGGCAGGATCCCGGCGATGGCGCCGTTCTCGATCACCACCGCGCCGGGGGTAACGGTTTCGGGCAGGATCAGGCGGGCATTGGCGAGGATGGTTCGGGTCATCGGGCTTTCGGGCGTGGCGTTCGGGTTCCGGAAGGCAAGGGGTGGCCGATTGCCGCGCCATGGTCAAGCGCGATGCCGGCGCGGCGCGGCGGGGGGGGGCGAAAGAGCGGGGGCTCTGCCCCCACGCCGGGCCAGCCCGGCGTTCCCCCGGGAGTATTTGGGAAACGGTGAGGAGGCGAAGGCGGTCAGCCGCAGAGCGCGTCCACCCAGGCCGGCACCACTTCGGTCGCGGGGCCGGTGCGATGCTCGGCGAAATCGCCGGCGACGGCCGAGGCGGCCAGGTTCAGCTCGACGGTCCGCGCGCCGGCGCGGCGGGCGTGCTGGGCAAGGCCGGCGGCCGGCCAGACCTGGCCCGAGGTGCCGATGGCGGCGAAGATCTCGGCCGCTTCCACCGCCGCCCAGATCCGTTCCATGTGATAGGGGATCTCGCCGAACCAGACGATGTCGGGCCGGGTCAGCGGCTTGCCGCAGCCGGGGCAGGGGTCCGGCGCCCGCATCACCAGCGAGGCCGGCCAGCGATGCCCGCAGCCGGCGCAGAGCGCGTCCAGCAGGCTGCCATGCATGTGGATGACCTCGGGCGAGCCGCCGCGCTCGTGCAGGTCGTCGACGTTCTGGGTGATCAGCGTCAGCTGGTGGTGCCGGGCCAGCCGGGCCAGCGCCCGATGCGCGGCATTGGGCTGGGCGCGGGCGGCATCGGCGCGGCGCAAGTTGTAGAAGCGATGCACCAGCGCCGGGTCGCGGTGGAAGCCCTCGGGCGTGGCGACATCCTCGATGCGGTGCTCCTCCCACAGCCCGTCGGTGGCGCGGAAGGTGCGGATCCCGCTTTCGGCCGATATGCCGGCGCCGGTCAGTACGGTGATGCGCATCGGCCGGTTCACCGCGCGCAATAGGCCTCGGCCGCGGCGGCGAAATTCTTGTAGCGCGCCCAGAAGGCATTGTCGGCATCGCTTTTCGACATGCGCACGTCCTGCGCCTCGTCCGCGTCGCGGAAGAAGCGGGCGGCGCGGCGCTGGTCGGCCCGCGACAGCGTCTGGTCGGCGACCTGCTGGATGCAGCCGCAGACCTGGCTGTTGCGCGCGCCGCGATCCGACCGCACGCAGGCGGAATCGATCGGCCCCGCGACGGCAAGCGGCGTGGTCAGGACCACCGCGGCGGCGGCGATCATCAGGCGGTTCATCATCTCTGTCTCCTCGCTCGTGGCGCGGCAACGGGGCCGGACACCCTCTTTCCGCCGCGCATCTTGTCGGGCGAAGCTTAGCAGAAGCCGCCTCACGGCTCAATCGCGCGGCCGTGACCACGGATGGCGGGACGCCGGCCTCTGACCCCCAAGATATGCGCGCCGCGCCGCGCCGGCCGCCGGCTCAGGCCGGTTCCGGCGTATAGCCGGCGGCGCGAATCACCGCCGCGGCGCGGGCCGGGTCCAGCCCCTCGACCGTGACGCTGCGGGCGGCGAGATCGGTGGCCGCCCGGCCGCCCGCCTCGGCCACCGCCTTCTCGATGGCGGCCGTGCAATGGCCGCAGCTCATGTCCTCGACGCGGAACTTCATCTTTGCATCCTTTCGCGCTTTCCCCTTCGCCCGGGCCTTTCGCCCGGCCGGGAACCGGCCTATGATCGCGGTCCGGCGCCGCGGGCGCAACTCCCCCTCACGAGGCTGCGACCGATGGTCACCGAAAACTTCCGTGGCGCGATCCTGATGGTCGTCTCGATGGTGCTGTTCGCCTTCGAGGACATGTTCATCAAGCTGCTCTCGGCCGAGCTGCCCTTTGCGCAGGTGCTGGGCCTGATCGGGCTTCTGGGCTTCCTGGCCTTCGGCGCCATGCTGAAGCTCAAGGGCGGGCGGCTGTTCACCCGCGACCTCCTCCGCCCCATCGTGCTGTTCCGCGGCCTGATGGAGGCGGTGGGCTCGATCGGCATCGTGGTGGCGCTGGCGCTGACGGAGCTCTCCTCGACCGCGGCGATCATGCAGGCGCTGCCCTTGGCCATCGTGCTGGGCGCGGCGCTGTTTCTGGGCGAACCGGTCGGCTGGCGGCGCTGGAGCGCGATCATCGCCGGCTTTCTCGGCGTGCTCTTGGTCATCCGGCCGGGGCTGGCGGGCTTCCAACCGGTGTCGCTGATGGCGCTGCTGGCGGTGCTGGGGCTGGCGGCGCGCGACATTGCCACCCGCCGCGTGCCGGCGCATATCCATTCCGACCAGTTGGCCGCCTCGGCCTTCTTCGCCATCCTGATCGCCTCGGTGCTGATGGGGCTGGTGCTGGGGCAGGACTTCGTCATGCCCAGCCCGCGGCAATGGCTGCTGGTCCTGGCCTGCATCACCGTCGGCGTCGGCGGCTATGCGCTGCTGGTCGCCGCCACCCGGCTGGGCGAGGCCTCGGCGCTCGCCCCCTATCGCTATGCCCGGCTGGTCTTCGCCCTGATCCTGGCCTTCCTGGTCTTCGGCGAGCATCCGGACGCGGCGACACTGGCCGGCGCCGCGATCATCGTCGCCTCGGGCTGCTACACCATGTGGCGCGAGGCGGCGCTGCGCCGGCGCCGGCTGCGCGAGGCCGGTTTCGTCGCCATCTCCTGAGCCGCCTCTCGAACCCCCTTTCCGCAACGCCAAAGCCCTTGTATAGCCCGGCCATGACCGACCTTGACCTCATCCGCAATTTCTCGATCGTGGCCCATATCGACCACGGCAAATCCACCTTGGCCGACCGGCTGATCCAGCTGACGGGCACGGTCGCCGAACGCGACATGAAGGCCCAGCTGCTGGACAGCATGGATATCGAGCGCGAGCGGGGCATCACCATCAAGGCCAACACCGTCCGGATCGACTATCCGGCCAAGGACGGGCGCACCTATGTGCTGAACCTGATCGACACGCCCGGCCATGTCGATTTCGCCTATGAGGTCAGCCGCAGCATGCGCGCCGTCGAAGGCAGCCTGCTGGTCGTCGATGCCAGCCAGGGGGTCGAGGCGCAGACCCTGGCCAATGTCTATCAGGCCATCGACGCCGGTCACGAGATCGTCCCGGTGCTGAACAAGATCGACCTGCCCGCCGCCGAACCCGAGCGGGTCAAGGAAAACATCGAGGACGTGATCGGCATCGACGCGTCCGACGCGATCCCGATCTCGGCCAAGACCGGCCTTGGCATCCCCGATGTGCTGGAGGCCATCGTCACCCGCCTGCCGGCCCCGAAAGGCGACCGCAACGCGCCCCTCAAGGCGATGCTGGTCGATTCATGGTATGACGCCTATCTGGGCGTCGTCGTCATGATCCGCGTCATGGACGGCGTGGTGAAAAAGGGCGACCGCATCAAGATGATGCAGACCGGCGCCGTTTACGGCATCGACAAGCTGGCGGTGCTGCGCCCGCAGATGCAGGACATCGCCGAGCTGGGCCCGGGCGAGATCGGCGTCTTCACCGCCTCGATCAAGCAGGTCCGCGACACCCGCGTCGGCGACACCATCACCCATGAACGCAAGGGCGCCGAGGCGCCGCTGCCCGGCTTCAAACCGGCGCAGCCGGTGGTGTTCTGCGGCCTGTTCCCGGTCGATGCCAACGATTTCGAGGCCCTGCGCGACGCCATCGAGAAACTCGCGCTGAACGACGCCAGCTTCAGCTATGAGATGGAGACCTCGGCGGCGCTTGGCTTCGGCTTCCGCTGCGGTTTCCTGGGGCTTCTGCATCTCGAGGTGATCCGCGACCGGCTGGAACGCGAATACGATCTGGACCTGATCACCACCGCGCCTTCGGTGGTGTTCAAGCTGCACATGAAGGATGGCGAGGTGCGCGACCTGCACAACCCCGCCGACATGCCCGACCTGACCTATGTCGACCATATCGAAGAGCCGCGCATCAAGGCCACGATCATGGTGCCCGACGAATATCTGGGCGACGTGCTGAAACTCTGCCAGGATCGCCGCGGCATCCAGATGGACCTGACCTATGCCGGCAACCGCGCCATGGTGGTCTATGACCTGCCGCTGGCCGAGGTGGTGTTCGACTTCTACGACCGGCTGAAATCGGTGACCAAGGGCTATGCCAGCTTCGACTACCAGATCAGCGAATATCGCGAGGATTTTCTGGTCAAGATGTCGATCCTGGTCAATGACGAGCCGGTGGATGCGCTGTCGATCATGGTGCATCGCGACCGCGCCGAATCGCGCGGCCGGGCGATGGTGGAAAAGCTCAAGGAGCTGATTCCGCGCCACATGTTCAAGATCCCGATTCAGGCCGCCATCGGTTCGCGCGTGATCGCGCGCGAGACGCTCTCGGCGATGCGCAAGGACGTGACCGCGAAATGCTACGGCGGCGACGCGACGCGCAAGAAGAAGCTGCTGGAGAAGCAGAAGGCCGGCAAGAAGAAGATGCGCCAGTTCGGCAAGGTCGAGATTCCGCAGACCGCCTTCATCCAGGCGCTGAAGATGGACGGCTGAGCGGCGCGGCGGGGATATCCCGCCGTTCCGGGCAGCCTATTGCTTGGGCAACAGGATGACGCCGATGTCCTGCCGGGCGGCCTGCGGATCGTCCGCGTTGATGAACAGGTCGGGCAGGACCTGAAAGCTGGCGGTGGCCGCGGGATCGGTCGGCAGTTTCGCGACATAGTTTCCCGGCTGGTCCACCGAGATCGAGAACTCCCCCTCCGCCGAGGTGAAGCCGATATTGCTCGACCAGCCCTGCGCGGTGCTGGTCCGGTTTTCCAGGACGATCGGATAGCCGGCGACCGGCTGTCCCAAAGCGTCTTTCAGCTTGCCCTGGATAAGGGCCGTTTCCGCGTTTGCCGGGGTCGTCGGCAACGCCATGGCCAGCAGCGCCGCGGTCAGGGTCGCGCCTCTCATTCCTCTCATTCCATGCCTCCCGGGTCGCCGCTCCGCGTCAGCCGGCCGGTGAACAGCAGCCGGCTGCTGGTGGCGTCGAATGTCGCGGGGCCTTGCGTGACCGTGTAGACCGGCCGGCCGTCCCCGTCGAACTCGGTCGGCGACAGCGCCACGACGCTGTAGGGGCCGGGCTCGTCCACCGACAGTTCGATGGACCCTTTGCCGTCCCTGAAAAGCTCGCTCGAGCCGCGCAGGTAGCGCTGCGGAAAGGCCGCGACCATGACATAGCTGCCCGAGGGCAGGTCGTCGGTCTCCAGCGTGGCGATCAGCGACATGTTCCTGATCTCGACGGTCGGGTCGAGCTTCGCGGACACGAAGCCCGCCAGAACGATTCCCAGGGCGATGGCGAAAAGCGACGGATAATTGGTCCGGATCTTGCCGAACCACGGCAGCTCGATCTCGATGGGATTGCCGTCCTTGTCCAGGATGACCTGCTGTTTCAGCAGCGCGACGATTCCCCCGATCACGCTGACCAGGGCAATGACCAATACGAGCATCAGCAAAAGCAGGGTGTCCGACATGGCGCCCCCCTTGGGCGAACCAAGGCAAGTGCCCGGATCATAGCATGTTTCCGGTTTCGGAACCAATGAATCGTGCAGACCCGCGATACTGGGATCGCGGGTGCTCGGCGCCCCGAACCCTGGGCGCCCAAGCCCTGGCGCGTGCCCTGCGATGCCGGTGCCGGGTCGCCGCCGGCATGGCTTGGGCGACGGTTCGCGCGGCCTGCGCCGTCCGTTCCGCCCGGAACGGTGAAAGCCGCGCTACCGGCTCAATAGGGCTGCGGCGTCACCGCCGGCGGCGCATAGGTCGTGGGGGCCTGTCCCATCTGCACCTGGCTGTTCGCCGCCTGGTCGGTCAGCAACGCCCCGGCGCTCTGCATGTCGCGCCCCGCGCCCTGCATGGTCTCGCAACCCGCGACCGCCATTCCTGCCATCAGCACCCCGATCGTCAGAATCCGGCGCATGCTCGTTCCTTTCTTGCTGCTCGTTTATGCGCCAAGCCTAAACCAGCCGGAAAACCCCTCAAACCAGAGGCGGGCATTCGTCGCCGCCATCGGCAAGGAATCTCCCGGTCCCGGGGGCGCTTCCGGCGGATCCCGGCCGATGGCGGGAACGGTGCACGAACGGTGTACGCGCCGTGCACCCCCGCTGCACGCCCGGCACGCCCCGGAAAACCGGCCTCGATTTGACGCAAGTCAAGGGCGGGCCGCCCGGACGCAACGTAAGATCGGCCCGTTTCAACGGAGGATCCCATGGACCTGCATGCCCGTAAGATCAGTCTCACCGCGCGCCGCGACGCCATCCTGGCCGATCTCGCCCGCATCCGGGACGAGCTTGACGATCCCTTGCCCCAGGACTGGGACGATGCCGCGATCGAACAGGAAGATGACCAGGTTCTTCAAGCACTTGGCAATGCGGAACAGGCCGAGCTGAAGCGGATCGAGGCGGCGCTGCGCCGCATCGAGACCGGCGATTACGGCTATTGCACCATCTGCGGCGACGACATCGCCGCGCCGCGCCTCGACCTGATCCCCGACACGCCCTTCTGCGCGCAATGCGCGCCCCGCGGCTGAGGCCCTACAGCCCGGACTGCGCCTCCTGGCTCTCGCGCGTGATGGCTTGTCCGGCGCTCTGCATGTCGCGCCCCGCGCCCTGCACCGTCTGGCACGCCGCCAGCGCCAGCAGGGCGAGAACCGGGGTGACTCGAAGAATTCGACGCATATTCAATCTCCTGCAAGGATGGGCTCGCGCCTCAACGCCGGCGCCGGCGCGTGGTTCCGCCACATCTTAGCACTTCCTTAACCACTTGCGGCTAGGGTCGGTGCATGCGTGTGATTCTGTTTCTTGTCCTGTCGCTTTCGGCCTGTGCCTCGCCGGCGCCGCTATTCCTTGGCGCGACACGGCATGACATCACCCTGGACGGCATCCGCTTTGCCGTGTTCCAGAAACCCCATGAGGCCGAGGTGATCCGCCTTGGCTATCTGACACGGCGCGAACGCATGGCGGTTCCGGAGCTGATGGTGATCGCTGCCGAGCGCACCACCGGCTGCCGAGCGATCCCCAACAGCCTGCGCAGCCGCATCCCCGGCGATACCGGCGAGGCGCGGCTGTCGCTGCGCTGTCCGCCGGGGTGATCCCGATCCGGCGTCCAGGACCGGGACTCATCGTTTTTTGTGCGACCCGCATGATTCAGCTTCCGGAAGGGACGGATCGATGAGCTTTCATTCCCGGCTGACCGATGCGCAGATGGCGCATCTTCAGCCCTTCTTGCCCAAGGTGAGGAGCGCGGAAATCAGTCCGAGGGACGGTTTTTCCACCATCGAGCAAGCCGCGCGTTGATCACCGGGCGCGACGATTGGAATAATATTATTATATAACAATGCATTGTTATGGAAGCGCGCATCGAAAGAATATGACCAGCCAAGGACGCCCTACGATTGCCGGAAGCGATGGGGCATGAGGATTCGCGTGGATGATGGTCGGGCTGGCGGAGGATGCTGCCGTAAGAAGAAGCCGGTCATGATTGATGGGTCAGATGCGAGTTTCGGCGAGCTTGATCGGTGCGGGAAAGTTGGTGTCGCGCTTCTCGTATCGGGTTACGATGGTCCCGTAGCTCTTTCCCAGGACGACCGGGTTTTCTGCCGTCAGCAGATGCCGTTCAGAACCCGGCGATCACTCACGCGAACAACCCCACGCGGCTCGTGTGGCAAAGCGCTTCGAAGATCGACCAATCGAAATCGGTAGACTCGTAACGCGGTTGCGCCATGCTGCTCTCCTCTTTGACTGGATTGAATCCGCGATCGGCACAGCACGTTAGGAAGTGTGGACTCTTGGGATTCTCAAGAGCTTGCAAATCAGATTCAAGGCTGTCTTTTGGAGGCAGCTATGGGAGTTCTGGACCGTCTGATCCTTCGGGACGATCAGTGGGAGCGGATATCGCACCACATCATCGGCGACGAGCGGACGCGAGGTTCTTCGGGTCGCGACAACCGGATGTTCGTGGAAGCGGTTCTGTGGATCGTGCGCACCGGTTCGCCCTGGCGCAATCTGCCCGAGGTGTTCGGCGACTGGAACAGCGTCTTCCGTCGTTTCAGCCGCTGGAGTCATAAGGGCGTTTGGTGGCGCATCTTCGCGTCGATGTCGGACGATCCGGACTTTGAATACCTGATCGTCGATTCCACCATCATCCGCGCCCATCAGCACGCCTCGGGCGCAAAAAAGGGGCTGAAGATCAGGCCCTTGGCCGTTCTCGTGGCGGCCTGAGCACCAAGATCCACATGGCCGTGCGCGGACTGGGATGCCCGGTGGGCTTCACACTCACGGCTGGCCAAAAGGGAGATGCCCCGCAGGCCGATGCGCTGATCGAAGGCTTGCCAGCCGAAGTCGTGCTGGCCGATACAGCCTACGACAGCGACCGTCTGCGCAAAGCTATCGCTGACAAAGGCGCTGTCGCAGTCATCCCGAACAATCCCTCACGCTCGCAAACATCCACTCGACAAGCATCTCTATGCACAGCGCCATCTGGTCGAATGCTGCTTCTCCAAGCTCAAGCAGTTCTGCCGTGTCGCTACTCGCTTCGAGAAAACAGCAAGGCACTATCTCGCCGTCGTCACTCTCGCAGCAACAATCCTATGGCTCAGATAACTGTCCACACTTCCTAGGCGTTGACGAGTGCGTAACCTAGGCCAGAAAGTCCGCGACGGCCTCGGCCACCTCGGCGGGGCGGTCGGCGTGCAGCCAATGCCCGGCACCGGAAATCATCCGGATCTCGGCTTGCGGGAAATGTGCATGGATCGCCTCGCGCTGCGGCGCCTGGCAATAATCCGAGGTCTCTCCGGTCAGAAACAGCGCCGGCCCGGCGAAGGTGCCCCGGGGGGCCTCGGGCCAGCCGACCAGCAGCGGCATCTGATCGCGCAGCGCCACAAGGTTGAACTTCCAGCGTGGCGGATCGGCTTTCAGATCCAGAGATTGCAGCAGAAAGGCCCGCACACCGGCGTCGACGACATGCTCGGCCAACCGGGCGTCGGCCTCGGAGCGCAGGCGCAGCCCGGCCAGCTCAGTCGCCTCCATGGCGTCGATATGGCCGGCCTGGTTGTGGCCATAGGCGAAGGGGGCGATGTCCATGACCACCAGCCGCCGCACCAATTCCGGGCGGGTCAGGGCCAACATCATTGCAGCCTTGCCGCCCATGGAATGGCCCAGCACATCCGCTTGGCCGCCATAGGCCTCGATCACCTCGGCCAGGTCGCCGGCCAGCGCCGGATAGCTGTGGTCGGTGTCGTGAAAGCTGTCACCATGGTTGCGCATGTCGACCGCGATTACCCGCCGGGTCTCTCCGAGTCGCCGGGCAAGCCCGCCGAGATTGCGCCCCGACCCGAACAGCCCATGCGCCAGCAGCACCGGCGGCTGATCCGAATCCACACCTGTAACGATCATGTTCAGCATCATGCGTGCAATCTAACGGCACCGGCGAAGCGGCGCCAGAAGCGTCCGGGCTCAGAACCCATCGATTTTGCCTGATCCTCATGGTTCAGCCTCCGCGCGGAGGTTGATCGATGAGCAATCTCTTCTGGCTGACCGATGCGCGGATGGCGCGCCTTCAGCCCTTCTTTTCCAATGTGAGGAGATCAGAGAACAGCCCAGGGGGCTTGCCCTGACGAACGGGCAAAAACACGCGTTGGCGGCCGGCGATTTCTAAGTGAAATAATCTTCTTCAATCGCAATGGGTTACGGTAATGTGATGCTCCTCTGGAGTATGGCCTGCCGGAGATGCTCTACAATCGTCGAATGTGATGGAGCGACATAGAGGCTTCGCGCGGATCATGGCCGGGCTGGCCCATTTGAGCTGCTTCTGGTTTCGTGGACAGCAGGTTAAGCCAGCATAGCTTGGGCCTCTAACCCCATGGGGCTGAGACAGTCCAGTTTCGAATATCACCCGCGCGGGCTGTAGAACCACTCGATATAATCGAACACGTCGACATGTGCCTCTTTGCGGATACAGTAAATTTTGCGGCTATGTGTTCGGTCTTCAGCGCCGAGAAGAAACCCACCATCACCAAATTTTCCCAGACGTTTTTCGCCCTGCTCATCGAGAAAGTGCTGTCGTTGTCGGCCAGCAGGCGCTGAAACTGCTCGTTAGTATGTTGCGAACCCTGGTGCAAGTGATAAAGCGGGTCAAGATCAACGGATTATGACCTAAGATCTAAGTATGGTGAGTGCTGTTGTGAAACGCGAACTTTCGGATGAAACGCTTATGTGATTGCGCAAGAGATAACGCCGGAGCAGGGATTCCCGTGTCTCCGCGGCTTGGAATTGGCCGACCGATTCATTTCCGGAGTTGATCTTTGCCTTTGATTTTATTTCCATCAATTGTCTGTCAATCGGTAAAGACGAAAAGTTACTTCCTAATCCGTATGCCTTCTCAAATATCTGCCTCAAAGGCTTCGAGCCGAGTATTTGGTACCACTTTGCGTTCTCGCTGATCTCCAATGATGCAATCTGGGGAAGTTCTCGTTGAGCATTCAGAGTAAGCTCAATCTCTGGATAGCGTTCACCAATATTTTTTTCGAAGGATCGCTCCTCGTACTGCGCAAGAATTGTTTGGACTCTTGTGGCGTTGTGCACTTCTGAGTGATTTAAACTCAGGGCTTGGTTCAACTTCAGATAGCGTTTGTCCGAGAGTCTATTCACCAAACTGGATCTGTCGTCCGGGTTGGATTCGAGCACTTTCTTGATGAAAAATTTGTTATTTATGTCTGCATCCAGACCAAAGGCGCGAAGCGTAACGGTCATTAACCGGTAGTCTCTGATCAAATCGTCAGCACCCCGAACGTTTGGCATGTGCTCAATGAAATAGTTTCGATCTGCTGTTGTCGAGGTGTCGCGTGAAAAAGCTTCGCGTTGTCTCGCCATTGTCCGTTCGAGGACTTTCCAGCCGACGTACCCGCCGTTCCCTACTTGGATCGTATACGTCATGATCTATAAAGCGCTATCAAGTCAGCTTCCCGAGGAAGAAGAGCTTTCAGGCTTTTCAAAGCGTGGTAGTCCTCCCTGGCGTTCAGGTTTTCGATGGCGCGTGACAGAAGCCCCTTGCTATCATCGTCGGTGAAAATCTGGGAAAGCCGTTCGATCCCGAAGATGATTTGCCGACGGCCCTCATCAGGGGGGGCGTCACCGGTCAAAATCATCTGGCAGATATAGCAGAGCCTGGCGACCGGAGAGTTGACTGCATCCGGGTGGATAGCGTCCTTGATACGCAGAATATTTGCGTGTGGCGTCTTGATGGCGATCCTTGCCCGCCGATCCCCATTCTCGATGACTGCGCCGTTGATCAGCACTCGTTCATGAGGGGCCAGTTTCAGTATGAGTCCCGTCATGGCTGCACCTCGCCCCTCAGGCCCTTCATCATCCGCAGGTTGATGTCGATGAGAACGTCAGTCGACGCGCTTTCGGCGAGCACTCGATGGCCTTGTCTGATCGAAAAGATCGCGAGAGAGAGCAGGCCGGCCTTGATCGGGTCTGGCAGGCCGTTGCCGGGTTCCGACAGATCGGCCAAGAGAGTCGTCCAAAGCTCGTTATTGGCGTTCACGGCTTCGATCACCACGCGCCGATCAACGCATGACGCGGCATGCTGCAGCTGCCGCGTCACGCGGGAAAAGATCAGATACTCGTTATCGCGAGGGGTGCGGATATGCTGCGACTCGAAGGCGATCTTATTGGTTTTGAAAGGGATGAAGCTCATGCAGGAGGGCCCGTTCTAGGTTATGTGAAAGGGCGCCCTGAGGAGGCGCCCTTCTTGGTGTCAGCGGAACAGCGACAGGATGGTCTGCGGCGCCTGGTTGGCAATCGACAGCGCCTGGACGCCCAGTTGCTGCTGGGTTTGCAGAGCCTGCAGCCGGGCCGAGGCTTCCTCCATATCGGCGTCCACCAGGGCGCTCACCCCCAGTTTCAACGAATCCGCAAGCTTGCCCACGAAGGTCGACTGGTCGTTGATGCGCTTGGCTGCAGTGCCCAGCTTGGCCGAGCCTTCTTTGGCCAGGTTCATCAGCGCCTCGATCTGGCCGATTGCCGTCGCGGCCGTCGTGCTGTTGGTGATCGGCGTGATGGTGGCGGCATCGATATCGGCCTCGAAATCGACCGAGGCAACGGTGATCGATGTCGCCGCGGTCGCAACGGTCCCCGAGGTCCGATCCAGCGACCCCAGAACCGAGAACTGGGTCGCGCCCGGCAGCGGGTTAGTCTTGAGCAGGTTGACGCCGTTCATCTGGGAAGCGTTGATCACACTGGTGATCTGGGCCTTCTTCGCGACGATGTCGGCCTGAACGGTGGAGAAGTCGTTGGCATCACTACCGGCGCCGAGCGCCAGTTGCTTCATTTCGTCGAGCAGCTCGTAGATCTGATCGGCTCCGTTGCGCGCGGTCGAAACGACGGCTTCGGCCAGATTCAGGTTGCTCTGAATCGTCTTGAAGCTGTTCTGATCGGTCTCCATCACCTTGGAAATCGACCAGACTGCCGCGTTATCTTGCGAGTTGGCGACCTTCTTGCCGGTCGAGATCTCGTCCTGGGCCTTCGCCAGATTCGAGTTGATGCCTTTCAGGGTCTGAAGGGCGACCAGGGCGCTGCTGTTGGTCAGAATGCTGGACATTTTGTCTCCATTTCTTGGGCTGTTTTACCCATGCTGAATATTTTGGCCTTCTGACCTGCGGGATATTCCCGGTGCTCTTCGTCACCGTTCCGGGTGTATCCGTCAGAGATGAATAAAAACTGAAAGCCTCTGGATCCTCAAGCGGAATGCCTCGAGAATTTTATTCAAAACCTTTTCTCCCGGTGCGGAACCGCGAGCCGGCCGAGCTTTTTGCCTTGGTGATCATAGGTATCCAGGTTTCGGGAAATGGCCGTGATTTCGGCGATCTGACGTTTCGCGGCGGTGATCCCCTCGCGCGCGGCTTCGGCCAGCGCCCGGATCGCCTGCAACGCTTCAGCGCATGCCTCGACGCCGCCCTTCGGCAAGTTCCCTGCGGCAAGCAATTTCTCGAATCGCTGCATTTTTTCCAAGGCGAGATCGGCCTCGGACGCGATCAGATGTCGCCTCGCCTGATCGAGAAGAAGTAATGCTTCAGTCATTTTTCACACCGGTTCCGGAAAGAAAACTCATGTCCATGGTTCGGCTCATGATCTCGGCATAGGCGTCGTTCATGAGGCTGGAAAATTGCGATTCACCGATGCCGCCACCGAATTCCCCCTGCGATTCGCGCGGCCCGGCATATTTTAACATTTCGGAAAGAAATGCCTGTTCAAGACCATCCGAAAGTTCTCGCCTTGGGTTTTGGTTGGTCGGGTTGCCGGCGGCGATTGAAGATACATTCATTTTTTCATCTCCTGTTCATGAAAACTTTCTCGATACCGGACTTTACGCTGCATGGGTAAATATTTGGTAATCCTGTTGTGGCATGGTCCGATCAGGTCGGGTGTGTGCAGGAAATGAGGAAACCGGATGGAAATCGCGTGCCAACAGGCTGGCGGCCCTGCGGTCGGCTTGCCGACAGAAACGTACAAAGCGAACGGCCAGGGCGCGGGGGCGTTCGCTGAACTGGTCGATTTGCCTGCTGCCGAGGAGATTGCGCAGGATGGAGAATTCGAATTGGCTTTGTCGGACCTGCTGGATGCCGATGCGCCAGAGCGGGACGCAGAGGTGGTGACGCCCGGTCCTCCAGCCGTAGCGATAGCCGAGACCCCTGCGCCTGAGGCGGAAAAGGAACTGGTTCTCGTTGAGACCGATTTTCGTCTCCGCAGGGGCGAGACCAACCTGTCCGAGGCGGATTCCGGGGCGGATACGGGCAGACATCCGCATGATGCGGATCCTGCGCAGGGTCAGCCAGTGGAGGAAATGTCCGAAACGGAGAGGCAGGCTTCGGCAAGGGACGACGCCGGGAAGGCGGGCGATCTTGAGGGCAGGCATCGGTTCGCGGCCGGCGAAACACCGCGCGGCCAGGAGCATGATGCAAAATCCAAGGTTCCGGTCCGGGGCGTTGCTGATCAGGGTGCGATTGAGGAATCCGCGCTCGCCGTCCCAGTGTCGGATGATCAGGGACGGCTTGCGGATGGCGCCGAAAGCCGCCTCGATCCCGGGCTGCCGGATCAGGGAACAGTCAGCGTGTCGCTGCTGAGCGGGCGGCCGCCGCCGGAACCTGCGCATGGTTTGCCGGACCGGCATGTCAGGACCGCGGTCGTCGATGCGCAAAATGTCCTGGGCCAGATTTCGGACAAGCTGGCCGAGGGCCAGAAGGATGTTGTCGAGATCACGCTGTCGCCGGAGGAACTGGGCAAGGTCCGCCTGGTGATCGTGGCGGGGGAAAAGCCCTCGGTCGCGGTCCATGCAGAACGCTTGGAGACCTTCGAGCTGCTCAGGAGAAATGCCGATGCGCTGCAAAAGGAACTGCGCGAGGCTGGTCTGCCGGGCGCAGACCTCTCCTTCTCGGGCGGGGGCGAGCGGCGCGAGCGACAGGCAGTCACGATGGGCAGAGGCGCAAATCCGAGTTGCGTTGCCGACACGGCTTTTCTGGCGGCGGGCGCCGCACCCGCGGTCCGACCGGGCATGGCTCGGCAGATCGACATCAGAATCTAGGGATGATCATGACCAGCATAACCAATACGTCCGGCCTGGGGTATTCCTCCAGTCAACCGACGCTGCCTTCCGGTACGGCGCAGGCCGAGGCGGCAAGCCAGTTCGAGACCTTTCTCAAGATGCTGACCACCCAGATCAAGAACCAGGATCCGCTGAACCCGATGGAGGGGACGGAGTTTGCCGTGCAGCTCGCGACCTTCTCGGGGGTCGAGCAGCAGGTGCAGACCAACCTGCTGCTGAAGCAACTGCTGCAAGGCTCGGGCGGCGGCGAATTGGGCCGGCTTTCCGACTGGATCGGCCGGGAGGTGCGGACCAGCGCACCGGTCTGGTTCGACCGTTCGCCCCTGACCTTGCAGATCGACGGGGTGGCGAATGCCGAGGCCATGACGCTGGTCACCCTGGACGAGCAGGGCAACGAGATCCTACGGGAAAGCATCGGCCTGGGATCGGGGGAAGTGGATTGGCAGGGCAAGCGGGCGAATGGCGAGCTGCTTCCGGCCGGGCTCTACAGCTTCCGCGTCGAGGCGACGAAAGACGGCGAGGTCCTGTCGACGCGGAATGTCGGGGCCTATACCCGGGTCACCGGGGTCGAGCTTGCGGCCGACGGCGCGCGCCTGGTGCTGCTCGGCGGCGGCGTGGCCACGGTGGAAGATATCAGCGCCTTGCGGGAATAGGATGCGGGCTGAGGCGCCGCTGGAGGAGAGCCGGCCCGGTAGGAAGCTCATCGGCCCGATAAACCTGAGGTTGGCCAGGAATGAGGGAGAAGACCGGATTGACTGCGCAGCGCAGCGATGTGGTTCTGGCGGTTGGGTGTGAAATATTTACAAGATATCCGGATGGTTCGTCAATTTATTCACAAAAATATCCTTTTCAAAAAATGGTTTACTGAAAACTTGAAATCATATTAACATCCCGGCAATCGGGGCTCCGACGCCCGGTTGCGGCACTTTGAGGAGAGTGCGGGCGCCCGGAACCCACCGCATCGCGAGTAAAGGAGGCCCGCCATGTCTGTTGAAAATGTTGCGAAACACCCCATTCCCGCCGGTTTCGAGGATGCCCATCTGCAACCGGCCGATTATGCCCGCCTGTATGCCGAATCGATCTCGGATCCGGACGGGTTCTGGGGTCGGGAAGGCCGGCGCCTCGACTGGATTCACCCCTACAGCACGGTGAAGAATGCCGATTTCACCATGGGCAACGTGTCGATCAAGTGGTTCGAGGACGGGATCCTCAACGCCTCGGTCAACTGCATCGACCGGCACCTGGCCAAGCGCGCCGACCAGACCGCGATCATCTTCGAGCCGGACGACCCGAAAATGCCGGCGCGCCACATCACCTATGCCGAGCTTTCGGAAAAGGTGAACCGCATGGCCAATGTCCTGCTGAGCCAGGGCGTGATGCGCGGCGACCGGGTGGTGATCTATATGCCAATGATCCCCGAGGCGGCCTATGCCATGCTGGCCTGCGCCCGCATCGGCGCCATCCATTCCATCGTCTTCGCCGGCTTCTCGCCTGACGCGCTGGCGAACCGCATCAACGATTGCGGCGCCAAGCTGGTCGTCACCGCCGACACCGCACCGCGCGGCGGCCGGCGCACGGCGCTGAAATCGAATGCCGATGCGGCGCTGCTGCATTGCTCGGACCGGGTGCGCTGCCTGGTCGTCAAGCATACCGGCGACCAGACCACCTGGATCGACGGGCGCGACGTGGACGTGCTGGCCATGATGGAACAGGTCAGCCCGGAATGCCCGCCGCGTCCGATGAATGCCGAGGATCCGCTGTTCATCCTCTACACCTCGGGTTCGACCGGCAAGCCCAAGGGCGTGGTGCATTCCACTGGCGGCTACCTGCTTTTCGCGGCGATGACCCACGAATATGTCTTCGACTACAAGGAAGGCGACATCTTCTGGTGCACCGCCGACGTGGGCTGGGTCACCGGCCACAGCTATATCGTCTACGGCCCGCTGGCCAACGGCGCCACCACGCTGATGTTCGAGGGCGTGCCGACCTGGCCCGATGCCGGTCGTTTCTGGGCGGTGTGCGAGAAGCACAAGGTCAACCAGTTCTACACTGCGCCGACCGCGATCCGCGCGCTGATGGGACAGGGACCGGAATGGGTCGAGAAGCACGACCTGTCCAGCCTGCGGGTGCTGGGCACGGTGGGCGAGCCGATCAACCCCGAGGCCTGGATCTGGTATGACAAGCATGTCGGCAAGGGCCGCTGCCCGATCGTCGACACCTGGTGGCAGACCGAGACCGGCGGCCACATGATCACCTCGATCCCCGGCGCCATCCAGACCAAGCCGGGCTCGGCCACGCTGCCGTTCTTCGGCATCAAGCCGGCAGTGCTCGACGCCGCCTCGGGCGCGATGCAGGAGGGGAACCCGGCCGAGGGCGTGCTGTGCATCGCCGACAGCTGGCCGGGGCAGATGCGCACCGTCTGGGGCGACCATCAGCGCTTCATGGAGACCTATTTCCAGCAATATCCCGGTTATTACTTCACCGGCGACGGCTGCCGCCGGGACGAGGACGGCTATTACTGGATCACCGGCCGGGTCGACGACGTGATCAACGTCTCGGGCCACCGCATGGGCACCGCCGAGGTCGAATCGGCCCTGGTCGCGCATGAGAAGGTCGCCGAGGCTGCGGTGGTCGGCTATCCGCACCCGCTGAAGGGGCAGGGCATCTATGCCTATGTCACGCTGATGAACGGCGTCGTGCCCAGCGACGAGCTGCGCGCCGACCTCGAGAAATGGGTGCGCACCGAGATCGGACCCATCGCCAAGCCGGACCTGATCCAATGGGCGCCCGGCCTGCCCAAGACCCGCTCGGGCAAGATCATGCGCCGCATCCTGCGCAAGATCGCCGAGGACGATTTCGGCGCCCTGGGCGACATCTCGACGCTGGCCGATCCCGGCGTCGTGGATGAACTGATCGAAAACCGGATGAACCGGGCCTGACGATCACCGGTCGCCGCGGAGAAACCCATCCGCGGCACCACCCGGCCCCCGCGCGGGGACCGAAGCAAAGGGGAGACGCCGCGCCCGGACGATCATCGCCGGGCTCGGCGGAGGAAAGGCCGCCCACGGGGCGGATACCGGCATCGGGGAAGGGCGCTGCCTTCCGCCCACTCTTTCGACCGCGCGTCGAAAGGGCCGTGTCCCTGCATGCCCAGCATCTGCCAGCCGAAGGTTGGCATAATGGGGAGGAACCATATGGCCTATAACCAGACGGATATCGCATCGGTGCGCTCTCGCCCGATGACGCGGGAGGAGAAGAAGGTGATCCTTGCCTCCTCCGCGGGCACCATCTTCGAATGGTATGACTTCTACCTTTACGGCTCGCTCGCGGCAATCATCGGGGCGCAGTTCTTTACCGCCTTTCCCGAGGCGACGCGCAACGTCTTCGCCCTGCTGGCCTTTGCGGCCGGTTTCATCGTACGTCCCTTCGGCGCGCTGGTCTTCGGCGCCATGGGCGACCTGATCGGGCGGAAATACACCTTCCTTGCCACGATCCTGATCATGGGCTGCTCGACCTTCCTGGTCGGCTTGCTGCCCAGCTACAACAGTTGGGGCGTCGCCGCGCCGATCATCCTGATCGCACTGCGCATGGCCCAGGGCCTGGCGCTGGGCGGCGAATATGGCGGCGCCGCCGTCTACGTGGCCGAGCACGCGCCCCAGGGGCAGCGCGGCTATTTCACCGCTTTCATCCAGACCACCGCCACGCTGGGCCTGCTGCTGTCGCTGATCGTGATCCTGCTGGTGCAGGGCTATGTCAACGGCAACTGGGAGCCGACGCCGGTTCTGGACGCCGCCGGCCAGGCGGTGCTGAACCCCGACGGCACGGCCAAGATGATCAAGGCCTTCGACCTCTGGGGCTGGCGGATTCCGTTCCTGGGCTCGATCTTCCTGCTGCTGGTCTCGCTCTATATCCGGCTGCAGATGAACGAGAGCCCGGCCTTCAAGAAGATGAAGGAAGAGGGCGCGCAGTCCAAGGCTCCGCTGCGCGAGGCCTTCGGCACCTGGAAGAACGGCAAGATTGCGTTGATCGCCCTGCTGGGCCTGACGGCGGGTCAAGCCGTGGTCTGGTATTCGGGCCAGTTCTACGCGCTGTTCTTCATCCAGAACGTCATCAAGGTCGACAGCTTCTCGTCCAACGTCTTCGTGGCCTGGTCGCTGATCCTGGGCACCGGCGGCTTCCTGTTCTTCGGCGCGCTGTCGGACAAGATCGGCCGCAAGCCGATCATCCTGGGCGGCTGTCTGCTGGCGGCGCTGACCTATTTCCCGGTGTTCCACGCGCTTACCAAGACCGCGAACCCGGCGCTTTATGCGGCGCAGCAGACGCCGGTGACGGTGACGGCGGATCTGGATACGTGCTCGTTCCAGTTCAACCCGACCGGCACCGCCAAGTTCACCTCGCCCTGCGACATCGCCAAGGCGATGCTGGCCAAGTCCTCGGTCAACTATGAGACCGTGGCGGCCGAGCCCGGCACAAATGCCGAGATCAAGATCGGCGACACGGTGATCGCCTCCTACGACGCTGCCGCCCTGTCCGGCGAGGAACTGGCCGCCACCAAGGCCGGCTTCGAGAAGTCGGTGAACGACGCCCTGAACGCGGCCGGCTATCCGCTGGTGGCCGAGAAGAACGACACCGTGGCCAAGGCGAATCACTTCCTTGACATCTTCACCCCGCAAAAGCTGATGATCGTGGTGATCCTGACCTATCTGATCCTGCTGGTGACGATGGTCTACGGTCCGATCGCGGCGATGCTGGTGGAACTGTTCCCGACCCGCATCCGCTATTCCGGCTTGTCGCTGCCCTATCATATCGGCAACGGCTGGTTCGGCGGCCTGCTGCCGGCGACCGCTTTCGCCATCTCGGCGCAATCGGGCAACATCTATGCCGGCCTGTGGTACGCCATCGCGGTGGCGGTGATGACGGTGGTGATCGGCGCGCTGTTCGTGCCGGGCGGCACCCACAAGAAAGACATCTTCGCCGATTGATCATCCGGCCCCGGGCGGCGCGATCCGCCCGGCCAAGCTGCGACAATGGTGGCCGCGTCCCTGCGACGCGGCCGCTCCATCCCCGGGGAGGTCAGACATGGCCAGGATCCTTGTGGTCGAGGATGAGGACAATATCGCCGTGGTGCTGGACTTCCTGCTGACGCGCGAGGGCCACAGCCATGACCGCATGGCGACGGGCACCGGTGCGGTGGCGCGCATCCGCGACATGCAGCCGGATCTGGTGCTGCTGGACGTGATGCTGCCCGATGTCTCGGGCTACCAGATCGTGCAGGAGATCCGCGCCGATCCGGCGCTGAAGGGTGTGCGCGTGCTGATGATGACCGCCCGCGGCTCGGTGGTCGAGCGGCGCAAGGGCCTGGCCATGGGCGCCGACGGGTTCATCGCCAAGCCCTTCGAACTGTCCGAACTGCGCGCGGAAATGGCCCGGTTGCTGGCGGCACCCTGCTGATCATCCGACCGGCCGCGACATTTTCGACCCGACGGCGCGCTGACGGTTGCCGCGGCCCGTTCGATCCCTATCGTCCTTGCCGCGGCACCCGGTGCGCCGATCCAGGAAAGGAAGCCCGCATGACCGACCAGTATCAGGCCCTGATGGACCGCTGCGCCGGTCTGCCGCCGCTGCGCACCGCCGTCGTCCATCCGGTGCAGCCGACCGTTTTCGAGGCGCTGACCGATGCGGTTCGCGCCGGGCTGATCGAGCCGGTGCTGATCGGCCCCGCGGTCCGCATCGCTGCTGCCCTGGCCGAGGCCGGCCAGCCCCCCGACGCCCATGAGATCGTCGATACCGAGCACAGCCACGCCGCGGCCGCCCGGGCCGCGCAGATGGCGGCAGCCGGGCAGGTCGGCGCGATCATGAAAGGCTCGTTGCATTCCGACGAGCTGATGGGCGCCGTGATCCACCCGCAATGCGGGCTGCGGACCGAACGGCGGATCAGCCACGCCTTTCTGATGCTGACCGAGGATTACCCGCGCCCCTTCATCATCACCGACGCGGCGGTGAACATCGCGCCGGACCTGTCGATGAAGGCCGATATCGTGCAGAACGCCGTCGGGCTCTGGCGCGTGCTCTGGGGGCCCGCCCGGCCCAATGTCGCGATCCTGGCCGCGGTCGAGACGGTCAACCCCAAGATGCAGGCCACGCTGGATGCCGCCGCGCTTTGCAAGATGGCCGATCGCGGCCAGATCACCGATGCGGTGCTGGACGGGCCGCTGGCCTTCGACAATGCCATCAGCGCCGCGGCGGCGCGCGAAAAGGGCATCCTGTCCCCGGTCGCCGGTCAGGCGGACATCCTGCTGGTGCCGGACATCGAATCCGGCAACATCCTGGCCAAGCAGATGATCTTTCTGGGCGGCGCCGACGCGGCGGGGATCGTGCTGGGCGCGCGGGTGCCGGTGATCCTGACCAGCCGCGCCGATTCCGTGCGGGCGCGGCTGCTGTCCTGCGCGCTGGCGGTGCTGATGGCCGATGCCCGCGCCAGGGGGCTGGTGAAGTGATCCCGACGATCCTGACGCTGAATGCCGGGTCGTCCAGCCTCAAGTTCCGGGTCTTCGCCCATGATGGTCTTGCCCTGCTGGCGCGGGGCGCGGTCAGCCGCATCGGCGGCGAAGCCGAGTTGCGCGCCGCGCTGACGCACGGGCCCGAGACGCGGCTGGCCCTGCCGCGCGGCTCGGATCATGCCGCCGCGCTGCAGGCGTTGCTGGATTTCGTCGACGCGCATGACGACGGCTGGCGGATGCGGGCGGTCGCGCATCGCATCGTGCATGGCGGGACGAAATACACCCGCTCGACGCTGATCACGCCGCAGGTGCTGCAGGATCTGCAGGCGCTGATCCCGCTGGCGCCGCTGCATCAGCCGCACAACCTGGCCGCCATTGCCGCCTCGCGCCGGCTGGTGGGCGCGGTGCCGGACGTGGCCTGTTTCGACACCGCCTTCCATACCGGGCGCGACCCGCTTTTCACGCATTTCGCCCTGCCGCCCGAATATTACGACAAGGGCCTCCGCCGCTACGGCTTTCACGGCCTGTCCTATCAATGGCTGGCGCATGTGCTGGCCAAGCAGCACCCGGCCCTGCATCAGGGCCGGGTGATCGCCGCGCATCTGGGCAATGGCGCCAGCCTGTGCGCGATGCGCGGGGGGCGCAGCGTCGATACCACCATGGGCATGACGGCGGTGGATGGGGTGCCGATGGGCACGCGCTCGGGCGCCGTCGATCCCGGCGCGATCCTGCTGATGCAGCGCAGCTTCGGCATGCGGGTCGAGGAGATCGAGGACCTGATCTACAACCGCTCGGGCTTGCTGGGCCTGTCGGGCAAGTCGAACGATGTCGCGGCGCTTTTGGCGGACGGGACGCCCGAGTCGCATTTTGCCCTGGACTTCTTCGCGGTGAAATGTGCCCAGGCCGCCGCGGCGCTGGCGGTGTCGCTGGGCGGGATCGACGCCATGGTCTTTACCGGCGGCATCGGCGAGAACGCCGCGCCGGTGCGCGAGGCGATCCTGCGCCGCATGGCCCCGCTCGGCCGGTTCGAGACGCTGGTGATCCCCGCCGACGAGGAGCGGATGATGGCCATGGAGGCCATCGCACTGAGCCAGGCGGCGGGCGGATGATCCCGACATCGCGCCCGGCGCTGGCCGGTACAAAGGTCGGCTCGGTATCGGCCGGATCGCGGATCTGGCAGGGCGATCGCCACGGCGCGACGTGATCGTAATGTGACCGTGTTCGGTGCCCGCCGCAAAGATCGGCTTCCGCAGGTTCTGCACCGCAAACGAACCGCCGGCGTTCAGCCGCGCCGTGGCCGCCTCGGGCATGCGGGCCTTGGCATGGCAGGTCGTGCCGTTGCGGTCGGAAGGCGGGCGCGTCGGTCGGAACGGCCGCATTCTAGGTCATGCCGGCACGCGTTCGGGGATCGGATCATGGTACCAGCACCGCCGCGCCGTCGAAACGGCCGGCCCGCAGGTCTGCCAGTGCCCGGTTGGCGTCGCGCAGCGGATAGGCGGTGGTTCGGGTTCGGATGCCGATGCGCGGGGCGAGGCCAAGGAAATCGAGCCCGTCCTGCCGCGTCAGGTTCGCCACCGAAACGAGCTGGCGCTCCTCCCACAGCAGCGCATAGGGGAATGCCGGAATGTCGCTCATGTGGATGCCGGCGCAGACCACGCGGCCGCCCTTGCGCACCGCCTGCAGCGCCGCCGGGACCAGATCGCCGACCGGGGCGAAGATGATCGCGGCGTCCAGCGGCTCGGGCGGGGCTTCGTCCGCGCCTCCGGCCCATTCCGCGCCGAGGCTCAGCGCGAATTCCTGCGAGGCCCGGTCGCCGGGTTTCGTGAAGGCCTGGACTTGACGGCCCTGCCATTTCGCCACCTGCGCGACGATATGTGCCGCGGCGCCGAAACCGTAAAGCCCAAGCCGCCGCGCCTCGCCTGCCATCATCAGCGAACGCCAGCCGATCAGCCCGGCGCAGAGCAGCGGCGCCAGGGCCACGTCCTCGCCCGCCTCGCCCAGCGGAAAGGCGAATCGTGCATCCGCGATGGCCGCGGTCGCATAGCCGCCATCGCGGGTATGGCCGGTGAACTGCGGCGCATCGCAAAGATTCTCTTGCCCGGCCCGGCAATAGGGGCAGGCGCCGCAGGTATGGCCAAGCCAGGGAATGCCCACGCGCTCGCCCGGTCGCAGCCCGGTCACGCCGGGGCCGAGCGCGTCGACGCGGCCGACGATCTCGTGGCCGGGGACGACCGGCAGGTGGCGGTCGCGCAGTTCGCCATCGACCACATGCAGATCGGTACGGCAGACCCCGCAGGCCGAAACCCTGACGCGGATCTCGCCCGGCCCGGGCCGGCGGTCCGGCAATTCGGTCCAGACCAGCGGCGTGCCGATCTGTTCAAGGACCATCGCGTGCATCCCGACACCTCCGCCCGCGGCCGGCCCGACGCCGGTCAGGGGCAGTATGGCGATGGCGGCCCGTGCCTGTAAATCCCGGCGCGGCCTTGGGTCGCAGGCCCGCGCCCGCGGCATGGGGCAGCACCCGGGTATCGCTTTCCAGAGCCGCGCCGAGCCGCCGCATATCAGCATGGGGTGCGAGGCAAAAACGCGGTCAGGTTCGGCCGTGCATCACCGCGATCCACCCTGCCGCCGGCGCGGAACTGCAAGCCGGTGGTCCCGCGCAGCGTCTGATCCGCTTGGCCAGCACGCGACGACCGCTCCGAGAAGCCGCGCGGCCGGGCTGCTCATCCCGCCAGTCGGGCATAGACGCCGCCCTGCGCGATCAGCCCGTCATGCGGCCCGACCTCGACGATGCGGCCGCCGGACATGACGACGATGCGGTCGGCATGGCGGATGGTGCCCAGCCGATGGGCGATCACCAGCGTCGTGCGCCCGACCGCCAGCGCGTCCAGTGCCGACTGGATCTCGCGCTCGGTCTGGCTGTCCAGCGCCGATGTCGCCTCGTCCAGGATCAGGATCGGCGGGTTCTTCAGGAAGGCGCGGGCGATGGCGACGCGCTGCTTCTGTCCGCCCGACAGCATCACCCCGCGTTCGCCGACGATGGTGTCGAGCCCGTCCGGCAGGCTCTCGACCAGCGGGCCGAGCTGCGCCTGCCGTGCCGCCTGCATGATCTCGGTCTCCGAGGCGCCCAGCCGGCCATAGGCGATGTTCTCGCGCAGCGTGCCGCCGAACAGGAACACGTCCTGGCTGACCAGCCCGATCTGCCGGCGCAGGCTGTGCAGCTGCATGCGGTCCAGCGCGATCCCGTCCACGGCGATGCGCCCGGCGGTCGGTTCGTAGAAGCGCGGCAGCAGTGCCAGCAGCGTGGTCTTGCCGGCGCCCGAAGGGCCGACGAAGGCCACCGTCTCGCCGGCGCGGATCTGCAGGTCGATGCCCTGCAGGATCGGGCGGCTTTCGTCATAGGCGAAGCTGACGCCCTGGAAGCGGATGTCGCCCCGCAGCGCCGGGGCGGGCAGGGCGTCCGGGGCGTCGCGGATCTCGGGCTCGGTCGCCAGCAGTTCCTGATAGCGGCGGAAGCCGGCGATGCCGCGCGGATAGGTCTCGATCACCGCGGCGATCTTTTCCAGCGGCCGGTAGAACACGCCGACCAGCAGCAGGAAGCCGACGAAGCCGCCGGTGGTCAGCTCGCCCGCCAGCACGAAGCCGGCGCCGGCGACCATGACCACGACCTGAACCAGCCGCAGCCCCATGTATTGCAGCGCCAGCGATCCGGCCATGATGCGATAGGCGTCGAGCTTGGCGGTGCGGTAACGCTGGTTGTCGGCGGCGAAAAGCCCGGTTTCATGCGCTTCGTTCCCGAAGGCCTGCACCACGCGGACGCCGCCGAGCGTCTCCTCCAGCCGGACGTTGAAATCGCCGACGCGGGCATAGATCGCCTGCCAGGTCCGGGTCATGCGGCCGCCATAGACGATGACCAGCGCCAGCATCGCCGGCACCACCAGCGCCACGATCAGCGCCAGCTGCGCGTTGATCGCGAACATCAGCGCGAAGGCGCCGAAGAAGGTCATGATGGCGATGAAGGCGTCCTCGGGGCCGTGATGGGCGACCTCGCCGATTTCCTCGAGGTCGCGGGTCACGCGGGCCACCAGCTTGCCGGTGCGGGCGCGGTCATACCAGCGCCAGGAAAGCCGGGTCAGATGGTCGAAGGCGCGGGCGCGCATCTCGGTTTCGATATTGATGCCCAGCTTGTGGCCCCAATAGGTGACGATCGCCATCAGCCCGGCGTTCAGCGCGTAAAGCCCCAGCAATCCTGCCGCCGCCAGCATGGTCAGCCCCCAGTCGCCCCGGGGCAGCAGGTGGTCGATGAAGGCGGTGACGGCCAGAGGAAAGGCCAGCTCCAGCAGGCCCGACAGCACCGCGCAGCCGAAATCCAGCCAGAAAAGCCCCATCCAGGGGCGGTAATAGGTGAAGAACGCGCGCAACAAGCCGACCCCCTCCAGACTTTCCACAGGCGGGGCTGGCGACCGGCCGCCACCCTCGCGCCGCAGCAGCCGCGCCTTGCCGCCCGAAATGATCGCCGACCCGACCCGGCTCGGGCAGGACGGTGGCGGTGCTGCGGTGCCGTCCGTGACACATTCCGCAACGAAGGGAAAGCATCTGGCCCCGAGGCGCCAGGCGCGGCCAAGGCTTCAGCCTTGCTCGGGGCCTGCGCCAGCCAGGATCTCGGCGCGATAGCGCCCGGGCGTCACGCCCATCGCCGCCTTGAAGACGCGGGTCAGGTGGCTTTGGCTGTCGAAGCCGCAGGCCAGCGCCACCTGGGCCAGCGGCTGGCGGGCGGCGATCAGCCGCACCGCCAGCCGGATGCGCCGCGCCGTGATCCAGCGATGCGGCGAGACCCCGCAGCTGGCGCGGAAGCTGCGCTGGAAATGGAACTCGCTGAGCCCGGCCAGCGCGGCCAGCTCGCGCAGCTGGATCGGTTCGGCCAGATTGGCCTCGACATGATCCAGCACCAGCCGCAGCCGCCGTGGCGCCAGCCCGCCGGTCAGCACCCTGCGGTCGGGGGTGACGTAGCGACCGCCGGTGAAGATCCGGCCCAGCAACTCGTGCATCGCCGCCTCGGCCGCCAGCCGGTCGGCGCGGCGGGTGGCGCCATGCAGGGCCTGGAACGGCGCCGCCAGTTCGGGCGCCTCGACATAGGTCAGGTCGGCCAGCTGCATCAGCCGCGAATCGCGGTCGCAGATCTGCGCGAAACTGCGGCGCAGCTCGTCATCGGGCAGGTGCAGGTGGATGAACTCGAAACTTTCGGTGATCTCCCAGTTCGAGGCATGGCCATGCGGCATCAGACAGACCGCGCCGGGCCAGCCATGCGCCGCCTCGCCGCGCCGGTCCAGGCGTCGGGTGCCCTGGCCACCGCGGGTGTAGAAGCTCAGCGTGTGGCCCTGCGGGTCGTCATAGCTGATGCGGGCGTCGCGATTGCGCCACAGCGTCGCCGAGCAGCCGAAGCCCAGCCCGACATGGCCCAGCATCTGCGCATGGGGCGAGCGGGCAAGATAGGTCGAGATGGGCAGGGCATGACCGGACATGGCCCGAGATTAGGCCAGCCGACGCGCGGCGGAAAGCCGGGACGCAGGGCCTCTGCCACCGATCCGCGTCGGATCGCAGCAAGATCGTGCAATCCGGCCGGTCGCGAACCGGCTAGGAACGAGGCCAGCCATTTCGGAGCCCGCGATGAACCTGCTGCTTTTCGTCCTGACCGTGCTGATCTGGGGCTCGACCTGGATCGCCATCGCCCTGCAGGTCGGGCCGGTGCCGGTGCTCGTCTCGGTCTTCTACCGCTTCGCCGCGGCGGCGGTGCTGTATCTGGCGCTGCTCGCGGTGCTGGGCCGGCTGCGCCTGCCCGCCGCCCGGGACCAGAGCTGGATCCTCGCCCAGGCGCTTTGCCTGTTCTGCCTGAACTTCCTGTGCTTCTATGCGGCGGCGGGCCATGTGCCGTCCGGGCTGCTGTCGGTGGTGTTCTCGCTGGCCTCGATCTTCAACGCCGTGAACGCGCGGGTCTTCTTCGGCGACCCGATCTCGGGGCGGACGGTGCTGGCGGCGCTGCTGGGTGCGGCGGGGGTGGCGCTGCTGTTCAGTCCCGACCTGGTCCAGGCCCAGGGCGCCGATACGCTGCGCGGCCTGGCGCTGGCGGCGCTGGGGACGATGTTCTTCTCGCTCGGCAATATGGTCTCGCGGCGCAACAGCGCGGCCGGCATCCCGCCCAGCACCGCCAGCGCCTGGGGCATGGGCTATGGCGCCCTGGTGCTGGCCGGGCTGATCGCGCTGACCGGCACCCCCATGGCGGCGCCGCCCGATGCCACCTATCTGGCGGCGCTGCTGTACCTGGCGGGGATCGGCACGGTGCTGGGTTTCACCACCTATCTGCTGATGGTGGCGCGGATCGGCTCGTCGCGCGCCGCCTATGCCACCGTGCTGTTCCCGGTGGTGGCGCTGACGATCTCGACGGTCTTCGAGGGCTATCGCTGGCACTGGACCGGCCTTCTGGGGCTGGGGCTGGCGCTGCTGGGCAATGCGGTCATGTTCGCGCCGCCGCTGCAGCTGCGTGCCGGCGGCCGGCCGGTCGGCCCCTGAGCCCCGGCAGGAAGGCGCGCGCCCGGTTTGCCGATGCTGCACTGCAATGGACCGCTGCTGACCGTTGCGTTATGCCCAGAACCTGATGTCTAACGATTTGCGGCGCAACGGCACCGGCGCCGCGGGTCTGGCTAGGGGTTCGGATGCAGCTCGACGACCTTTTGCGGCTTCTCGATGCGTTGCGGCTGCGCAAGGCACGGGCGCTGTTGTATTTCCTGCTGGCCGATCGCACCCCCGTCCATCGCACGGAAAAGGTCACCGACCTGTTCTGGCAGAACTCGGACGAGCACAAGGCCGCGGCCTCCTACCGGCAGGCGGTCAAGCATATCCGCCGCGCCATGGAGGGGTTTCCCGGCTTCGGGCTCGAGACCAATGCCGGCGAGGTCGCCTTGCGCCTGCCGCAGAGCTTCGCGCTGCAGGAGGAACTGGCCGCCCGCTTGGCCCGGCCGGACTGGGACCCCGAGCAGGCCGACCGCATCCGGCTGCTGGTGGACCAGACCGTGCAGCTCGAAGGGATCAGCGCCTCGTTCGACAGCTGGCTGGCGATCACCCGCGCCAATCTGCTGGCGGCGCTGCGCCAGGTGCTGGACCGCCGGCTGGCCGAGACCGCCGACAATCCGGGCGGCGGTCCGCGCGCGCTGGCCGAATTCGCCATCGCGCTGGAACCCTCGAACGAAAGCGCCACCCGGCTGCTGATGCGGCTGGACTGGCGGGCCGGGCATTCGACCCGTGCGATCGAACGCTACAATGCGCTTTACGCCCATCTGGACGAGGCCTTCGACCAGGAGCCCGAGGCCGAGACGGTGGAGCTGCTGGCCGCGATCAAGCTGGACCCGACCGGCGGCGGGCGGCAGCGGCCGCAGGGCGACCGGGCGCCGCAGGTCGGCCTGTCGGTGTCGCTGCTGCCGGCCGAGGGCGAGGGCGGGACGCTGGAAAGCATGACCAACGTGCTGTTTGCCGACTTGCGCATGCGCATGGCCCGCTTCCGCGAATGGTCGATCACCGAGGAAAGCGCCGTGCCGGCCCAGGTGCGGGTCACGCTGCAGCCCTTTTACCTGATGGGGGCGCTGCGGTTCTTCGTCGAGGTCAAGCGCGGCGCCGGCGGGCAGCTGGTCTGGTCGGAATGGATCGAGCAGCCGCAGACCGATTGGGAATACAAGGTCCGCATCCTGCTCTCCAACATCGCCAATGCGTTGTCGGTGGTGGTCTCGGACCGCTCGCTGGCCGATTCCGGATCGGGCATCTATGACCGCTGGCTGAAGGCGCAGGCGCTGCTGGACCGCTGGTCGCCCGAGACCGAGGCCGAGGCGCTGGCCATCCTGCGCGAGATCACCGAGGAATCGCCGCGTTTCGGCGCCGCCCATGCCGAGCTGGCGGGGGCGCTGAACGTGCGCCATGTGCTGCTGCCCGGCACCTATCAGACCGAGGATCTGAAACGCGACGCCATGCACCATGCCATCGTCGCGGTTTCGGCCGACCCGCTGGACACGCGGGCGCATCGGGTGCTGGCCTGGTGCTTCTGCCACCTGGGCTATTTCGACCTGGCCGAGTTCCATTTCGACCAGGCGCTGACGCTCAACCGCAACAACCCGCTGACGCTGGCCTCCTGCGCGCTGGGTTTCGCCTTCGCCGGCGATCTGGGCAAGGCCGCGGACCTCGCCGCCGAGACCCGGCGCCATGCCGAGGTCATGGAGCCCTTCCACCAGATCTATCTGGCGGCGGTGGACTATCTTTGCGGCGATTACGCGGCCACCGCCCGGCAATGCGAGAACCGCGGCGGCCTGATGCCGACGGTGGGCGGCTGGCACAGCGCCGCGCTGTGGCGGCTGGGCGAGACCGAGGCGGCGGCGCGGCGCTTCGACGCCTATCTGGCCGACCTGCGCGGGCAATGGCACGGTCAGGCCGAGGCCACGGACGCGCAACGGCTTGACTGGTTCCTGTCGGTGTTTCCGCTGCGGCGCGAGGAATGGCGGCAGGAGCTGCGCGAGACGCTGGAGCAGGCCTCGGCCGCGCGGCTGCGCTTCCTGGTCTAACGGCACATGTTGGTGGCGTAGATCCCGACCGAGCGGTGGAAGGCGCGCAGCGGGCTGTTCATGATCTCGTTCTTCACGTCCTTGGCGGGCTGGCCGGCCGGATCCTTGAACTGGCTGCGGTCGCGGATCGCCTCCTCGATGTGGCTCTCCAGCGCCGCCTGCAGGTCCGAGGTCCAGTCGGGATGCGCCCGGGCGGCGAATTCGCGCACCATCTCGAGGATCTCGGTCTTCATGCTGGCCAGCATCAGCGCCCGGTCCAGCTCGTAGGACAGCGGCGGGCGGAAGCCCTCGGCCGCGCCCTGGGCGCGCAGCATGGCATCGGCGATGCCCAGGGTCTGGTCCGAGGGCACGACCAGGATGCGGGTGTTGCGGTCCGGCTTCCTGCGGCCGCGGCGGCGGCTCTCGAACTCGATGCGGACCGTGGTGCTTTTCAGGATCTCCTCGCGCTCGGCATCGCTTAGCGCCGCCTCGCCGCTTTGCGTCGAGAAATCCTGCACGATCAATGCATTCTTCACCCGTTCCTCGAACGCGTCGAGCTCGGCCTTGGGCACGGCAGCCTTGCCGCGCTGGGACAGCTCGACCATCAGCCGGCCGATGAACTCGACGTTCAGCGGCTCGCCGTCCCGGCCCTTTCGGGCGGTGATGGTGCCGTCCTTGTGCAGGAACGCCTCGGCCTGGTCGACCTCGGCGCCGATGATGATGTATTTGCGGTTCCCTGTCATGGCTCTTGCTCCCTTCATTCTCTTACGAGGGTAATCAGCTCCAGCATGGTCGCGGGCCGGGGCAGCCCGGCGGTCGCGGCGTCTTCGGGCGCCAGCACGACGCGGCGGATCGAGCCCTCGACCGAGCCGCACAGCAACGCGCTGCCCAGCGGGCCGAAGCCGCCGCTCTGGCCGTGAAGCTGCGCCTCGACCATCAGGAACTGGTAGAGCGGACCCCATTCCAGCATCTGGTGGTCGAGGCGGATCGGCGCCTCGGGATGGGCGGCGGCGAAATCGCTCGCCAGCCGCACGGGGGCAAGGCGGGCGGGCCAGTCGCCGGGCAGGGCGGCGATGGCCTTGACGATGTCGTCATTGCCGGGCCGCAGCGGCCGCGCTTCGGCGGCCGAGCGGTTGTCCAGCGCGATCACCGCCGCCGCCGTCACCGGCGCGCGCAGCTCGGGCGCCACGCTGGCGGAAATGCCGCTGAGCGGGCCGCCGCGCTCGGCGCCGAAGAACAGCGGCCAGTCGATGCGCCAGTCGGTCTCGGCCTCGCTGACGGCGTAGCCGCGCTTCAGCAGCGTGCCCAGGTTGTGCATCCCCGACCGGCCCAGATGATAGGCCGCCAGCGGCAGCGCATGGAAGGCGCGACAGAGCCCGTGCAGCAGCGTCGTCTCGTCCAGCGCCCAGGCCCGCGCCATCCGCTCCTTCTCCAGCCCGGCGATGGCGGGATGCAGGAAACGCGGCAGCAGATCGCCCAACAGGATCGCATGCCAGCAGCGCACGGCATGGGCGCGGGCCAGCACATAGGCGCGATAGGGGGCATGGCCGCGCTGCATCAGGGCGCGGGCATTGCGGTTGTGGAACTGCATCCAGGTCACGCAAAGCTCATGCAGCATCAGTGAATCGCGGTTGCGCTCGTCATAAAGCGCGCGGATCGGCTGCGGATCCGTGTCCGAGACCGCGGTCAGGCCCCGCGCATAGATCCGTGCCAGCCGGGCGCCGGGGGTCAGCCGGAACAGCCAGGTCTCGGGGTCGTAGACATGCGCCAGCATCGACGGGCCGGGCCCATAGACGGTTTCCAGCGTCAGCGGATTGTCGATCAGGTTGTAGCGCCGCACCGGCGTCCCGACGATATCGCCGTCGCTGCGGGACCAGGGCACGCTTTCGGCCTGGACGCTGCTGCCCATGTCATGGCCCATGAGCTGCGCCAGATAGGTATAGCCGGCGGGAATGTGGCCGACCTGGCGCAGGCAGGCGCCGCGCCATTCCAGGTTAGTGCGCATCAGGATCTGGGGGATGCGCTGGCCGATATCGGCGCGGTCGTCCTGACCGGGCAGCGGCGAGGCCTCTGCCGCCATGCCAAGCACCATCTCGCGGCTGCGCGTGGCGCGCAGCCCGGCCCGGCCCGGCGCGCATCCGAACGGACAGCCGGCCTGGCTTGCTGTGGGTTCCTGGGCCGTCATGGCCGTCCCATCCTCATGCATTGGAATCACTACAAATATGGCAGGCCAGTCTGCGTCGTGAAAAGGGGGGATGGCGTGCCGGGCTGACAAATCCAGACGCTGACCGGTGCATGGGGGGGCGAGATCTCGCGGCATTCGGGCTGGGGCCGGAATTCCGGCACCAGGGCGCAGGGCGCGGCGGGCAACACCTCGGCCGCATCGGGAAACAGTCGCGGCGCGTGCAGCGCATAGCCGCGGATGCGCGCGCGCACCGACTCCAGCGCCGCCTCGTCGCCGGTCGAGCGCGCGGCCAGCAGCTCCATCAGGGTCAGCTCCATCAGCAGCAGCTCGCGCAGCGCCTTGTCCGCCGCCGCCACGGGGTCGTCATGGCAGCCGAAGCCCAGCACCGGGTCCTGTCCCTCCAGGCTCATGCTGCGGCAGACCATGACGCAGGGCTCGCAGCTGCTGCGGATCTGCCACCAGTCGGTGCGCCGGCGCAGCGCCGCGCCCCGGCGCATGTCCTCCAGGCGCGCGGCCAGGCCGGCCTGCGCGATCCATGCGTCCGAGACCGGCGCGGCCGGCTGGCGCCCCAGCCACCAGTCGGCGACCGCCTCGCGCTCGCAGGTCTCGTTGCGGGCGGTCTCGCAGGCAAGGGCGGGGTCGGGATGCGCCGCCACCCCGTCGCGCCACGGCTCGAACTCGCCGCCCCGTCGTCGCCATTCGGCAAGGGCGTGGATCTCGGCGGTTTCGCCAAGGCAGCGGTCGAAGGCCTCGTCCCTGGTCGATCCGGCGCCGCTGGCGGTGCGGCCGTCGCGGGTCAGGGCCTGCAGGATGACGAGGCCCGGGGCGAAGAAGCTTTCGCGCCAATCGTGGCGCTGCCAGCTGTCGGTCAGATCCTCGGTGCGGCGGCAAAGCTGTTCCATCGGATTGCAGATGTCCTTTCAAGTCCCGGCTTCCTCCGACCTAGCGACTGGCTGTGATCCCGGCGTGAATTTTGGCCGGCGGGCGGCGCCGGGCGCTTCACCTTCCGCAACGGCTTGCCGCAAGGGGCCGTGATCGCTACGACGGCCTTGGAACAGTGGCAGGAGGGCCGGGTCATGGCCGACGAGGATTATGTCTATGACGAGGCGAGCGGAGAGTGGCGCCCGGCCTCGGAAATGGCCGCGGCGGCCGAGGCGGCCTTGCCCGTCGCCCGCGATGCGGCCGGCAATGTCCTGGCGGACGGCGATTCGGTGACGCTGATCAAGGATCTGAAGGTCAAGGGCACCAGCCAGGTGCTGAAGCAAGGGACGGTCATCCGTTCGATCCGGCTGACCGGCAACCCCGAAGAGATCGACTGCCGCCACGAGTCGATCAAGGGACTGGTGCTGCGCACCGAATTCGTCCGCAAGCGCTGAGCCGCCGGGCAGGGGCGGGCACCGCCGCCGCCGGGCATTGCAATCCTGACGTATTTCCATCACGCTTCCCGTCAACGGGATGAGGGAAGCATGGCGGGACGTTCGACCATCGAGGATGTGGCCCGCGCCGCCGGCGTCAGCGTGGCGACGGTGGACCGGGTGCTGAACGGCCGCGCCCGGGTGCGCGAGGAGACCGCGCGCAAGGTCTCGGAAGCCGCCGAGGCGGTGGGTTATCATGCCGCCCCGGCCATCCGGGCCCGGGCGCTGGCGCATGTGCCCGAGCTGCATCTGGGCATCGTCCTGCAAAAGGAACGCCATGCCTTCTACCAGGACTTCGCCGGCCGGCTGGAGGCGGCGGCCCGCCTGGACCCGCTGCGGCGCTGGCGGCTGACGGTCCGCTTCTCGCCCGGCCAGTCGCCGGCCGATTTCGCCGAGACCATGGCCGGCATGGCCGGCAAGGTGCAGGCCGTCGCCGCGACCGGGATTGACCATCATGACGTGACCTCGGCGGTGGCGATGCTGCGCGGCCGCGGCATCCCGGTCTTCTCGATGCTGTCCGATTTCGCCGCCGGCGTGCGCGAGGCCTATCTGGGCACCAACAACCTGAAAACCGGCCGGACCGCCGCCTGGCTCATGCACCGGATCATGCAGCAATCCGGCAAGATCGCGCTGTTCATCGGCGGGCACCGCTTTCACGGCCATGACCTGCGCGAGGCCGGCTTTCGCAGCTATTTCCGCGAATGCGCGCCCGAGATCCCGTTTCTCGACACGATGATCAATCTCGAGACCCGGCAACTGACCTATGAAACGACGCTGGAGATCGCGGCCCGCCATCCCGACCTGGCCGGCATCTATTGCGCCGGCGGCGGCATGGAGGGCGCCATCGCCGCCATCCAGGAGCTGGGGCTGGGCGGCAAGGTGGCGCTGATCGTGCACGAGCTGACGCCGGAATCGCGGCAGGGGCTGATGCAGGGCGTGGTCTCGGTGGTGCTGGCGACGCCGTTGCAGCCGCTTTCCGCCGATGTGCTCAGCGCGGTCGGGCATGTGCTGGAACACGGCATGGCCGAGAACCCCGGCCAGCGCTTCGTGAACGCGCTGGTGGTGACGCCGGAAAGCCTGTGATCGGGAATGATGGAAAACCATCATTTTCGGCTCTCTTTCTATCATTCATGATGGGAACTCCCTCCCAAAGCATTTGACGTGAATCGTGTTCTGCCCGAATGCTTCTGCACGGTCCCGGGGAGGAGGAGCCCCGGACCGGCAGCAAGACAGGGACGCGGCGCCCGTGCATGCCTTGTGGCAGGCCCGGCAGCCGATGCCCCGGCTGAAGCGGGTCGCGCCCGCATGAACCGGAAATGGGGAGGATAGTGATGAAGAGATTTCTGCTGGCGACGGCCTGCGCCGCGTCGCTTTCGGGGGCGGCTGCGGCCGAGACCATCGGCGTTTCCATGGCGTTGTTCGACGACAACTTCCTGACCGTGCTGCGCAACGGCATGCAGGAGCACGCCGCGACGCTGGACGGGGTGACGCTGCAGGTCGAGGATGCGCAGAACGATGTCGGCAAGCAGCTGAACCAGATCGAGAATTTCGTGGCCTCGGGCGTCGATGCGATCATCGTGAACCCGGTCGACACCGATGCCACCATCGCCATGAGCGCCGCGGCCCAGAATGCCGGCATCCCGCTGGTCTTCGTCAACCGCCAGCCGGTGAACCTGGACAGCCTGCCCGAGAAGCAGGCCTTCGTCGCCTCGGACGAAAAGGAATCCGGCACGCTGGAAACGCAGGAGATCTGCCGGCTCTTGAAAGAGCAGGGCAAGACCGAAGCCAAGGCCGTGGTGCTGATGGGCGAGCTGTCGAACCAGGCGGCGCGGATGCGGACCCAGGACATCAAGGACGTGCTGGCGACGCCGGAATGCGGCTTCATCACCATCGTGCAGGAGCAGACGGCGAACTGGTCACGCACCCAGGGCGCCGATCTGGTCAGCAACTGGCTGTCCGCCGGGACCGAGTTCGACGCGGTGATCTCGAACAATGACGAAATGGCCATCGGCGCCATCCAGGCGCTGAAATCGGCCGGTCGCGACATGGCTTCGGTGGTGATCGGCGGCGTCGACGCGACGCAGGACGCGCTGGCGGCGATGACGGCCGGCGACCTGGACGTGACGGTGTTCCAGGACGCCGCCGGGCAGGGGCATGGCGCCGTCGATACGGCGCTGAAACTTGCCCGCGGCGAGGCGGTCGAGCAAAAGGTCTACGTGCCCTTCCAGCTCGTCACGCCCCAGAACCTGGACCAGTTCCTGTCCAGGAACTGAGCCTTGCGGCGGGGCCGCGCCGGCCCCGCCGGATCAAGACAGGGGGGAAGCCGATGCTTGACCGCACCAACGCCTGGCAGGGCGAGTTCATTCTGGAAGTCGACAATATCACCAAGGAATTCCCGGGCGTGAAGGCGCTGGACGGGGTGCAGCTGAAGATCCGCCCGGGCACCGTCCACGCGCTGATGGGCGAGAACGGCGCCGGAAAATCGACGCTGATGAAGATCATCGCCGGGGTCTATACGCCCGACAGCGGCGAGGTGCGCTTTGCCGGCCAGCCGCTGAGCGTGAAGACCCCGCTCGACGCGCTGAACTCGGGCATCGCCATGATCCATCAGGAGCTGAACCTGATGAACTGGATGACGGTGGCCGAGAACATCTGGATCCGGCGCGAGCCGCTGAACCGCCTTGGCCTGGTCGATCACGGCCGCATGCGGCAGATGACCGCCGATCTGCTGGGCAGGCTGAACATCCGGCTGGACCCCGATGCCCAGGTCAGCGAGCTGACCGTGGCGCAGAAGCAGATGGTCGAGATCGCCCGGGCGGTCAGCTATGATTCCGACGTGCTGATCATGGACGAGCCGACCAGCGCCATCACCGAGACCGAGGTCGCGCATCTTTTCGCCATCATCCGCGACCTGAAATCGCGCGGCATCGGCATCGTCTACATCACCCACAAGATGAACGAGCTGTTCGAGATCGCCGACGAGTTCACCGTGTTCCGCGACGGCAAGTATGTCGGGACGCATCCCTCCAGCGGCGTGACCCGCGACGACATCATCCGCATGATGGTCGGCCGCGAGATCACCGAGATGTTCCCCAAGATCGACTGCGAGATCGGCGAGACCGTGCTCGAGGTCCGCAACCTGACCCTGCCGGGCGTGTTCCAAGACGTCAGCTTCAGCGTCCGCAAGGGCGAGATCCTGGGCATCGCCGGGCTGGTCGGCTCGAAACGCTCGAACGTGGCCGAGGCGATCTTCGGCGTGCATCCCGCGCCCATCGGCGACATGCTGATCGACGGCCGGCATGTGCGCATCACCTGTCCTTCGGACGCCATGGCGCATGGCATGGCCTTCCTGACCGAGGACAGGAAGGAGACCGGCTGCTTCCTGATCCTCGACTGCCTGGAAAACATCCAGTCGGCGCTGATCACCCGCGGCCATGTGAAGAACGGCTTCATCGACCAGAAGGCCATCACCGCCAAGGCCGAGGCGATGGCCGCGACGCTGCGGGTCAAGACCCCAAGCCTGCACGAGACGGTCGAGAACCTGTCGGGCGGCAACCAGCAGAAGCTCTTGATCGCGCGCTGGCTTCTGACCGAGCCGCGCATCCTGATCCTGGACGAACCCACGCGCGGCATCGACGTCGGCGCCAAGTCCGAGATCCACCGCCTGATCACCAAGCTGGCCGCGCAGGGCGTGGCCGTCATCATGATTTCCTCGGAAATGCCCGAGGTCCTGGGCATGAGCGACCGCATCATGGTCATGCATGAAGGCCATGTGTCGGGCTTCCTCGACCGGGCCGAGGCCGATCAGGTCAAGATCATGTCGCTGGCCGCGAAGTAACGGGAAGGAAGGCCTCATGTCAGACGCAAGCATGGCCGCGCCGCAGCGCCGCCACCGCCCGATGATGGCGGAACTCAACATCCTGCTGGTGCTGGTCGGCATCAGCCTGACCTTCGAGATCCTGGGCTGGATCACCCAGGGGCAAAGTTTCCTGGGCAACTGGCAGCGGTTGTCGATCATGATCCTGCAGGTCTCGGTGGTGGGCATCATCGCCATCGGGGTGACGCAGGTGATCATCTCGGGCGGCATCGACCTGTCGTCGGGCTCGATCGTCGGCGCCACGGCCATGGTCTCGATGAGCCTGGCGCAGGCGGCGGGATACGAACGCGCGGTCTATCCGGCGCTGACCGGCCTGCCGGTGCTGGTGCCGCTGGCCGTCGGGCTGCTGTTCGGGCTGATCTGCGGCATCATCAATGGCGCGTTGATCGCCTATACGAAAATTCCGCCCTTCATCGCCACGCTGGGCATGATGGTGACGGCGCGCGGCTTTGCCAAATGGTATACCAAGGGCCAGCCGATCAGCTTCCCCTCGGACAGCTTCGCCGCCATCGGCAAGGGCATGACGCCGGTTTTCATCTTCCTGGTGGTGGCGCTGATCTTCCACGTCGCGCTGAAATACACCCGCTATGGCAAGTTCACCTATGCCATCGGCGCCAACCCGCAGGCGGCGCGCGTCTCGGGCATCAATGTCGAAAGGCAGCTGGTCAAGATCTATGCCATCGCCGGGCTTCTGTCGGCTCTGGCCGGGATCGTGGTGGCGGCGCGCGGCCTGACGGCGCAGGCCGGCATGGGCACCATGTACGAACTCGACGCCATCGCCATGGCGGTGATCGGCGGGGTATCGCTGACCGGGGGCAGGGGCTCGATCCTGGGGACGATGATCGGCATGGTGATCTTCGGCGTCATCATCTCGGGCTTCACCTTCCTGCGGCTCGACGCCTACTATCAGGAGATGATCAAGGGCGTGATCATCGTCGCCGCCGTGGTGGCCGATGTCTATCGCCAGAAGAAGCGCAAGAAGGTCTGAGCGATGGCCCGCGCTTCCCTGGGTGTCGCGCTGATCGGCACCGGCTTCATGGGCAAATGCCACGCCATGGCCTGGCGCAACCTCGCCACCGCCTTCGGCGGCCAGCCGCCCCGGCTGGAGATCCTGGCCGACACGCCCGCCGACAAGGCCGCATCCCTGGCCGCGTCATGGGGCTTTGCCCGCGCCAGCGGCGACTGGCGGGTGGCGGTGGCCGATCCGGCGGTGGACGTGGTGTCCATCACCACGCCGAACGGCCTGCATCGCGAGATGGCCGAGGCGGCGCTGGCGGCCGGCAAGCATGTCTGGCTGGAAAAGCCCATGGCCCTGACCGTCGCGGATGCCGAGGCGATGGAGGCGGCCGCCCGCGCCTCGGGGCGGGTGACGATGCTGGGCTACAACTACACCCGCTCGCCCGCCTTCCGCGCCGCCGTGGACCTGGTGGCGCAAGGGGCCATCGGCCGAAGGCTCCATTTCCGCGGCGTCTATGACGAGGATTACATGGCCGACCCCGGCCTGCCCTGGAGCTGGCGGCTGACCCGCAAGGACGGCGGGCTGGGGGCGCTCGGCGATCTGGGTTGCCATCTGGTCTCGGTCATGCTGGCGCTGATGGGGCCGGTGGCCCGCGTCTATGCGCAGGCCGATACCGTGATCGCCGAACGTCCGCACCAGGACGGAACGGCGCGGGTCGAGAACGAGGACCAGGCCCAGGCGCTGATCCGTTTCGACTCGGGCGCCTCGGGCGAGTTTTCCTGCTCGCGGGTGGCGCGCGGCTATCGCTGCCGCCTGGCCTGGGAGGTGCAGGGCAGCGAAGGCACGCTGCGCTTCGATCAGGAGCGGATGAACGAACTGTGGCTCTATCAGCCCGGCGCGGCGCAGGCGGACGGCTTCCGCCGCATCCTGACCGGCCCGGCGCAGCCCGGCTTCGCCGCCTTCTGCCCGGCGGGCGGGCATAATTTCGGCTTCAACGAACAGAAGGTGGTCGAGGCGCAGCTGCTGCGCGAGGCCATCGAGACCGGCAGCCCGGCCTGGCCCGACTTTACCGCCGGCCTCGCCATCGAACGCATCATCCACGGCATGGCCCGGTCCGCCGAGATCGGCCGCGCCGTGGTCTTCTGAAACACCCTATCGGAGCATATCCCCATGATCTTGAAGATCGGAGTCATCGGCACCGGCGCCATCGGCCAGGACCATACCCGGCGCATCAACCGGGTGCTGGCCGGCGCCCGGGTCACGGCGCTGAACGACGTGAACCGCGCCCATGCCGAGACCTGCCAGCGCGACCACGCCCCCGAGGCGCGGATCTTCGACGACGCGCATGCGCTGATCAAGGATGCGGATGTGGATGCGATCCTGGTCTGCTCCTGGGGCCAGACGCATGAGGGTTATGTCCTGGCCGCCATCGCCGCCGGCAAGCCCTGCTTCTGCGAAAAGCCGCTGGCCACCACCGCCGAGGGCGCGAAGCGCATCGTCGAGGCCGAGCAGGCCGCCGGCAGGCGGCTGGTGCAGGTCGGCTTCATGCGCCGCTACGATCCGGGCTATGTCGCGCTGAAAAAGGCGGTCGCCGGAGTGACCGGCGCGCCGCTGATGGTCCATGCCGCGCATCGCAACCCGCGCGTGGGCGAGAATTACCTGACGCCGATGGCGATCCACGACACGCTGATCCACGAGATCGACGTGCTGCGCTGGCTGCTCGACGACGACTATGTCAGCGCCCGGGTGTTCTTTCCGCGCAAGTCGCCCCGCGCCCATGAAAACCTGCGCGACCCGCAGGTGGTGGTGCTGGAGACCGCCGGCGGCGTGGTGATCGACGTCGAGGTCTTCGTGAACTGCCATTACGGCTACGACATCCAATGCGAGATCGTGGGCGAGGACGGCATCGCCCGGCTGCCCGAGCCGATGGGCATCCAGACCCGCTCGGGTGCCGTGCTGGGCCAGCCGATCCTGATGGACTGGAAGGACCGCTTCATCGACAGCTACGATTACGAACTGGCCGATTTCCTGAAGGCGGCGGCCCAGGGCACCGCCGCCGGCCCGACCGCCTGGGACGGCTATGTCGCCGCCGTCACCGCCGATGCCTGCGTCGCCGCCCAGGACGCCGCGGGCGAGGCCGTCGCCATCGACCTGCCCGCCCGTCCCGCCCTTTACGCCTGAGGTTCCGCCATGCGCTTCGCCCTGAACCATATCGTCGCCCCGCGCCTGCCGCTGGCCGAGTTCTTCGCCCTGGCCCGCCGCCTGGGCTGCACCGAGGTCGAGATCCGCAACGACCTGCCCGACGTGACCGGGCAGGCCCCGGCCGAGGTCGCCCGCCTGGCCGCCGATGCCGGCGTCGCGATCCTGTCGGTCAACGCCCTCTATCCCTTCAACCGGTGGAGCGACGATCTGGCTGCCCGCGCCGAGCGGCTGGCCGATCTCGCCGCCGGGGCAGGGGCGGAGGCGCTGGTGCTGTGCCCGTTGAACGACGGCACCGAGATCGCGCATTCCCGGACGGTGGCGGCGCTGGACAGGCTGCGCGACATCCTGCGGCCGCGCGGGCTGACCGGGCTGGTCGAGCCGCTGGGCTTTCCGCAAAGTTCGCTGCGCCGCAAGGCCGAGGCGGTGGCCGCCATCGCCGAGGCCGGCGGTTTCGACGCCTTCCGCCTGCTGCACGACACGTTCCACCATCATCTGGCGGGCGAGACGGAATTCTTCCCGCATCGCACCGGCCTCGTGCATGTCTCGGGCGTGACCGATCCGGCGCTGGCGGTCGCGGCGATGCTGGACGGACATCGCGTGCTGGTCGACGCCGATGACCGGCTGGAGAACGTCGCGCAGCTGCAGGCGCTGCTGGCGGACGGCTATGACGGCCCGGTCAGTTTCGAGCCCTTCGCGCCCGAGGTGCATGCGCTGGAGGATATCGAAACCGCGCTGCGCGCCAGCATGGAGCACCTGCGCAACTCCGTCGCGGTATCTGCGGGGAGCCCGGCATGACGAAGACGCTGGACGTCATCACCATCGGCCGTTCGTCGGTCGATCTCTACGGCCAGCAGGTCGGCGGCCGGTTGGAGGACATGGGATCGTTCGCCAAATATATCGGCGGCTCTCCGACGAACATCGCCTGCGGCACGGCGCGTCTGGGGCTGCGCTCGGCGGTGATCACCCGGGTCGGCGACGAGCATATGGGCCGCTTCATCCGCGAACAGCTGGTCCGCGAGGGCGTGGATGTGCGCGGCGTCGCCACCGACCCCGAGCGGCTGACGGCGCTGGTGCTGCTGGGGATCCGCGACGAGGACAGTTTCCCGCTGATCTTCTATCGCGAGAACTGCGCCGACATGGCGCTGAGCGAGGCGGATATCGACGAGGGTTTCATCGCCGAGGCCCGCGCGGTGCTGGCGACCGGCACGCATCTGTCGCATCCGCGCACCGAGGCGGCGGTGCTGAAGGCGCTGAACCTGGCGCGCAAGCACGGCGCGCGGACGGCACTGGACATCGACTATCGCCCGAATCTCTGGGGCGTGGCCGGGCATGGCGAGGGAGAGAGCCGCTTCGTCGCAAGCGCCGCGGTGACTGCCCGGCTGCAGGCGACACTGCCGCTTTTCGACCTGATCGTCGGCACCGAGGAGGAGTTCCATATCGCCGGCGGCAGCACCGACACCATCGCCGCGCTGCGCGCGGTGCGCGCGGTCAGCACCGCCACGTTGGTCTGCAAGCGCGGCGCAGCCGGTGCGGTGGCCTTCGAGGGCGCAATCCCGGACAGCCTCGATGAAGGCCAGACCGGCCCCGGCTTCCCGATCGAGGTGTTCAACGTGCTGGGCGCCGGCGACGGCTTCTTCTCGGGGTTGCTGAAGGGCTGGCTGGACGACAAGGCCTGGCCGAAGGCGCTGGAATACGCCAATGCCTGCGGCGCCTTCGCGGTCTCGCGCCACGGCTGCACCCCGGCCTATCCGTCGCTGGTGGAGCTGGAGTTTTTCCTCAAACGCGGCGTCCTGCGGCCGGACCTGCGCAACGATGCGGAACTGGAACAGGTCTACTGGGCCACCAACCGCAGCAATCCCGGCGCGGGCGACTGGTCCACCATGCGGGTCTTTGCCTTCGACCACCGCGCGCAGATCGAGGAGATGCCGGGCTACACGCCGGAAAAGGGCGGGACCTTCAAGGAACTCTGCCTGCAGGCGGCGCTGCAGGTGGCGGATGGCCGGCCGGGCCATGGCATCCTTTGCGACAACCGCATCGGCCGGCGGGCGCTGCATCGGGCCTCGGGGACCGGGCTGTGGATCGGCCGGCCCTGCGAATGGCCGGGCTCGCGGCCGCTGGACCTGGAGCCGGAGCTGGGCCCGGATTGCGGCGCGCTGGCCGAATGGGCGCGCGAGAACGTGGTCAAGGTGCTGTGCTACTGCCATCCCGAGGATGATGCCGAGACGCGCGCCGCGCAGGAGGCAACCGTCAAGCGCCTGTTCGCCGCCGCGCGCCGCAACGGGCTGGAATTCCTGCTGGAGATCATTCCCTCGAAGGTCGGGCCGGTCGATGACGCGACCACGGCGACGCTGATCCGCCAGTTCTATGCCATCGGCATCTATCCCGACTGGTGGAAGCTCGAGCCGATGCGGACCCGCGCGGCCTGGTCCAACGCCATCGCCGCCATCGAGGATCACGACCGCCATACCCGCGGTATCGTGGTGCTGGGGCTCGACGCGCCCGAGGCCGCGCTGAGCGCCAGTTTCGCGGTGGCGGCGGCCTTTCCGCTGGTCAAGGGCTTCGCCGTCGGCCGGACGATCTTTGGCGAGGTGGTGCGGCGCTGGCTGAAGGGTGAAGTGTCGGACGAGGAGGCCGTCTCTCAGATGGCCGGTCGCTTCGCGCGGCTGAGCGGTATCTGGGACGAGGCGCGTGCCATGGCCAAGAAGGAGGAACCGGTATGAGCACCATCCGCTTGACCGCAGCCCAGGCGATGGTGCGCTGGCTGTCGGTGCAGAGGACCGAGGCGGGCGAGCGTTTCGTCGAGGGCTGCTGGGCGATCTTCGGCCATGGCAACGTCGCCGGCCTGGGCGAGGCGCTGCAGGGCATCGGCGACGCCTTCCCGACCTGGCGCGGCCAGAACGAACAGACCATGGCCCATGCCGCCATCGCCTATGCCAAGGGTCATGCCCGACGGCGTTGCCAGGCGGTGACCAGTTCCATCGGCCCGGGGGCGACCAACATGGTGACGGCGGCGGCGCTGGCGCATGTGAACCGCCTGCCGGTGCTGTTCATTCCGGGCGATGTCTTCGCAAACCGCCGGCCCGATCCGGTGCTGCAGCAGGTCGAGGATTTCGATGACGGCACGGTCAGCGCCAATGATTGCTTCCGTGCCGTCAGCCGCTATTTCGACCGCATCCAGCGGCCCGAGCAATTGCTGACCGCGCTGCCGCGCGCGTTGCGGGTGATGACCGATCCGGCCAATTGCGGCCCCGCCTGCCTGGCATTCTGCCAGGACGTGCAGGCCGAGGCTTACGACTGGCCCGAGGCGTTCTTTGCCCCCAGGGTCTGGCGGATCCGCCGGCCCGGGCCCGATGCCGGCGAACTGGCGGAGGTTGCGGCGCTGATCCGCGCCGCCGTGCGGCCGGTGATCGTCTGCGGCGGCGGCGTGATCTATTCCGGGGCCGAGGCGGCGCTGGGTGATTTCGCCAGCCGCCACGGTATCCCGGTGACCGAGACCCAGGCCGGCAAGTCGGCGCTCGCGCAGGCGCATGCGATGAACCTGGGGGCCTCGGGCGTCGATGGTTCGGCGGCGGCCAATGCGGCTCTGGCCGCGGCGGATCTGGTGATCGGTGTCGGCACCCGGCTGCAGGACTTCACCACCGGCTCGCGCACGCTGTTTTCCGGGCGGCTCGTGTCGATCAACGTGCAGGGCCATGATGCAGCCAAGCATGGCGCGCTGGGCCTGGTCGCGGATGCCCGCGTGGCGCTGGAGGAACTGACGGCGGCGCTGGGCGATTACCGCGCGGCTTTCGACGGACGGGCCCGCGCCGAATGGCTGGCGGCGGTGGACCTGCATTGCGCGGCGCCGGCCGAGGGCAATGCGCTGCCGACCGACGCGCAGGTGATCGGCGCGGTGCAGCGCGCCGCCGGCCCCGAGGCCATCGCCATGTGCGCGGCCGGCACCATGCCCGGCGCGCTGAAGCTGCTCTGGCAGCCGGCGCAGGGCGGTTATCACATGGAATACGGCTATAGCTGCATGGGCTACGAGATCGCCGGCGCCATGGGGCTGAAGCTCGCCCGCCCGGAGCGCGAGGTGATCTGTTTCGTCGGCGACGGCAGTTACATGATGGCCAATTCCGAACTGGCGACGGCGGTGATGCGGCGCGTGCCCTTCACCGTGGTGCTGACCGACAACCGCGGCTATGGCTGCATCAACCGCCTGCAGGCCGGCACCGGCGGCGTGGCCTTCAACAACCTGTATGCCGATTGCAATGTCGAGACGCAGCCGCAGATCGACTTCGTGGCGCATGCCGCGTCGATGGGCGCCCATGCCGTCAAGGCCCGCGACATCGCCGATCTGGAGACGCAGATCGCCAAGGCGCGGTCCCGCGACATCCCGACCGTGATCGTCATCGACACCACCGCCGAACCCGGCCCCGGCGATGGGCTGCAAGGGGCCGGCCACTGGTGGGACGTCGCCGTCCCGCAGACCGGCGGTTCGGACAGGCTGAAGGACGCCTATGCCCGATACATCGAAAACCGCCGCAACCAGACGCTCGTCAATTGAAGGAATCCCCCATGATCCGCTTTGGAACCAATCCCATCGCCTGGGCCAATGACGACGACCGGTCGATCGGCGCCCATATCCCGACCGAGCAGATCCTGCACGAGGCGGGCGAAGTCATCGGCTTCGACGGCATCGAGAACGGCCATCGCTGGCCCTCGGACCCGCAGCAGCTCAAGGACCTTCTGGGCCGCTACGGGTTGCAGTTCGTCTCGGGCTGGTATTCGACCGCCTTGCTGAGCCGCTCGGTCGAGGAGGAGATCGCGGCGGTGCAAGAGCACCTGGCCAGGCTCAAGGCCAATGGCTGCAAGGTTTGCATCGTCTGCGAATGTTCGAACACCGTGCATGGGCGGCCCGATGTGCCGGTCAACGCCCGGCCGCGCCTGGGCGCCGCGGAAATGGCCGAGTTCGGCCGCAGGATGGAGGAATTCGCCCAGTATCTGGCCGGGCAGGGCATCACGCTGGCCTATCACCACCACATGGGCACCGTGGTCGAAAGCCCCGAGGAGATCGACGCCTTCATGGCCGCGACCGGCCCGGCGACGCATCTGCTGTTCGACAGCGGGCATTGCACCTTCGGCGGCGGCGACCCCGAGGCGGTGCTGAAGAAACATGTCGGCCGGGTGGCGCATTTCCACGCCAAGAACATCCGGCGCGCCGTGACCGAGGAAGTGCGCGCCCGGGACATGAGCTTCCTGCAGGGCGTGCTTGCCGGGGCCTTCACCGTGCCCGGCGATCCCGAGGGCGCCATCGACTTCCGACCGCTGCTGAAGATCCTGGCCGAGGCCGGCTATGACGGTTGGCTGGTGATCGAGGCCGAGCAGGATCCCGACAAGCGCAACCCGCTGGAATACCAGTCGCTGGGCCTGAAGGCGCTGAAGGATATGGCGCGGGCCGCCGGTCTTCACTAACCTGTCGCCATGCTGGTCGATCCCCAACACCCGTTCTTCCGCCCGCTTTGGGTCCGCATTCTCTGCGCGCTGCTGCCGCTTGCCTGGGCGGGCGTCGAGCTGGCGACCGGGAACCTGTTCTGGGCCATCCTGTTCGGGGCGGCGGGGATCTATCTTGTCGTGGCGCTGTTCATCATCCGCAAGGAGGAGCCATGAACCTGTTGCGCAAGCCGGCCGGCCGGCACGGTCTTGTCCATCACCTGACCCCGGAAGACGCGGGCTGGTCCTATGTCGGCTTCGACCTCTGGCGGCTCGCGCCCGGCGAAGTGGCCGAGGGCCATACCGGCGGCATGGAAGCGATCCTGGTGATCGTCGAGGGCAAGGCCCGCATCGGCGGCGCCGGCCGCGACTGGGGCGAGATGGGCGCGCGGCTGGACGTGTTCGAGAAGACGCCGCCGCATTGCCTCTATCTGCCCGATGGCAGCGACTGGCGGGCCGAGGCCGTGACGCCGCTGACGCTGGCCGTCTGCCTTGCCCCCGGCAAGGGCGGGCATCCCGCGCGCCGCATCGGACCCGAGGGCATCGCGCTGACCCAGCGCGGGCAGGGCGCCAATACCCGCTTCATCAACAACATCGCCATGGAGGCCGAGGATTTCTGCGACAGCCTGCTGGTCACCGAGGTCTTCACCCCGGCAGGAAACTGGTCGAGCTATCCGCCGCATCGCCATGATGAGGATGACTTTCCCAGGATGACCTATCTGGAGGAGACCTATTACCACCGGCTGAATCCGCCGCAGGGCTACGGCATCCAGCGGGTCTTTACCGAGGACGGCAGCCTGGACGAGACCATGGCGGTCAAGAACCACGATCTTGTGCTGGTGCCGCGCGGCCACCACCCCTGCGGCGTGCCCTATGGCTACGAGATGTATTACCTGAACGTCATGGCCGGCCCGATCCGCAAATGGCGTTACGAGAATCATCCCGATCACGACTGGATCTGGCAGCGCGACAACGCCTGAGCGCCGCGCGCCGGCCGTTCCGGCGGGCAAGGTCTGCCTTTTCTTCCCCGGGTCTGGCTGGCGAAACGACAGAATCCTGCCGGATTTTTCGGCGTTTCGCTGCGTCATTCCAGCAAAGTGACGGTCAGCCCCGGCAGAGCACTTGACCTGTCAGGCAGATTCGTTTGCATCAGGGCAGGGAATATCTCTAGACATGGGAGGCATTATGTCGTTCTTCTCCACCCGCATGCTTGCGGCGTCGGCCTTTGCGCTGATGGCTGCGGCGCCGCTGCACGCCAAGACCTTCGTCTATTGCTCGGAAGGCTCTCCCGAAGGCTTCGACCCGGCGCCCTATACGGCCGGCACCACCTTCGATGCCTCGGGCCATGCGGTCTACAACCGCCTGGTGCAGTTCAAGCCCGGCACCACCGAAATCGAGCCGGCGCTGGCCGAAAGCTGGGAGGTCAGCGAGGACGGGCTGACCTATACCTTCCACCTGCGCCAGGGCGTGAAATTCCACTCCAACGACAAGTTCACCCCCTCGCGCGATTTCAACGCCGATGACGTGATCTTCACCTTCGAGCGTCAGGCCAAGGCCGACCATCCCTGGCACGAATATATTCCCGGCATCACCTACGAATATTACTCCTCGATGGAGATGGACAAGCTGATCAAGTCCATCGAGAAGGTCGACGACCACACGGTGAAATTCACCCTGAACCAGCCCGAGGCGCCATTCCTGGCCAACGTGGCGATGCCCTTCGTCTCGATCGTGTCCAAGGAATATGCCGACGCGCTGGAGACCGCCGGCACCAAGGAAGACCTGAACAACGCCCCCATCGGCACCGGCCCCTTCAAGTTCGTCGCCTATCAGAAGGACGCGGTGATCCGCTACCAGAAGAACGCCGATTACTGGGGCGAGGCGCCCAAGATCGACGATCTGGTCTTTGCCATCACCCCCGACGCCTCGGTGCGGCTGCAGAAGCTCAAGGCCGGCGAATGCCACCTGATGCCCTATCCGGCCCCCGCCGACCTGGCCGAGATCAAGGCCGACCCCAATCTCAAGCTGGACGAGCAGGCGGGCCTGAACGTCGGCTATCTGGCCTATAACACCACCGTCGCGCCCTTCGACAAGCCCGAGGTCCGCAAGGCGCTGAACATGGCCATGGACAAGAAGGCCCTGGTCGAGGCGGTCTATCAGGGCAGCGCCGAAGTGGCGAAGAACCCGATCCCGCCGACCATGTGGTCCTATAACAACGCCATCGAGGACGATAAGTACGATCCCGAGGCCGCCAAGAAGATGCTCGAGGATGCGGGCGTCAAGGACCTGACCATGGAAGTCTGGGCCATGCCGGTGCAGCGCCCCTATATGCCCAACGCCCGCCGTGCCGCCGAGATGATCCAGAGCGATTTCGCCAAGGTCGGCGTCAAGGTCGAGATCATCAGCTACGAATGGGGCGAATATCTGAAGAAGTCGATGGAGGAAGGCCGCAAGGGCGCCGTCATCCTGGGCTGGACCGGCGACAACGGCGACCCCGACAACTTCCTGTCGGTGCTGCTCAGCTGTGCCGCGGCCACCCCGGGCGGCGCCAACCGCGCCTTCTGGTGCAACCAGGGGTTCTCGGACCTGCTGGCCAAGGCCAAGGCCAGCTCGGACCATGACGAGCGGGTCAAGCTCTACGAAGAGGCGCAGGTCATCTTCAAGCAAGAGGCGCCCTGGGCCACGCTGGCGCATTCGACGCAATATGTGCCGATGGCCAAGAACGTGACCGGCTTCGTGCAGTCGCCGTTGGGCGATTACACCTTCGAATCCGTGGACCTGACCGAATAAGGTCAGCCCCGGATTGATACTCGTGCGGCCGTGCGGGGGAAGCCCCCTGCACGGCCCTTAGGTCAGGGTTCGATGCTCAGATTCATCCTCAAGAAACTGCTTTACCTGGTCCCGACGATGATCGGGATCACGCTGGTGGCCTTCGGCTTCATCCGGCTGCTGCCCGGCGACCCGGTGCTGCTGATGGCCGGCGAGCGCGGCGTCTCGCCCGAACGCTACGCCCAGATCGCGGCGCAGCTCGGATATGACAAGCCGGTCTGGCAGCAATATTTCCACTATCTCGGCAACCTGCTGCAGGGCGACCTGGGCAATTCGCTGGTGACCAAGAAGCCGGTGCTGGCCGAGTTCCTGGCGCTGTTCCCGGCCACGGTCGAGCTGGGGCTGGTCGCCATCGTCCTGGCCACGCTGATCGGCGTGCCGGTGGGCGTCATCGCCGCGATCAAGCGCGGCAGCTGGTTCGACCAGATCTCGATGACCGGGGCGCTGATCGGGTTTTCGATGCCGATCTTCTGGTGGGGGCTGCTGCTCATCATCCTGTTCTCGGGCGTGCTGGGTTGGACGCCGGTCTCGGGGCGCATCTCGCTGATGTATTTCTTCCCGTCGGTGACCGGCTTCATGCTGATCGACAGCCTGCTTTCCGGTCAGGAGGGCGCCTTCGCCTCGGCGCTGAGCCACCTGATCCTGCCCTCGATCGTGTTGGCGACCATCCCGCTGGCGGTGATCGCGCGCCAGACCCGCTCGGCCATGCTCGAGGTGATGGGCGAGGATTACGTCCGCACCGCCAAGGCCAAGGGCCTGTCGCCGCGCCGGGTGATCGGCGTGCATGCGCTGCGCAATGCCATGATCCCGGTGATCACCACCATCGGCCTGCAGATCGGCGTGCTGATGGCCGGCGCCATCCTGACCGAGACGATCTTTTCCTGGCCCGGCATCGGCAAGTGGATGATCGATTCGATCTCGCGCCGCGACTATCCGGTGGTGCAGTCGGGCCTGCTGCTGATCGCCGCCATCGTGATGATCGTGAACCTGATCGTCGACCTGACCTATGGTCTCATCAACCCGAGGATCCGGCACAAATGACCGATACCACCGTCAAGATCTCGGACGCAGCCATTCGCCGCCGGATGCTGCGCGAGTTCTGGTTCTACTTCAGCCAGAACCGCGGCGCGGTGATCGGCCTCGTCGTCTTCGTCCTGCTGGTGCTGACCGCCGTCTTCGCGGCACTGATCGCCCCGCATGACCCCACGCAGCAGTATCGCGACGCGCTGCTGGTGCCGCCGATCTGGCAAGAGGGCGGCCGCGCCGGCTTCCTGCTGGGCACCGATGCGGTGGGCCGGGACATGCTGTCGCGGCTGATCTACGGCGCGCAATATTCGCTGTTCATCGGCATCGTCGTCGTTGCCATCGCCCTGACCGGCGGCATCGTCATCGGGCTTGTCGCCGGCTTCTTCGGCGGCTGGGTCGACTCGGTGATCATGCGGGTCATGGACGTGGTGCTGGCCTTCCCATCGCTGCTGCTGGCGCTGGTGCTGGTGGCGGTGCTGGGGCCGGGCCTGACCAATGCGATGATCGCCATCGCCATCGTCTACCAGCCGCATTTCGCCCGCCTGACCCGCGCCGCGGTGATGGGAGAGAAGGCGCGCGAATACGTCACCGCCGCCAAGGTCGCGGGCGCCTCGAACCTGCGGCTGATGTTCAAGACCATCTTGCCCAACTGTCTGGCGCCGCTGATCGTGCAGGCGACGCTTTCCTTCAGCTCGGCGGTTCTCGACTCCGCGGCGCTGGGTTTCCTCGGCATGGGCGCGCAGCCGCCGGCCTCGGAATGGGGCACCATGCTGGCCGAGGCGCGCGAGTTCATCCTGCGCGCCTGGTGGGTCGTCACCTTCCCCGGCCTGGCCATCCTGGTCTCGGTGCTGGCGATCAACCTGATGGGCGACGGTCTGCGCGACGCGCTCGACCCGAAACTGAAGCGGAGCTGAGCCATGGCCTTGCTGACAATCCGCAACCTGACCGTGCGCTTCGCCACCTCGACCGGCAGCTTCACCGCCGTGGACGGCATCGACGTGCGTGTCGACAAGGGCGAGGTGCTGGCCATCGTCGGCGAATCCGGCTCGGGCAAGTCGGTGTCGATGCTGGCGGCGATGGGGCTTCTGCCCGATACCGCCACCGTCACCGCCGACGAGATGAGCTTCGACGGCCAGGACCTGCTTGGGATGACCCCGCGCCAGCGGCGGCGCATCATCGGGCGCGAGATCACCATGATCTTCCAGGAGCCCATCGCCTCGCTGAATCCCAGCTTCACCACCGGCTACCAGATCGAGGAGGTGCTGCGTTTCAACGCCGGCCTGTCGAAACGCGCCGCGCGGGCCCGGGCGCTGGAGCTTTACCGCCAGGTCGGCATTCCCGACCCCGAGGAAAAGCTGAAATCCTATCCGCACCAGATGTCGGGCGGGCAATGCCAGCGGGTGATGATCGCCATGGCCATCGCCACCAACCCGCGCCTGCTGATCGCCGACGAGCCCACCACCGCGCTCGACGTGACCATCCAGAAGCAGATTCTCGATCTGCTGATGAAATTGCAGGAACAGACCGGCATGGCGCTGATCCTGATCACCCATGACATGGGCGTCGTCGCTGAAACCGCCGACCGGGTGCAGGTGCAATACAAGGGCAAGAAGATGGAAGAGGCCGACGTGCTGTCGCTGTTCGAGGCGCCCAGGCACCCCTATACCCGCGCGCTGCTTTCGGCCCTGCCGGAAAACGCCACCGGCGACCGGCTGCCCACCGTGGGCTCGTTCCTCGAGGAGGCCGCGAAATGAGCACCGGAACCCATGTCGTCGAAGGCCGCAACATCATCCGCGACTATCACGTTCCCGGCTCGCTGACCCGCCGGGCGCGCGAGGTGCGCGCGGTCAAGGGCATCAGCTTTTCGGTGGACCGCGGCAAGACTTTGGCCATCGTCGGCGAATCCGGCTCGGGCAAGTCGACGCTGGCGCGGATCATCGCGCTGATCGACCCGGCGACCGAAGGCGAGCTGCTGATCGACGGCAAGGCGGTGGACATCGGCACGCAGCGGCTGACGCGCGAGATGCGCTCCAAGGTGCAGATGGTGTTCCAGAACCCCTATGGCAGCCTGAACCCGCGCCAGAAGATCGGCGACGTGCTGATGGAGCCATTGTTGCTGAACACCGACACGCCCTCGGCCGAACGGCGCCGCCGGGCCGAGGAGATGCTGGTCAAGGTCGGCCTGCCGCCCGAGGTGTTCAACCGCTATCCGCACATGTTCTCGGGCGGGCAGCGCCAGCGCATCGCCATCGCCCGGGCCTTGATGCTGAACCCGACGCTGCTGGTGCTGGACGAACCGGTCTCGGCGCTGGACCTGTCGGTGCAGGCGCAGGTGCTGAACCTGCTGGCCGACCTGCAGGAGGAGTTCGACCTGGCCTATGTGTTCATCAGCCACGACCTGTCGGTGGTGCGCTACATCGCCGACGAGGTGCTGGTGATGCACAAGGGCGAGGCGGTGGAACAGGGCAGCCGCGAGGCGGTCTTTGCCGACCCCCGGCACCCCTATACGCGCGAGCTGTTCGCCGCGACCCCGATGACGGATGTCGAGGCGATCCGCGAACGGGTGACCCGCCGCCAGGCTCTGCGCGCCGCGACCGCCTGACCCCGCCAGCTGCGCAAAACCCGCCGGGGCGCGCGCGCCGCCGCCGCCTTGGCGGGATTCTCTGGTTTTTCAAACACGCTCGGAGATCCGGGGGGCGAGGCGCACCGCAGCTGGTGAGTTCAAGACGAAACGCGACAAGTCCTGTCAGCATAGCATGATCCGGGCGGGCGGAGACATACGCATCGCAGCCGGGCCGGATCATGCGGTCAGTTGGATGAAGTCATCGTCGTTCAGAGCCCATTGCGGACAGTGATCGGCAGCGTAAGCTAGGTCACTAGCACCACATGGAGGACGGACCTTGTCCAGTAGGGTGAATTATTATCGCGCCGCTCCAGGCGCAATGAAGGCCATGATGGATCTGGAGGAAGCGACCAAGGAACTCTCCATCACAGCGCCAATTCGAGAATTGGTGAAAATGCGCGTATCGCAGATCAATGGTTGCGCCTATTGCCTGAACCTACATGCACCCGAGGCGCGCGCGGCGGGGGTTTCACAGCAAAAACTGGATGTTTTGCCTGCCTGGCGGGAAAGCCCGGCCTTCGATGCAAAAGAGCGTGCGGCGCTCGCATGGTCCGAGGCGCTGACACGGCTGGAAACGACGAATGCCCCTGATGCCGATTACCAGATGCTGGCGGATGCCTTTGATGATCGCGAAAGGGTCGAACTGACGCTCATCATCACGACCATAAACGCATGGAACCGCTTTGCCGTTGGGTTCAGGTCCCAACATCCCATCGCTCGTGTGGCGCAGCCATAGAAAGGCGATGATCGTCTGCTCCGTCCGCGTCTTCCCTGTTCGCGGACGATGGTGTGGATGGTCGCGATTGCCGACAGTACACATTCGTGCATCGAGCGACGAAGGTGTCGGAAGAGCCCACTGCCGAAGTGTCAAATTATCGCTGCGCATGCTCGCCGCATTTCTTCCGCTGCAAAGCGGCAGGCAGGGCGGCTGACTGAAATCGGGCGCAGGCTGTATCTGTTGCCTGCGGTCACGGCGTGCGGGGGCGACGGCACCAGGCGACCAGCGCCTCGGCGAAGATGGACATTGCCGGCGACACCTCGCGCGACGGGTAGTAGAGATAGAACCCCGGCAAGGGTCCGATGCGGTCGTGCAGCACGCTCTCCAGTCGCCCCGTTTCGAGGTCCTCCGCTACCATGTGGTGCCACAGGCAGGTCAGCCCCAGTCCCCGGATCGCGGCCTGCCGCAGCAACGCTCCGTCGTTGAACACCATCGTGGTGGCGTCCCGGAACATCACTTCACCCGTCGGCCCGACGAACCGCCAGGGCATCACGCGGCCCGCCGAATGCATCCGGTAGCCGAGGCACGGATGCCCGGCCAGGTCCTCCGGCCGGACCGGCCGTCCGGCCCGATCAAGGTAGTCGGGCGCCGCGACGACCACCGGCCGGGTCTCCTCGGTCAGGCGCCGGGCGATCATGTCCATCCGCAAAGCCTCATGCCGGAACAGCTTGCGTTGCCGGCTGCGCCGCGCCGTCGCGAGCTGCTGCGCATTCACATGCCAATAGCCATTCGCCATCGGCACATCGGGATCATGCCAGAAGTTGCGGCGGATCTCGCGATGAACGGTCGAACGGTGCCGGCCGAGCTGGACAGCGATTTGTGCCACGCTGAGCTTGCGTTGTAACAGGGCGGCAATGATGCGGCGTTCGGCGAAGCTGAGATGCGAGGTCAAGGGGGCTCTCCTCGGATTGTAACAGCCTGAAAATGAAATGACGGCCAATAAGAGACCATGGCCGTGAAATTTATTCAATGGAATCAATGATTGTTTTCGAATCCGGCGGCGTGGCTGTTCCATTCAGAGGGCAAATAACGCCCATCGAAACTCGTTTGAGACCTCTGATACGCAGCAAAAAAAGCCGCCCATGATGGGCGGCTCGCGAGAGTTCAGGCTTGGATACGGGTCAGATGTCGGATCGGCGGAAGATTTGAGTCGCCACGGGCATGTCTGACAGAATCGGCAAGATCCCGCGCTGCTGCAGGGCTGCATGCATCTCGTCGAGCGTTGCACCCTCGGCTTCGGCCAGTTCGCGGATCGAGATATGGTCGTGCCGGAACTGTTCGAAATCGGGCTTCGCGACCTGATGGCGACGTTTCAGCGGGCCGGTGAGCGGGACAACACGCCGGATGATCGGCGCTCCGCTCTCGTCGGGAATCCGCATGATGTTCTCGAGGATCCGCACCTCGACCCCTAATTCGTTGGCAGCATCTTCCTTGGACATCGCGGCCGTCATCGGTGGTGCCTCCAGAATTCGGAGCAACTGGCGTTCATCGATCAGTAGTCCATCGAAATCAGCCCGCCCGATCATGCCGTAAAGGTCGAGGCTGCCGGACAGGGCCAGCCGGATGATCCGGTCGACCTGCCAATGGGCGTGGCGCGCAGCCGCGCTCAAGGTGGCAAACTGCACGGGGACAAGCGCAAGGGTGGTGGCATTTTCGAAGAGAATGGCCAGAAGGTCCTGAACGGAGACCAAGCTGACCCGCTTCAGGGCATCCGCGTCGCGATCACCAGCAATCCTGTTGCCCAAGACTCTCTCGACCAATCCCGCGTTGAGGACCGCCGCCGCCGTCGTTGTGTCGCAGCCAAGATGGGCAGACAGCGCGTTGGCGGAGACCGATCCCCACAGCTCGCACGCCACGGCTTCGCTTTCGACCGCATCGAAGGTAAGCGCATTCAAAGGTCGGCCGTCATCTGCGGACAACAGTCCCAAGCCGGCGAATACGTCTCTCACCTGCAACCTGGACATTCCGCTCACCGCGGAGAGCGTCGCAAGGTCATGTCGACGCCGTGCAGGCACGACCTCCCCGAAGATGTTCTCCCCGGCTGCGAGAGGGACATTGTCAAGAAGGAACGAGCGCACCAGCGGGCGGAGCGGGGACAGATCCTCGTTCAGCCTGACTGCGTCATAGAGCCTGTCCAAGGCACGGGCGGGGGTGTTGACGCGGGCCTTTTGGCCCCGTTGGCACAGAATATCGTCGAGGGCCTTCAGGATGCCCGCCTCGTCCCGCAGCAGCGCTTCGAAGCCGATCCCGCAAGCATCCCCCAGGTCGCCGGTCGCGTGATCCCGCATGGCATTTCCCAGACACCTCGAAATGCCCACGACCTGATCGAGGCGATATGCCGTGTTCGGTGAAGACGATGGCCATATGCTGACCATCTTCGCGGCGCGGGCCGTCTCGGGCTTCATGGCGAAAGCGGCGCTGACCGGGCTGTTTGGCGCGGCGCAGGTGCTGGGCCAGCCGCTGCGGGTCCATACGACCAAGGTGCGCACCTTCGCCAAGATGATGGGGGCAGGGCGGGCCTCGGTCGCCATCGACGGCGACGGCATCCCCATGGGGGTATTCCATGGGGTCTAAGTCCAAGGCTTCCAGCAGCACCAACAGCACCACGACCACCAACGTCATGGACCGCCGGGCGGTTATGCAGCAGGGTCAACAGATCCTCGACAGCATTGTCGTTGCCAATGACGACAAGGTGGTCAAAGCCGCCCTTTCGCAAATGTCGATCATGGTGGACAGCCTGTCGCGCGGCAATACGGCCTCGGTCCAGCAGCTTGCCAATATGGTGGACCGCGCCTTGAACTTCATCAACAAGGGACAGGCCGATATTACCCGTTTCGGCATGGAGGCCCTTGAAGGCGCGCGCAAAGACCTGCGCGGCATGATGGACAAGGGTGAATATATCATCAAGCTGTCCAACGACACCGTTGGCAAGGCCATGACCATGGCCGAGCGGGTCGCCAACGATCAGGCTGAAAACCAGCGGCAGGCGCTTGAGATCATCGCGGAAACCAAGACCGGCGACTTCACCGACACGCTGCAAAACCTGTCGATTTCCATCATGGGCTTTGCGCTTCTGGCTCTTTACATCGTGAGGAAGCAATAAATGAACGTCAATATCTCGGCGCTGCGCCTCGCGCCCTATTCGGAATTGAAGGTCGAAGGCCGCAATACCCTGGCATTGCTGAACAGCGATGCGCAATGGATCATCGCCCGGATCGGCTCCGAGGCGGTGCGCGTCCCGGCAGGCCATTGCTATCCGATGCCCGCCGATCATGTGACCATCGTCAACCCCTATCCGCGCGCCATCAACGCCACGGTTGCGCGGGGCCTGCCTATTAACTTCGGGCCGGAAAACAAAGATGGCAATCTTTTCAACATCACGTCCTTGCTGTCGCGCGCCGCCATCAAAGATGAAGATACCATCGACCAAGTTTCCCAGAAAAAGGGCTTTTGCGTGATGATGAAAAAGGGCCGGGTCAGGATTAAGATTTACGACAGCGCAACCGATGGTTCGGAAATGGTCTATATCCTGTCCGGGGTTCCGAAATCCTTCATGTCCCACAGGCCTGCCGCAGCTCTAAACAATACCTTTGCGCCGATCTTTCAGGATGGCGAATATGACAATACCATGTATGCGTATAGCGGGATCATGCACAATGCAGCATTGTACAACTGGGTAACAGCCGCCGGCTATGACGGCTTCATGAACGCAACGGCTTTCATGGCGAATTTCGACGGCAAGGAACCCATGGAATTCGTTGTCGATGATCGGACGGCGCTTTTCTATCTGTGCAATAGCCCCAAATTCAAGGCAACGATGGAATTCACCCATCTGGGTTTGAGCGTGGAGGATTACGACTGATGGGTGCGCGCGGAATTCTTATTCTCGGGCTGGCCGGGGCAGGAGCCTTTTACGCCTACAAGCGCGGAATGCTGCCGCAACTCGCGCCGGTTATCGAGGCGGGCGAGGAATGGCTTTCGCATATCCGGCCGATGTCGGAATGGGACGCGCCCAAGCGGGCGGCGGATGCGCGCGCGGCGGCGATCAAAGCGGCCTCGGGCGGGCAGGTGGTTCCGATCCTCGGGCCTGACGAGGTTGTCGAAATGAACCCCTACGAGGCCATGCTGCGCCGGAACATGCGCAACGTCAGCGGCTGGGCGCAACGCAACATCGGCTGGGCGGCGGCAATCGCCAAGGTCGAGAACGGCCCCATGAACCCGCGGCTATCGGGCGACAACGGCACATCGCACGGCGTCTATCAGGTGAAGGTGGCAACCGCCGAAACCTGTTACCGCGCCGGATATACGGCCTATTCCCCGAGCAAGGAAACGCTTCTGACCGAGGAAGGCGGCATTTATTTCGGCACGGCGGAAATGGAGCGGCTTTCGCGGATCAATCCCAATCTGGACTGGATCATCAAAGCCTATAACGGCGGGGCCGGTTTCGAGGGCAAGGACGCCAAATATGTCAAGGCCCGGGAAGCCTATCTCAAAAAGGTCCGGCTGACCTTCGCGAACCTTTACAACGTCACTTTCAGCGCATGAGGGAATGAAATGGGTGCAGTTGTCACATGGGGCGGGCGGCTTGTCCTCGGGGCACTCGGCGTCAAGCTGCTTTCCGATGGGGAAGAGATGACCGAGAACCTGAAACAGGCTGCGCCGTGGATCGTCGCCGGCGTGGCGATCTGGTATATCTCGGTCAAGGGGCGCTGACATGGCGATCGGTGATCTGCTGGGCAGCATCGGGCAGGGCGCGGGCAACGTCGCCGCCTCGGCTGCGGACAGCGCCCGCGAGGCGGTGCTGAGCCAGTATCCCGGTTACGGCAGTCTCTGGACCTATGACGCGGACGGCCTCGACCTGACCGACATGGGCGCGTTTCTGCTCGGGGCGTTCGCTGCAACGCTGTTCTGGGTGGTGGTCAAGTGATGGGCTGGCAGGAGGTTGCCTTGGCGTTCGGCGGCGGCTGCGCGGTGCTGGCCGGGATCATCTGGCGGCAGGTCTCGGGCGATCTGGCCCGGGTGGCGGATCGGCTGGCGGAAGTCGCCCAGGTGGTGCATGGCCACGAAATCCGCCTCGGCATGATCGAGCGCGACGATGCGCGGTAAGTGGCAAGACGACTTCTGGACGGTGCTTCTGGCCGCGCCCTTCATCCTGTGCTTCACGCCCGGCTTGCAAGACGTTGCAGAACAAGGGTTTGTGATCCTTAGCTCAAGCGTTCCGCCTTGGTATCAGACCGGCATGGGCGCGGCGCTGGCATGGGCCTTCGGGAAGGATCGGGCGGCAGAAATCGCCGGTCGGATCATGGGACGGAAGCGCGATTAATCGACAAAACGGGCGGTAGTCTCTTGACGCAACCGCCCGTTTTCAATTAACAAAGTCGCACCACAACCTGACCGAGAAATTGCGTGATAATGGAAATTATGTAAAGTAGATAGCTCCCGACGAGCGACAGCAACACTGCCATCGCTCGCCATTCCAGGACTTGGCTACCTCAGCCGCGACGCAATTGTTCCAGCAACACCGCCGAGGGTTCGCCCGTGACAGGCAAACCGCGCGAGGTCTGATAGGCCTTGATCGCGTTGGTCGTGTTGCTGCCGACATTGCCATCCACGCCTTGCGTGTCGAAACCGCGCACGGTCAGCAGCCGCTGCATTTCCTTGCGTTGCTCAATGCGCAGGCCGGGATGATCGGCCGGCCAGGGATTGGCCAGGCCCGGATAGCCCTTCAGCCGGTCCGCCAGATGCGAGACCGCCAGCGCATAGCTGTCGGCATTGTTGTAGCGCAGGATGGCGTGGAAGTTGCGGGTGATCAGGAAGGCCGCGCCCGAGGGGCCGCCAGGAATGATCAGCTCGGTCGAGGCGCCCGCCGGCGGCAGGGGCCGCGATGTCGCCTGCCGCACGCCCAGCGACTGCCATTCCGAGACGCTGCGGCGCTTGCCCTTGCCGGCAAGCCCGGTGTTGAAGCCGGCGGGCAGCGTGACCTCGACCGCAGCCGGCAAGCCGGCTTGCCAGCCGGATTTCGCCAGGTAATTCGCCGCCGAAGCCAGCGCGTCCGACGGATCGTTCGACCAGATGTCGCGTCGCCCGTCGCCGGTGAAGTCGACGGCATAGGCCAGATAGGTGGTCGGAATGAACTGCGTGTGGCCCATGGCACCGGCCCAGCTGCCGGTCATATGCGCGGGGTCGATGTCGCCCGCTTGCAGGATGCGCAGCGAGGCCATCAGCTGGCTGCGGAAGAAGTCGCCGCGATAGCCCTCATAGGAGAGCGTCGACAGCGCCTCGATCAGCGGCAGGTCGCCGCGGCGCTCGCCATAGGTGGATTCCATACCCCAGACCGCGGCGACGATCTCCTTGTCGACACCATAGGTCGCCTCGACGCGGTTCAGCACGCCGCCATATTGCGCCAGCGCCGCGCGGCCGTTGTTCTGGCGCTTTTCCGAAACCGCGTTCTCGAGATATTCCCAGAGCGATTTCTTGAACTCGGCCTGGTTTTGGGAACGGCGCACCACTTCTGGATTGTAGGTCACGTCGCGGAAGGCGAAATCCAGCGTCCCGTCACTGATCCCCTGCGCGCGCGCATTGGCCTTGAAGCCCTGGATCCAGCCGTTCAGCCCGGCCACCTTGGCAGGCGGCGGATTCTGATTGCGGCCCCATTTGATCTCTTGGCTCTGCTGGGCCACGCCGCCGGGCTGATAGATCCCGCCGGTGCATCCGCCCAGCACCAGCGCCAGAGCCGTCAAGGTGGCCGACACCCGCAATGAAAACCGCATTTCTACCCCTCGCTCGATTGTTTGGACCAGAGTAGCGGGGCCGTGAACAGGCTGGAAGGCGTAATCACAACCGTGGCAACAGCCCGCCCAACAAGCGCCGCCGGGCATTCGCTCCTGCCCAAGACATCCCGGGCCAGCGCCTGCCTTACGAAAGGGACGTCCAAAGAACCTCGTCGATCCGCGGTGCGCCGGTTGCCAGCATCACCAGCCGGTCGAAACCCAGCGCGCAGCCCGAGGCCGGTGGCATGAAGACCAGCGCGGCCAGAAAATCCTCGTCCAGCGGATAACGCTCGCCATAGATTCGCGCCTTTTGCTCCATCTCCAGCAGGAAACGACGGCGCTGCTCGACCGGGTCGGTGAGTTCGCCGAACCCGTTGGCGAGTTCTACCCCGCAGGCGTAAAGCTCGAACCGCTCGGCCTCGCGCGGCTCGTCGGCGGCGCGCCGGGCCAGCGCAGCCTCGGCGGCCGGGTAGCGGTCGAGGATCAGCGGCCGGCCATGGCCCAGATGCGGCTCGACCTTCTCGACCAGCACCCGGGACAGGATGTCGGACCAGCCGTCATCTTCGGCCAGCCTTATCCCCTGCCCCTCGGCCTGGGCGCGCAACGCCGCCGCATCGGTCTCGACCCCGTCGCAGGTCGAAAGCAGGTCGATGCCGGCATAATCGCGGAACGCCTGCGCCACGGTCATCACCTCGGGCGTGGCATAGGGATCGCATTCGGCGCCGCGAAAGCGCAGCAACTCGGTGCCGGCACATTCTGCGGCATGCCGCAGATACTGCGCGCAATCATCGAAAAGGACACGATAATCCTGGCCGACACGATACCATTCCAGCATGGTGAACTCGGGACTGTGCAACGCCCCGCGCTCGCGGTTGCGCCAGACATGGCTGAAGGCGAAGATGCGCTCCTCGCCCGCCGCCAGCAGCTTTTTCATGGCGAATTCGGGGCTGGTGTGCAGATACATCGGCCGAGGCATCCCGTCATTGCCGATCTGCCGGGTCTCGAAGGCGTGCAGATGCGCCTCGTTTCCCGGACTTACCGCAAGGGCCAGCGGGTCGACCTCGGTGAAATCCTGCGCTTCGAGCCAGTCGCGGAGCGCGCGCTGGATGCGGTTGCGGGCCAAGAGCAGCGGCCGGCGCCCGGCATGGCGGTCTCGGTCCCACCACGGGCTTTCAAGGGCGGTTTTCATCGCGAACCTCGTTTTTCGCTGCTTGCGACTGGCGCGAGGCCGCGCGAGGCGCTAAGGGAACTCATCATCGCCGGCATAGCCGGCGCGTCGGAATTTGAAAAGCAGGCAAGGGAAACCGCCTTGAAAGTCATCGCCTCCAGCCTTCGCAAAGGCAATGTCGTCGAGATCGACGGCAAGCTTCATGTCGTCCTGACGGCGACGAACTTCCACCCCGGCAAGGGCACGCCGACCACCCAGGTCGAGCTGCGCCGCATCGCCGACGGCAACAAGGTCTCGGAACGCTGGAAGACCACCGAGCAGGTCGAGCGCGCCCATGTCGACGAACGCGCCTATAACTTCCTCTACGAGGACGGCGAGGGGTTCCATTTCATGGAGCCGGAAAGCTACGAGCAGGTCGTGGTCTCGCCCGACGTGGTCGGCGACGACAAGGTGTTCCTGGAAGACGGCATCAGCGTCTTCCTGCAGGTCCATAACGGCGTCGCCATCGCCATCGAACTGCCGCAGAAGGTCACCGTCGAGGTGGTCGAAACCGAGCCGGTGGTCAAAGGCCAGACCGCCTCGTCCAGCTACAAGCCGGCCATGGCGCATAACGGCGTGCGGATCATGGTGCCGCCGCATATCGGCGTCGGCACCAAGGTGATTATCAACACCGCCGACCTGACCTATGTGGAACGCGCCAAGGCCTGAGGTCTTGTCGATTGCATGACTGACGGGGCGGGGCCGCGGGCCCTGCCCTTTTTCTTGGCCTCAGTCGGCCGTCGCGGCCCCCACCGTGGCCCCGGCCACGGCGCCGACGGGGCCGGCCACGACCGCGCCGCCGATGCCTCCGGTCGCGGCGCGTTCGGTGGCATTGTCGCCGCAGCCGGCCAGTGCCAGCACCATGACGGAAGCGGCGGTCGCAAACAGGCTACGCATTCCCAATCCTCCTCTGGGGGCGGCGACATGCGCCGCCGCTCTGGCAACAAGACGCGCCGAGAAGGCCCGAAGTTCCCGGGAAAATTCGGAAGAATGCGCCGCAGGCCCCTGGGTTCAGGGAAAGATCGGCGCCAGCATCAGCCCTTCGGTTTCCGGCAGGCCGAGCATCAGGTTCGCGTTCTGCACCGCCTGCCCCGAGGAGCCCTTGCAGAGATTGTCGAGCGTCGAGACCACCAGCGTGCGGCCCGAGATGCGGTCCCCGGTCACGCCGATATGGCAGAAGTTCGAGCCCTGCACATGCGCCATTGCCGGCAATTGCCCGAAGGGCAGCACCACGACGAAAGGCTCGTCGGCATAGGCCGCCGTCAGCGCGGCATGAACCGCCTGCGCCTCGCCCTTCAGATAGCAGGACGCCAGGATGCCGCGGTTCACCGGCACCAGATGCGGGGTGAACTGGATCTGCACCGGCCGGCCGGCCAGCAGCGAAAACTCCTGGTCGAATTCGCCCAGGTGGCGGTGCTTACCGCCCTGCGAATAGCCGGCCACATCCTCGGAGCGCTCGGCGAAAAGCATGTTTTCCTTGAGCGAGCGCCCTGCCCCGGACACGCCGTTCTTCAGGTCGCAGATGATGTCGTCGAGGTCGATCAGCCCTGATCCGATCAGCGGCCGCAGCGCGAACTGTACCGTGGCGGCGTTGCAGCCGGTGCCGGCAACCAGCCGGGCGCCGCGGATCTGGTCGCGATAGAATTCGGTCAGCCCGTAGACCGCCTGCGGCTGGATCTCGGGCGCGGCATGGTCAAGCCCATACCATTTCAGATATTCCGCCGGGTCGCGTAGCCGGAAATCGGCGCCCAGGTCGACGATCTTCACGCTTTCCGGCAGTTGTCCGACCAGCGGCTGGCTCAGGCCATGCGGCAAGGCGCAAAACACCAGGTCGATGGCCGAGAAGTCGATCTCCTCCATCCGGACCAGGGCCGGCAGTTTCAGGTGCCGCAGATGCGGGAAGACCTCGGCATAGCCCTGCCCCGCCTTGCGGTCGGCAGAGAGCGCAGCGATCTCGATCCGGGGATGGGTGGCAAGGATGCGGACCAGTTCCGCGCCCGTGTAACCCGATGCTCCAAGGATGGCAGCTTTCAGCGTCATGTCTCGATCCCGAGGAACTGGCCGCAACGCGGCATCTGCGTTCGATGGACCCGCGCGAAGGGGCCTTGCAGCGGACTATGCCCGGGTCGGTTCGGTGTCAAGGAAGGTCGGCACTGCGGCCACGCGCAGAACCTAAAATTTATCGATGAATAGATTATATTTATTTGATATTACTTAAATTATAGTCTGGTCACGCTCTGGCCGTCCGGCCGTTTTCCGCCTCTTTCCATGCCGTGGCATCGTGCCGGGATGCAAGGCGAATGGGACGCGGATCTCTTGACCAGAAGCCAAGATATTGCAATCAATGCCTTGATATAAAAGGTTTCATTGCGGATCTCCTGCAACCCGGATCAGCTCCTTCTTTTCATGCGCCTGGATCGCGCCCCGCCTCATTTTATTGCGAGACATCCCGGCGCGAATCCAATATTCGGGCACCGGCCGCCGCGGCCGAGGACAAGGGAGAGAGAGATGAGCGCGACCCCCGATCGCAAGGGCCGGCTTGGCCCCGGCGACATCCGTGCCCGCAAGGGCGTCGAGCCCGTGGTCTGCCTGACCGCCTATACCACCCCCATGGCCCGTCTCGTCGATGCGCATTGCGACCTGGTGCTGGTGGGTGACAGCCTGGGCATGGTGTTGCACGGCCTGCCATCGACCCTGGGCGTGACGATGGAGATGATGGTCCTGCATGGCCGCGCCGTGGCGCGCGGCAGCTCGCGCGCCTGCATGGTGGTGGACATGCCCTTCGGCAGTTACGAGGAAGGCCCCGAGCAGGCTTTCCGCAACGCCGCGCGGCTGATGGCCGAGACCGGCTGTCAGGCGGTCAAGCTGGAAGGCGGCCGGCACATGGCCGAGACCGTGGCCTTCCTGGTGGCGCGCGGCATCCCGGTCATGGGCCATGTCGGACTGACGCCGCAATCGGTGAACACGCTCGGCGGCTACAAGGTGCAGGGCCGCGGCCATCACGAGGCCGACCGCATTGCCGGCGATGCCGCGGCGCTGGCCGATGCCGGCGCCTTCGCCGTGGTGCTGGAAAAGCTGCCCGCGGCGCTCGGCCGCCGCATCACGCAAGAGATCGCCGTGCCCACTATCGGCATCGGCGCGGGCGTCGATTGCGACGGCCAGGTGCTGGTGGTGGACGACATGCTGGGCCTGTTCTCGGAGTTCCGGCCCAAATTCGTCAAGCGCTATGCCGAACTGGGCCAGGATGCCGAGGCCGCGATCGCTGCCTATGCCGCAGAGGTGCGGGCCCGCAGCTTCCCCGGCCCCGAACATGTCTTCGGCGAGGGCAAGCCGGAATGAACACGGCGATCGTCCGGCCGCTGGCCGAGCTGCGCGACAAGGTCCGGGACTGGAAATGCCGGGGCGAAACCATCGGCGTCGTCCCCACCATGGGGGCGCTGCACGAAGGGCATCTGAGCCTGGTCCGCGCTGCGAAGGCCGCTTGCGACCGGGTGATCGTGACGCTGTTCGTGAATCCGCGCCAGTTCAACAATGCCGAGGATTTCGCGAAATATCCGCGCACCGAACATGCGGATGCGGCGCTGCTCGGCCCCCTGGGCGTCGACCTGCTGTTCGTCCCGGACGGGAACGAGGTCTATCCGCCCGAGCACGCGACGGTGATCTCGGTCTCGGGCGTCACCGGGCCGCTGGAGGGCGCGCATCGCCCCGGCCATTTCGACGGCGTCGCGACGGTGGTGACGCTGCTGTTCAACATGACCCAGGCCGACCGCGCCTTCTTCGGCGAAAAGGACTGGCAGCAACTGCAATTGGTGCGGCGGCTGGCGCTGGACCTGAAACTGCCCATCGAGATCGTGCCCTGCCCCTGCGTGCGGGCCCCGGACGGGCTGGCGCTGTCCTCGCGCAACCAGCGGCTGACGCCCGAGGGCCGGTCCCGCGCCGCCGCCCTGCCCCGCACGCTGTTCGACGCGGCGCGGCGGATCGAGGCGGGCGAGCCGGCCGCCGGGACGCTGACCGCCGCGCGCGCCGAGCTGGAGGCGGCGGGGATCGGGCCGGTGGAATATCTGGAACTGCGCGACGGCGAGACGCTGCAGGCGCCGCAGCGCGGCCGTCCGGCCCGGCTGCTGGTCGCGGCCTGGCTCGACGGCGTGCGGCTGATCGACAACGTGGCGGTGGTCCTGCCGTGACCATGGGCATTCGGGCAGCGGGAAAACCGCAGGAGTGGTGCCGCGACCGAAGCGAGTCAGGACGGGTCGGGGGACGGTGAAGCCGGGTCGGGCGACAGCGCCTCGAAGCGCAATTCGGCCTGGAAGCCGGGATGGGTGTTGCGCAGCGCCAGCGCGCCCTGCGCGGCATCGACGATATCGGCGACCACGGCCAGGCCGATGCCCTGCCCCTCGCCGCTGGGATCGAGGCTGAGGCCGCGGCGGGTCAGCCCGGCCAGATGCGCCTCGGGCACGCCCGGGCCGTCATCGCTTATGGCGATGCGGATGGCACCGGCCTCTGGCCGGACCCGGACGCGCACCGTGTCGCGGGCGTGGCGCATGGCGTTTTCCAGCAACGCACCAAGCGCCTCGGTCAGGTCGTCGGGGTCGATGCGGGCGCGCAATCCGGGCGCGGCATCGAGCTGCCAGTCGATCTCGGCGCCCAGGGGCGTGCGGCGCAGCACGCCGATCAGCTTGGCGGCGATCGGGCCGGGCTCGGCGCCGGCGGCATTGCGCCCCGACTGGATGCGGGCGCGGGCCAGTTCCCGGTCGACATGGCGGCGCATGTCGGTGGCGACGGTCTCGATGCTGCGGGCGATCTCCTCCTCGCCGCGGGCACGCAGCTGCGCGGCATCGCCCAGCAGCGCCTGCAGCGGCGTCTTGAAGCCATGCGCCAGATTGGCGGCACGCTGGCGGGCGCGGGCCAGCTCCTCGTCCCGGGCGTCGAGCAGCCGGTCGATCTGGCAGGCAAGCGGGATCACCTCGGCCGGCAGATCCTGGCCGATGCGCGGCCGCCCCCCCGAGACCAGCCCCGCCACCCGTTCGCCCACCCGGGCCAGCGGCTGCAGCCCGATGCGGATCTGCAGCCAGCTTGCCCCCATCAGCGCCGCACCGAGCAGCGCGAGATAGGGCAGCAGGTCGCCCAGGAAACCGCGCCGCGCCAGTTCCAGATCGTCGCGATTCTCGGCCACGATGATGCGCAGCGGCACCGGCCGGTCGCCGCGGCCGACCGACAGGCCCTGCTCGACCGCCAGCAGCGCCTCGCCGCGCGGTCCGGGCAGGGTCCGCACCCGGGTCTGGCCCGGCGGCGGCGCCGGCGCCTCGGCCGGCAGCGTATAATCCCAGAGCGAACGCGAGCGCCGTGTCTCCTCGCCCAGCGTCACCTGCCAGTAATGACCCGAGAAGGGCTGGCTGTAGAGCGGATCCTCGGGCGGCGGCCGCAGCCGGGCGCCGCCATCCGCCTGGGGTTCGACCATGGCCGCCAGGGCCAGCGCCCGGGCGCGCAGGTCGGCGACGGCGACGCGCTCGCCATGGCGCTCGAACAACATGGCCAAACCCATGCCGGACAGCGCCAGCGCCGCGGCGATGGCCAGCGCCCCGGCCAGGACCAGCCGCCAGCGGATCGAGCGGCTCACGCCGCCGGCCCGTTTTCCAGATGATAGCCGAAGCCGCGCCGGGTGCCGATCACGCCCGGCCCCAGCTTGCGGCGCAACCGGGTAATGATCGCCTCGACCGCATTCGCCTCGCGCGAGTCGTCGTCGCCGTAGAGATGCTCCAGCAGCTCGGTCGGCGGCACCGTCCGGTCGCGGTTCAGCGCCAGATAGGAGATCAGCCGGAACTCCAGCGGCGTCACCGGCACCGGGATGCCGTCGATGGCGGCGGTCATCCGGTTCAGGTCCACGGTCAGCCGGCCGATCTGCTGGGTCGCATTGCCCCGCCCGCCGGCGCGGCGCACCAACGCGCGGGCGCGGGCGATCAGCTCCTCCATGCGGAAGGGCTTGGGCAGGTAATCGTCGGCGCCGGCGTCGATCCCCTCGACCCGCTCGGTCCAGGCGCCGCGGGCGGTCAGGATCAGCACCGGGCTTTCGCAGCCCTCGGCGCGCCAGCGTTTCAGCACCGTCAGCCCGTCCAGGCGCGGCAGGTTCAGGTCCAGCACGATCAGGTCGTAATTCTCGGTGCCGCCGCGGAACCAGGCGGTCTCGCCATCGGCGACCGCCTCGACCAGGAAGCCCGCGGCCTTCAGCGCCCGTTCGAGATCCGCGGCGATGCGCGGCTCGTCTTCGACAACCAGCACCCGCATCAGTCCTCGTCCAACTCGAGAATGGTGCCGGTCGCGGCGTCCAGTTCGACGTCGATCAGCCGGCCGTCCTGCGTCACCAGCTCGACCTCGTAGATCAGCATGTCGTCATCCTGCCCCAGTTCGACCTCGATCACCCGGCCCGGATGCGAATCTTGCAGCCTTGCCAGCACCTCGGCAAGCGGCAGGATGACACCCCGCGCCACCGCGTCGCGGGCAAACTCGAAATCCGGGTCCGCCAGATCCTGCGCCTGGGCCGAAACCAGGGGTAGCGACAGGACCAGAGACAGGAGGGCGAGCGTCTTCATGCCGGTTCTGATAGCGCCTGAGAACTGACAACGGCCTGACAAGGCGGGCAAACCCGCCCGAACGCCGATCTGCCGGGCCGCCTGACAATCGCCTGACAGTCCGGGTCAGAACACTGTCAGCAAGCCTGTGCCATCTCCTCATTCATTCCATCCGCGACGGATGCACCGCCGCGATTCCCCATTTCTGCGCGGGTCCACCCCGTCCCATAAAAAGGAACAACACCATGGCACGCAAGATCGGAACCAATTTCGCCGATGTGCTGAACGGCACCAATGCCGCCGACTGGCTGGCGGGGCTGGGCGGCAACGATCGGGCCTTCGGCCTGGCCGGCAACGACACGTTGCTGGGCGGCGAAGGCAAGGACAGCCTGCATGGCGGCCTTGGCAATGACGAGATCGCCGGCGGCAATGGCGATGACGAGATCGAAGGCGGAAACGGCAATGACACCCTGTTCGGCGGATTCGGCAATGACGAGCTGGAGGGCGGGAACGGCCATGACCGGCTTTGGGGCGGCCATGGCAATGACGATCTGGAAGGCGGCGCCGGCAACGACCTGCTGAACGGTGGCGTCGGCCATGACGAACTGGATGGCGATTCCGGGAATGACCGGCTGTGGGGCGGCGCGGGCCGCGATTCGCTGGATGGCGGCCGCGGCAATGATCTGCTTTGGGGCGGCCAGGGCGCCGATGTCTTCGAATTCGAGCGGGGCGACGGGCTGGACGTCATCACCGATTTCCAGAACGGTCTGGACCGGCTGGACTTCGACGATTTCAGCCGCGCCCAGGTGCAGCAGGTGATCAACACCGCCCAGCAATCGGGCGACGATCTGGTGCTGCGGCTTTCGGCCGATACCACCGTCACCATCCGCGACATGCGGGCGAACCAGCTCGACATGGGCGATTTCGTGTTCTGATCCGGCAGGCATGACCGGACCGGCCGCCGCGGAGCATCCCTTCGCGGCGGCTTTTCCATGCGCAATGCCGGCCCCCGCCCCCTATCGGCGCGAATATTTTGCCTTCAGTGTCGGAACCCGGACGCACCCGCCGTCCTTGGCACAGGAGGACCCGATGCTTTACGCGCTGCTTTGCTACAATGACGAGGCCGTCACCTCGGCCTGGACCCGCGAGGAGGATGCCGCGGTGATGGAGCGGCTGGGCGCCGTGCATCGCAAATGGGCCCGGCAGTTCGGCCCGGTGGCGCGGTTGATGCCGACCAGCGCCGCGACCACCTTCCGCAAGGACGAGCAGTTGGTGCTGGACGGCCCCTATGCCGAGACCAAGGAGCAGCTGCTGGGCTTTTACATCGTCGACGTCGAGGGGCTGGCCCGGGCGCTGGACATCGCACGCGATCTGGGCGCGGCCAATCCCGGCGGCGCCTACGAGATCCGGCCGCTGATGATGTTCCATCCGGGAGGAGAGGCGGGTGACGATGGACAGGACTGACCCCGGCTGGATCGAGGCGCGGCTGACCGGCGCGCGGCCGCGCGTCATGGCGGCCCTGCTGCGCTATTTCCGCGATCTCGACCTGGCCGAGGAGGCCTATCAGGAGGCCTGCCTGCGCGCCCTGCGCCACTGGCCGCAGAACGGCCCGCCGCGCAACGCCGAAGGCTGGCTGATCATGGTCGGGCGCAACGCCGCGCTGGACCATCTGCGCCGCGACGCCCGGCGGGCCGACCTGCCGCCCGACGAGGCCATGCCGCAGCCCGAGGACGGCCCCGACCTTGCCGAACGGCTGGACGCGGCGGATTACCGCGACGACATCCTGCGGCTGCTGTTCGTCTGCTGCCATCCCGACCTGCCCGCCACCCAGCAGATCGCCCTGGCGCTGCGCATCGTGTCGGGCCTTTCGGTCGAGCGCATCGCCCGCGCCTTCCTGGTCGCCCCCCGCGCCATGGAGCAGCGCATCACCCGCGCCAAGGCCCGCATCGCGCAGTCCGCCCTGCCCTTCCACACACCCGGCCCGTCCGAGCGCGCCGAGCGTTTCGCCGCCGTGATCGCGATGATCTACCTGATCTTCAACGAGGGCTATACTGATGCCGACCCGGCCGGCGAGCGCGCCGCGCTCTGCGACGAGGCGATCCGGCTGGCCCGGCTGATGCTGCGCCTGTTTCCAACCGAGCCCGAGATGATGGGCCTGCTGGCGCTGATGCTGCTGCAGCACAGCCGCCAGCCGGCGCGCTTCGACCCGGACGGCGCGCCGATCCTGCTGGAAGCCCAGACGCGGACCTTGTGGGATCGCGCGATGATCGACGAGGCGCTGGCCATGCTCGACAAGGCGATGCTGCACCATCGGCCCGGCCCCTATCAGATCCAGGCCGCCATCGCCGCGCTTCATGCCCGCGCGCCGCGACCCGACGAGACCGACTGGGCCGGCATCGACCAGCTCTATGCCGCGCTGGAACGGCTCGCGCCTTCGCCGGTGGTCACGCTGAACCGGGCCGTCGCCCTGTCCAAGCTGCACGGCCCCGAGGCGGCGTTGGCCCTGGTCGAACCGCTGCGCCAGCGGCTGGACGGCTATTTCTACCTGCACGGCCTTCGCGGTGCCTTGCTGCGCCAGCTGGGCCGGAACACCGAGGCCCGCGAGGCCCTGTCCCGTGCCATCGGACTGGCCAATTCCGCCGCCGAGGCCACGCATATCCGCCGGCAACTGGACAGCCTGCAGGCGCTTTCGGAAGGATCCTGAAGTTCTTTTCGCGGCCCTTGTCGGATAGCCGCCCCTCCGCCCGTTCCTTGACCAGAACCCAGACCAAGGAGAGATCCCATGACCCATGAACCGAAACACATGCTGGTGTTGGACCGCGTGCTCGACGCCCCCGCGGCCAAACTGTGGCGCTGCTGGACCGAGTCCGAGCTGCTGAAGCAATGGTTCTGCCCCAAGCCCTGGTTCGTTTCCGAGGCGCGGTTGGACCTGCGGCCGGGCGGCGAGTTCTATAGCGTGATGAACGGCCCCGATGGCGAGCGGTTCGAGAATTTCGGCGTCTTCCTGGAGATCGAGCCCGAGCGGCGGCTGGTCACCACCGACGCCTTCCTGCCCGGCTGGATTCCCACCGAGCGCGCCTTCATGGCCGCGCATGTGCGCTTCGAGCCGCAGGGTGACAAGACCCATTACGTCGCCCGCGCCATGCACTGGAACGACGAGACGCTGAAGCAGCACGAACAGATGGGTTTCCACCAGGGCTGGAACATGGCCGCCGATCAGCTCGAGGCGCTGGCAAGGTCGCTCTGACCGCGATGGGGAAGGCGCCGGGGTGGCGCCTTCCCGCCCGGGTCAGGTCGAAGCGATCCTGACCTTGCCGCCGGTGGTGGACAGCGGCACGATGTCGAGCCCGCAATCGGCGCCCGCCACCGCCCGACCGCTGGCGATGTCGAACATCGCGCCATGGGCGGAGCAGATCAGCCGCGCGCCGTCGGCCGAGACCAGCCGATCGCCGCGATAGTCCAGCGGCAGATACTGGTGCGGACAGGCATTCACATAGGCCCGCAGCCCCTCGGGCAGCCGCACCAGCAGCAGCGGAAAGCGGCCATTGCCGCTTTCGACGGTCAGGCAGCGGATATGGCCGATCTCGGTCTCGTCGCAGATCTCGGTCCCGGCGGGCGGGGCCGAGGCATAGTCGGTCCAGGCCATTCAGGCGGCCGGGTCGGCATGCAGCACGCCACGGCGGATCTGGTCCGCCTCGATCGATTCGAACAGGGCGCGGAAATTGCCCTCGCCGAAGCCGTCATCGCCCTTGCGCTGGATGAATTCGAAGAAGATCGGCCCGATCACCGTCTTCGAGAAGATCTGCAGCAGCACCCGGGTCGTGCCGCCGCCCACGACGCCCTCGCCGTCGATCAGGATGCCGTGCCTCTTCATGCGGTCGATGGGCTCCCGATGGTCTTTCACCCGCTTTCTCGACATTTCGTAATAGACATCCGGCGGGCCGGGCATGAACGCCATGCCGGCCGCGGCGATCCGGTCGGTGCCGGCATAGATGTCCTCGGTGGCGATGGCGATGTGCTGGATGCCCTCGCCCTTGTATTCGCGCAGGTATTCCTCGATCTGGCTGCGGTCGTCGGTGGATTCGTTGATCGGGATGCGGATCTTGCCGTCGGGCGAGGTCAGCGCCCGGCTGACCAGCCCGGTCTGCTTGCCCTTGATGTCGAAATACTTGATCTCGCGGAAATTGAACGTGTCGTGGTAAAATTTATACCAGCTGTCCATGTTCCCGCGCACCACGTTATGCGTCAGGTGGTCGAGATAGTAGAAGCCGAAGCCCTCGGGTTTCGGGTCCGGTTCGCCCAGCCAGTCGTAATCGGCATCATAGGCGCTGCCGGCATCGCCGTAGCGGTCGATGAAATACAGCAGCGAGCCGCCGATGCCGTAAACCGCCGGCGCGTCGATGGACTTGCCGCTGCCGGTATATTCTTCGGCGCCCAGGGCCAGCGCGCGCCTCAGCGCCGCCTGCGCATCGACCACCCGCCAGGCCATGGCGGGGGCGCAGGGCCCGTGCTCGCGCACGAAACCGGCGGCATGGCTGTCGGGATCGGCGTTCAGCAGGTAGTTGATATCGCCCTGCCGGTAAAGCGTGATGGCCTTGCGCTTGTGCTTGGCCACCGGCACGAAACCCATCTGCCGGAAGATGCGGTCCAGCGTTCCGGGCTCGGGATGGGCGAATTCGACGAATTCGAACCCGTCGGTGCCGGCGGGATTGTCGGGGCTGATGGTGGCTTTCGGGGCGTCATGCGGGAACGGACCCATGGCGTCTCCTCCTGTTCTGCTCGCGTGCTGGCTTGATCATCGCGCGACAGCCGTGCAATTTCGCTGCAAACTGGGCCAAGGATTCGACCGGAATACACGGATCGCGCATGAAGGGAGTTTATCATGCAAGAAACGCGCATGGACGGGTTCGACATCGCCATCCTCTCGGCCTTGCAGCGCGACGGGGCGATGACCAATGCGGCGCTGGCCGAACTGGTGAACCTGTCGCCCTCGCAATGTTCGCGCCGGCGTGCGGCGCTGGAGGCCGCGGGCGTGATCGAGGGCTACTCGGCCCGGCTCAACCCGCAGAAGCTGGGCCTCGGCCTGCGCGCCATCATCCGCATCAACCTGCGCGGCCACGGCCAGGGCAAGGACGATGATTTCGCCCGCTTCGTCGCGGCGCATCCGCAGATCCGCTCGGCCTTCTCGGTCTCGGGGGATGCGGATTACATCCTGGACGTTCGGGTGCGCGACCTGGAAGCGTTTTCGGATTTCATCCATCGCCACCTGCTGCCGCATCCGCAGGTGGCGCAGGTGCGCTCGGAAATCGTGCTGCGCATCCTGAAGGATGAGCGCAGCCTGGCGCTGCCGGCCTGAACCTGCCCTTGCCAAGCCGGCGGCATGGGCCGATATACCGCACTTCCCCAGCCGCGCGAGTCCGCCTTGTCCGCAGAAAAGCCCCGTCCCATCACCACCGTCGCCGGCATGGTCGATGCCGGGCTGGCCGATGCGGCCAAGGCCGGGACGCTGGAACAGGTCGCGGCCGAGTTCCGCATCCGCATGACCCCGGCCATGCAGCGCGCAGCCGAAGCGGCGCCGCGCGGTCCGGTCGCGGCGCAATTCGTGCCTGATGCACGGGAACTGCTGATCCGGCCCGAGGAACTGGCCGATCCGATCGGCGACGATGCGCACAGCCCGACGCCCGGCCTGACGCATCGCTATCCCGACCGGGTGATCCTGCACGTCACCCGCAGTTGCGAGGTCTATTGCCGGTTCTGCTTCCGCCGCGAGGTGGTGGGCGAGGACGGCACCCTGCCCGAACCGCAGCTGGCCGCGGCGCTGGATTATGTCGCCCGGACGCCGGCCATCCACGAGGTGATCCTGACCGGCGGCGACCCGATGGTGCTGTCGGCGCGCCGCATCGCGGCGCTGCTGCAGCGCCTGGCGGCGATCCCGCATGTCGATATCGTCCGCTTCCATACCCGCATCCCGGCGGTGGCGCCGCAGCGCATCGACGCCGCCATGCTGCAGGCGCTGCGCCCCGAGCGGCTGGCGGTCTGGGTGGTGCTGCACATCAATCACGCCGACGAGCTGACCGCCGAGGCTTGCGCCGCCCTGGCCCGGCTGGCCGATGCCGGTGTCCCGCTGCTGTCCCAGACCGTGCTGCTGAAAGGGGTGAACGCCGACGCCGAAACCCTGGCCGGATTGTTCCGGGCGCTGATCCGCAACCGGGTGAAGCCCTATTACCTGCATCATTGCGACCTGGCGCGCGGCACCAGCCATTTCCGCACCAGCATCGCCGAGGGCCAGGCGATCATGGCGCAGCTGCGCGGCCGGCTGTCGGGGACCTGCCTGCCGACCTATGTGCTGGACCTGCCGGGCGGGCATGGCAAGGTGCCGCTTGGACCGGGCCAGGTCGAGGAAACCGCGCCGGGCCGCTATATGATCCGCGACTGGCGCGGTCGGATGCACGATTATCGCGATCTGGACGCTTGAGTCGGCGGATGCTGTTCTGAACCGCGACACGCCAAATCCGTGACGTCTTATTGCCTTCATGGCTGCTACTTCTCAAGCTCAAGCTCAAGCTCAAGCTCAAGCTCAAGCTCAAGATGCCCGAAAGCTCGGTCACAACATCGGTCGTGTCACTGTAAGATCGTCAAGATCAACCCCTAGGACTTCGTAGAAATCGCCAATACTGATTTCACGCCGCCAGATTAGGCGGGCAACTTCTAATAAGATTTCGTCCACTGGGTTCCCTTTGCATTGGTCGCGCCGCAACGCGATTTGCCGCATGTCGCTACCCAATCAAGATACCGTTGCTTGAACGCGCCGTTCTTGCGGGCGAACCATTCTTCTCGATCTTGAATGAAGGGCGTAATGACGTCTGATGCCAAAGTTTCGGTAATTCCGCCCCAAGGTGCCGGCACTGTTCCGACGAACGAAATCCCCGCTGCCTGCATCGCTTCAATGGTCTTTTGGTCTCATCGGCTTTCCCGGCGTTCTTCGCCATACTATTCCGTCCGGCTAGGCGGCCGGACGAGCCTTCCATTCGCGATCTCGTGAGCGCTCAGCCGGTCGCGGTGGGTGTTCTAGCTTTCCGATTTCTGCCATAGACCTTTGTTAGAAACGCGGTCGGAAAAAATCCAATAAAATCAAGGTAATTGGCGGACGGTGAGGGATTCGAACCCTCGAGACGGTTCCCCGCCTACACACTTTCCAGGCGTGCGCCTTCGACCACTCGGCCAACCGTCCGTGGCGGCTCATCTAGCGCGGCGCGGCGGCCGGCGCAAGCCGCAGTTCTCTCAAAGCTTGGAAATCCGCTTCTGTAATTCAGCAAGTTGGCGGCGGATCTCGGCCATGTCTTCGGGTTCGGCGGCCTTCTTGCCGGCGCGGCGGGGATCAGGCTCGACCTCGCCCAATTCGGGGCCGCTGCTGCCCGCCGTCCCCCAACCCGCCGCCATCGCCTTCAGGAACATCTGCTGCTGGCGCTGCAGCGCCTCGAAGCCGGGCATCGAGGACATCGGGTTCGGGAAGGTCGACAGGTTCTCCATCATCTTGGACTGGCCCTCGCGCAGCATCTCGAAACTGGCGGCGAGGAATTGCGGCACCACGGATTGCGCCTGCGTGGTGTAGCTGCGCACCAGGTCGATCAGCACCTCGACCGGCAGCACGTTCTCGCCCCGGCCCTCATGCTCGGCGATGATCTGCAGAAGATATTGCCGCGTCAGGTCGTCGCCGGTCTTCAGGTCGACGATGCGGACCTGGCGTCCGGCGCGGATGAAACGGGCGATGTCGTCAAGCGTGACGTAATCGCTCGTCTCGGTGTTGTAGAGGCGGCGACTCGCATAGCGCTTGATCAGCAGCGGGGTCGTGTTCTCGGCCTCGGCCATGGCTCCTCCGGCGATGCATTTGCAGCATGATGGGAAATGACCCGCGGAAATGCAAAGAAAATCGCCCGTCATTCCCGACGCGACGCGGCGTGCAGAAATGAGAAAAAGGGGGCAGCACCCTGCCCCCTTGTCCCGAATTGTCCGATACGGCCGAAGGCGCGGATCAGGCCTTGGTCACGGTGCTGGCCGAGGTCGTCGCGGCGGCAGCGGCTTTCTTGACCGCGGCCTGGGTCTCGCGGGTGGCCTTCTCGGCGGCTTTCTGGGCGTCGGCGGCCAGGTCCTTGCCGGCGGTCAGCATCAGATCGACGGTGTCCATCTGCACTTTCTTGGCGACTTCGGCGAAGGCGGCCATGTGCTCGGCAGCGGCTTCCGCGGCGGAGGTGGCGAAATCGCTCACGGCCTTGGCGTATTCGGCCGGCTCTTCCTTCGAGGCGGTCAGCTCGCCCAGGCGGGCGATGGTGTCTTTCGCCCATTGCGACGAAATCTCGGTCGAACGCTCGGCGGCAGCCAGGGCAACCCGGGCCATCTTCTCGCCCAGCGCGGTCTGCGACTTGAACGCGTCCTGGACAGAGGAGGTGTCGATCGGCATTTTCGCCAGCATTTCCTGCAGGGTTTTGGTGAAGTCGGGGGTCTTGGCCATTTGCTCTCTCCTAGATCGGCGCGAAGCTTGGGCACCGGTTGAACTGTTCTGTCCCCCATATACTTTCTGCACTGCAGCATTGCAAGGTTTTCTTGCTGCGATGCAGAAAATTTCTGCTAGGCGCGCTCATGGACATAGACGCCGGGAGCCGGGCCGAAACCCTCGCCGGACTCCCGCGCTTCGACCAGGGAACCGGAATGCCGCGCCAGCCATTCGCCCCAGCGGCCCCACCAACTGCCTTCGTGGCGCTGCGCCTGGTCCAGCCAGTGCTGCTCACCCCGGTCGAAGCCGGCATCCGAGGTGTAATGGCCGTATTTCTTCTTGCTGGGCGGATTGACGATGCCGGCGATATGGCCCGATTCGGAAAGGATGAAGGTCTTGTCCGCGGAGCCCATCTGCGCCACGCCGCGCCAGCTGTCGCGCCAGGGGGCGATGTGGTCGGTTTCGCAGGCGATGGCGCAAAGCGGCACGGTCACGTCGCTGACATGCAGGCGCTGGCCCATCAGCTCGAACCCTTCGCGGACGAAGCGGTTCTGCTGGCACAGGCCGCGCAGGTATTCCACCGCCATGCGCCCCGGTAGGTTGGTGCCGTCGCCGTTCCAAAACAGCAGGTCGAAGGCGGGCGGCGTCTCGCCCAGCATGTAGCTGCGGATCGCCGGTCCCCAGACCAGGTCGTTGGCGCGCAGGAAGCTGAAGGTGCGCGTCATCAACTGGGCGCTGAGCACACCGGTGCGCGCCGCTTCCTCCTCGATGCCCGAGACGAAATCCTCTTGCAGATAGGCGGTGAATTCGCCCTGGTCCTCGAAATCGGTCAGGGTGGTGAAGAAGGTGGCCGAGTTCACCCGGTCGTCGCCGCGCTGCTTGAGCAGCGACAGCGTCAGGGCCAGCGTGGTGCCGGCGATGCAATAGCCGATCACGTTCAGCTTCTTCTGGTCGGTCAGGTCCAGGATCCGGTCCATGACCTCGAGATAGGCGTGGACGTAATCGTCCATGCCGGTCTCGCCATAGCTCGGGTCGGGGTTCTTCCAGGCCACCACGAACAGCGTATAGCCCTGGTCGACGATCCATTTGATCAGACTGTTCTGCGGCTTGAGGTCGAGGATGTAGAACTTGTTGATCCAGGGCGGGAAGATCACCAGCGGGATCTCGTGCACCTGCCCGGTGCTCGGCTTGTACTGGATCAGCTCGTAAAGCCGGGTGCGGGCGACGACGCTGCCTTCGGAGGTGCCGATGTTCTCGCCCACCCGGAAGGCGTCGTGATCGGCCAGCGAGACGATCAGCTCGCCGCTGTTCTGCTCGACGTCGCGGACCAGGTTCTCTAGCCCCCTGACCAGGCTCTCGCCTTCGGTCGCCAGGGCCTTTTCCAGCGCGTCGGGATTGGTGGCCAGGAAATTCGTCGGCGCCATCATGTCGATCATCTGGCGGGTGAACCATTCGATCCGGCGCCGGTCGGTCATCTCGGGCAGGTCCAGCGCGCCGGCCGCTTCCTCCAGCGCCTGGGCGTTGATGTGATATTGCCGCTTGATGAAGTTGAAGAACGGATGCGCCTCCCACAGCGGATTCGAGAAGCGGCGGTCCCGCGGCCCCTCGGCCGGCGGCGGTGTCAGGGTGCCGCGGGCGAAGGCGGCCTGGGCCTCGGCGAAATGGCGCAGGGTTTCGCCCCAATAGCTGACCTGCTGGCCGATCACCCGCTCGGGCTGCTCGGCCAGCAGCTTCAGCCAGGCCGAGGTGGCGGTGGCGAAAAGGTCGGGGCCGGGCATCTCGACGCCGGGGCTGTGGGCGCGGCGCTGCGCCAAGGCGCTGATCAGCCGTTGCGTCAGCGATTCGATGCGCTCGATATTCAGGGCCAGCTGCTCGGGCAGCCGGCTGTCGGCGCCGAAGGCGGCCTCGGCGAACGCCGTCGCCTGATTGCCGAGCGCCGGGGCGGCGGGGGCATCGCGCCCGGGCATGGTGGGCTTCTCCGGCGCGGTGGCGCCCGCGGCGGCGGGGGCCTTGGCGGGCCCGCCCTGCCCCGGCGCCGCGGGTCCGGTGGCGCCAAGCGGGCGCAGCGCCTCGTCCACGGCGCTCAGGCTTGCCGGCTCGGCGGTTTTCGCCGGCGCCTTGGCCGAGGGCTTGCGGTGCGTGCCGGTGCGGGTATCGCTGCGCCCGGCAGCCCGGCCTCGGGCCACGGCATTGCGCGGGGCGGATTTCGCCGCGGCCTTGGCCCGCGCCGGTTTGGCCGGGGCGGCGGCTGCGGCCGACCCCTTCGCCGGTTCCGCCGCAGGGCTCACGGGCTTGGCCGCCCGGCCGCGCGGCGCGGCGGATTTCGCGGCCGGCGCGGCGGCCGGCTTGTCGGAGGCAGCGGGGACCGAATCGCCGGCGGGAGCGGCCGTTTTCGCCTCGGTCCGGGCTTTCGCCCTGCCGCCGCGGCCCCTGCCCGGTTTGTCCGCCGCCTGCGCTCCGGCGCCGGTCTCCGGCTTTTCGTCCTTGCCTGCCATAATTGACAATCCTCCCCTAACCGTAAAATCATTATGCCTAGCATAGAACGCAGGTAAAGCCGTGACCTCTTCCGTCCAGGCCAAATCCGGCGAACCCAACGGAGATCTGGTTACGATGGCGACTTACAAAGGGCTGAGGGGCATCATCTCCTATGATGCGATGGAGACGATCCGGAACACCAACGAATGGATGGGGGCGAGCGCGCGCGCCCTCGCCTCCTATCCCGCCTTTGCGATGATCCCCAATCCGCTGTTCAAGCTGATGTCGGCCTGGGGCCGCGTGACCGAACGCAGTTTCTCGCGCATGGTGATCAAGCCGGACTGGGAAATCCCGCCGATCGTCTCCGAGGACGGTCAAGACCATATCGTCTATGTCGAGCCGGTGATCGAGCGGCCCTTCGGCGACCTGGTGCATTTCCGCGTCGCCCGGCGCGAGCCGATGGCCCGCAAGATCCTGCTGGTCGCCCCGATGTCCGGCCATTACGCCACCCTCCTTCGCACCACGGTGACATCACTGCTGCCCGATTGCGAAGTCTATGTGACGGATTGGCACAATGCCCGTGACATCCCGGTCAGCTGCGGCAAGTTCGACATCGAGGACTACACCCAGTACCTGGTCGACTTCATCCGCCATCTCGGCCCGGACGTGAACGTGATCGCCGTCTGCCAGCCGGCGCCGCTGGCGCTGGCCGCGACCGCCCTGCTCGCCGAGGAAGATCCCAAGGCCCAGCCTCGCTCGCTGATCCTGATCGGCGGCCCGATCGACCCCGACGCCGCCCGCACCGAGGTCACCGATTTCGGCAACCGCATCACCATGGGCGAGCTCGACTACCTGATGATCCAGCAGGTCGGCTTCAAGTATCGCGGCGCCGGGCGCATGGTCTATCCCGGCCTCGCCCAGCTTTCCTCTTTCATCGCCATGAATGCCGAGACCCATGCCAAGGCCTTCCTCGACAAGGTCTTCGCCGAGGCGCGCGGCCAGGCTTCCGAGGGCGACAAGCACAACACCTTCTACGACGAATACCTGGCGGTGATGGACATGACCGCCGAATTCTACCTCTCGACGGTCGAGCGCATCTTCAAGGAACGCGAGATCGCCCGGAACCGCTTCGCCGTGAACGGCAAGCCGGTGGACCTGGGCAAGATCAGCAATGTCGCGGTCATGACGGTCGAGGGCGCCAATGACGACATCTCGGCCCCCGGCCAGTGCGTCGCGGCGCTGGACCTGTGCACCGGCGTGCCGGCAAGCCGCAAGACCCAGCACCTGGAACCCGGCGCCGGCCATTACGGCATCTTCGCCGGCAAGAGCTGGCGGCTGAACATCCGCCCGCTGGTGCTCGACTTCATCGACGAACAGGTTCCCTCGGCTCCGCATCGCAAGCGCCGCCGCGGCGGCGCGGCGCCGGTCGATTGCGGCGCGATCAACCTCTCGGAACAGGATTCCAAGATCGCGGTCTGATCGCCCGGCAACCGGAGGCGGTCCGCCTCAGGTCGCCCGTGCCAGCACGTCCTCGACCGCCGCGCCGATCAGCGCCAGGCAATCGGGGGTCGAAAAGCGGTGATCGGCCCCCTTGACCAGCGCCAGCCGCATGTCTTCGCCCGCGGCATGGCCCAGCAGGTCCAGCGCCCAGGACATCGGCACATCGGCATCCGCCGTGCCCTGCAGGAAGCGTGTCGGGAAGGGCAGCGGCAGCGGCTGGTCCAGCACCAGATGCCCGCGCCCGTCCTCGATCAGCCGGCGGGTGATGACATAGGGATCGCCATAATCGCTCGGCTGCTCGACCCGGCCGCGCTCCAGCAGCGCCGCGCGCTCGGCATCCGAGAACCCGGCCCAATAACCGCGCTCGGTGAAATCCGGCGCCGCCGCCACGGTGACCAGCCCGGCCAGCCGCTCGGGCATGGTCCGTGCCAGCAGCAGGCCGATCCAGCCGCCCATCGAGGAACCGACCAGCACCTGCCGCCCCTCGGTCAGCCCGCGGATCGCGGCCATGGCATCGGCCAGCCAGTCGCCGACGCAGCCCTCCTCGAAGACGCCCGGGGATTCGCCATGCCCCGAATAGTCGAAGCGCAGGAAGGCCCGGCCCTGCGTCCGCGCCCAATCCTCCAGCCACAGCGCCTTGGTGCCCTGCATGTCCGAGCGGAACCCGCCCAGGAACACCACGCCGGGCCCCCGGCCCTCGATCCGGTTATAGGCGATGCGCCGCCCCTGCGGCCCGTCCAGAAACTGCGTCATTTCTCCGTTTCCCAAATACCCTGCGGGGGAGTCGCGGAACGCGACGGGGGCGCAAAGCCCCCCCCGCATCCCTAGCCGCATTGACAACGCCCGGCAATCGCGCCACACCCGCCCGACATACCCGCAACCGGGCGTTCCGTGGGCGCCAAACCGACGAGGAGGACTCCATGTCCCAGATCTCCCTGACTTTTCCCGATGGCAATGCGCGCGCCTATCCCGCCGGGGTCACGGCGGCCGAGGTCGCGGCCTCCATCGCCCCCAGCCTCGCGAAAAATGCCATCTCGGCCAGCCTCGATGGCCGGCATATCGACCTGCAATGGCCGATCATGGCCAGCGGCAAGATCGCCATCAACACCATGAAGGACAGCGAACCGGCGCTGGAGCTGATCCGCCACGACCTCGCCCATATCATGGCCCGCGCCGTGCAGGAGCTGTGGCCCGACGTCAAGGTCACCATCGGCCCGGTGCGCGATTACGGCTGGTTCTACGATTTCGACCGCGCCGAGCCCTTCACCCCCGAGGATCTGGGCGCCATCGAGGCGCGGATGAAGCAGATCATCGCCGCCCGCGACCCGGTCCGCACCGAGCTCTGGGACCGCGCCCGCGCGCTGGCCTATTACGAGGACCGCGGCGAGCCCTTCAAGGTCGAGCTGGTGAACCGCATCCCCGAGGGCGAGGATCTGCGGATGTATTGGCACGGCGACTGGCAGGATCTCTGCCGCGGCCCGCATCTGCAGCATACCGGCCAGGTGCCGGCCGACGCCTTCAAGCTGACGCATGTCGCCGGCGCCTATTGGCTGGGCGACGCCTCGCGGCCGATGCTGCAGCGCATCTACGGCGTGGCTTTCAGGAACCGCGACGACCTCAAGGCGCATCTGACCATGCTGGAGGAGGCCGCGAAACGCGACCACCGTAAGCTCGGCCGCGAAATGGAGCTGTTTCATTTCCAGGAGGAAGCGCCGGGCATGGTGTTCTGGCACCCGAACGGCTGGTCGATCTATCGCGAGCTGGAAGCCTATATGCGCCGCCGGCTGATCCGCGCCGATTACAAGGAAATCAAGACCCCGCAGGTCGTCGACCGGATCCTGTGGGAAAAGTCCGGGCACTGGGAAGCCTATCGCGAGAACATGTTCATCGTCGAGGTGGACGAGGAAGGCGCCAAGGAAAAGCGCGTCAACGCGCTGAAGCCGATGAATTGCCCCTGCCATGTCCAGGTCTATAATCAGGGCCTCAAATCCTATCGCGATCTGCCGCTGCGGCTGGCCGAATTCGGTTCCTGCCATCGCTACGAGCCCTCGGGCGCGATGCACGGGCTGATGCGGGTGCGCGGCTTCGTCCAGGACGACGCGCATATCTTCTGCACCGAGAACCAGATCGAGGCGGAATGCGCCGGCTTCATCGGGCTCTTGTCCTCGGTCTACAAGGATCTCGGCTTCGAGAAATTCGACATCAAGCTCTCGACCCGCCCCGAGGTGCGCGTCGGCTCGGACGAGATCTGGGACAAGGCCGAGGCGGCGCTGAAAGGCGCCATCGAGCATCTGGGCCTGCCCTATGAGGTCAATCCCGGCGACGGCGCCTTCTATGGCCCGAAGCTCGACTTCAAGCTGACCGACGCCATCGGCCGCGAATGGCAATGCGGCACCTTCCAATGCGACTTCAACCTGCCGCAGCGGCTCGAGGCGGAATATGTCGGCGAGGACGGGGCCAAGCACATGCCGGTCATGCTGCACCGCGCCGTGCTCGGCAGTTTCGAGCGCTTCATCGGCATCCTGATCGAGAACTATTCTGGCAAGCTGCCGCTCTGGCTGGCGCCGCGCCAGGTCGTGGTCGCCTCGATCGTCTCGGGCGCCGACGATTACGTGCATCGGGTGGTGGCCGCGCTGCGCGAAGCCGGGCTGCGGGCCGAGGCCGATACCCGCAACGAAAAGATCAACTACAAGGTCCGCGAGCATTCGGTCGGCAAGGTGCCGGTCATCATGGCCGTGGGCCTGAAGGAGGTCGAGGAGCGCAGCGTCTCGGTGCGCCGTCTCGACCGGCAGGGCAGCGAAAGCCTGGGGCTGGATCAGGCCATCCAGGCCCTTGTCGCCGAGGCCACGCCGCCCGATCTGCGCTGACGACGCAGATCAGCAAGAACTTGCCCATGACACTGCGCGAGCTGACCGGGGGTCAATTTGCGCGGTGCATTATTGCTTGCGTTTTTTCGCGAATCGTTCATCCTCTCGTCCGCGTGAGCACGACTTTCTACCGCCTCCCTTCACGGGGCAGCCGGACTTGACGGGAAAGGGCTGCACGGCCCGGGCGCAATCTCGCCCCGGGAGACTTGAAGGAGAGACGGTAAAATGGCTACCGGCACCGTAAAATGGTTCAACGCCACCAAAGGCTATGGCTTCATCGCACCCGATGACGGCGGCAAGGACGTGTTCGTCCACATCTCGGCGGTCGAGCGCGCCGGCCTGACCGGCCTGAACGACAACCAGAAGATCGCCTACGAATTGCAATCCGGCCGCGACGGCCGCAGTTCGGCTTCGGATCTGAAGCTGCTCTGATTCGGCGGCACCCGGAATTTCGGAACCGGCCGGGCCGCAAGGCGCCGGCCGTTTTCATTGGGACGACCGCGTCTTCGTTGCGCCGATACCCTGGGGGAGTCGCGCAGCGACGGGGGCAAAGCCCCCTTCCCACCCGCGCCGCAAGCCTCTATCCCGAAACCCTGGACCGGGCGGAGGCGACGGAATGAATCTGGCCGAACATGTGCTGCAGGCGGGGCTGGCGGTGCCGGACAAGCTGGCCATGTCGGTGCTCGGCCTTGGCCGCGCCGATCGCTGGTCGCACGCCCGGCTGCGCCAGGCGGTGCTGGGCACCGCCACCGGCCTGCTGCGATCCGGCCTTGGGCCCGGCGACCGGTTGCTGATGCGGCTGGGCAACAATCCCGGCTTCCCGGTGACTTATCTCGGCGCCATCGCCGTCGGCATCGTGCCGGTCCCGACATCGCCGATGCTGACCGCGCCCGAGATCGGCAGGATCGCCGCCGCCATCCGCCCGGCGATGATCGTCGCCGATCAGGGCATCGCCCTGCCCGAGCACCCCGCCCCGGTGCTGTCCGCCGCCCGGCTCGCCGATTTCGCCACCCTGCCGCCGGCCGCCTTCGCGCAACGGGATCCCGACGACCTGGCCTATATCGTCTTCACCTCGGGCACCTCCGGACAGCCGCGCGCCGTCTGCCACGCGCATCGTGCCATCCTGGCCCGCGGGATGATGTTCGACGGCTGGTATGGGCTGACCGCGCAGGACCGGCTGCTGCATGCCGGCGCCTTCAACTGGACCTTCACGCTCGGCACCGGGCTCATGGACCCCTGGACCCTCGGCGCCACGGCGCTGATCCCGGCCGAGGGGGTGGCGCCCGAGCAGATCCCGCTGATCGCCAGCCGCCACGGCGCCACCATCCTTGCCGCCGCGCCCGGCGTCTTCCGTCGCATGCTGCGCGCCGACTGGCAGCCCTGGGCCGGGCTGCGCCATGGCCTCGTCGCCGGCGAAAGGCTCGATCCCGGCCTGCGCCGCGACTGGCGGGCGCGCACCGGCACCGACCTGCACGAGGCCATGGGCATGTCGGAATGTTCGACCTTCCTGTCCGGAAGCCCCGCCCGGCCGGCGCCCGAGGGCACCGCGGGCTTCCCGCAGCCCGGCCGCCGCATCGCCATCCTCGACGATGGCGGCGCACCGGGCCAGGGCCCCGGCATCCTGGCCGTGCACCGCTCGGATCCCGGCCTGTTCCTCGGCTATCTCGACCAGCCGGGGGAAACCGCCGCGCGTTTCCGGGACGAGTGGTTCCTGACCGGCGACCTGGCCGAGGTCACGCCCGAGGGCGCGATCCGCACCCTGGGCCGCGCCGACGACATGATGAATGCCGGCGGCTTCCGCGTCGCGCCGGGCGAGGTCGAGGATGCGCTTTCCACCCTGCCCGATGCGGGCGATGTCGCGGCCGCCGAACTTCCGGTCGGCCCCGGTTCCAGCATCATCGCCGCCTTCTGGACCGGCACCGCCACGGCCGAGACGATGCGGCAACAGGCCGAGGCGCGGCTGGCGCGCTACAAGCAGCCGCGGGAATACATCCGCCTGTCCGCCCTGCCCCGTACGCCGACGGGCAAGATCAATCGCCGCGCCCTGCGCGACGCCCATCGCAAGGACCAATCATGACCGAACCGCTGCCCGGCCAAGTCCGCCTCGACATCTTTGCCGACCCGGTCTGCCCCTGGTGCCTGATCGGCAAGGCCGAGCTGGACCGGGCGCTGGAAAGCCGCCCCGGCCACCCTTTCGCCATCACCTGGCAACCCTTCCGCCTGGATCCGCAGATGCCGCAGGCCGGGATGGATTACGTCGCCTATATGAAGATGAAATTCACCGACGAGAAGGGCATCATCGCCGCCATGAAGCCGGTGATGGAGGCCAGCGAGCGGCTGGGCCTGTGGATCAACCCCTCATTGATCGAGCGGATGCCGAACACGCTTGACGCCCACCGCTTGCTCTACTGGGCCGGGCTGGAGGGCGTGCAGACCCCGGTCATGTCCGGCCTGATGCGGGCGCATTGGCGCGAGGGCCGGAACATCTCGAACCCCGACGTGCTGGTCGAGATCGGCGAAAAGGCCGGCATGCAGGGCGCGATGATCCGCCGCCTGCTCGCCACGGCCGAGGATCGCGACCAGGTCGCCAGCCGCGAGCTGCATGCCCGGCAGCGCGGCATCAACTCGGTCCCGACCTTCATCGTCGCCGACGGCCATGTCGTCACCGGCGCCCAGCCGGCCAGCCTGTGGCAGAACGTCATCGACGAGCTGACCGGCGGTCAGGCCCAATAGGTTGCCCCCACAGGTTGCGCTGACCGCCCCGGGATCCTCAAGATCTGGAAATCGGCGCCGGTTTCGCCTATATTCCTATCTCTCATGTTTTTCCGACTCCAACCGGGCGGGCGCGGCTGTATAAGACCCGCTCGCCCCGATTCCGCCCCCAGCCAAGGACACCCGCCATGAGCCGATTCTCCGCCCCTATCGCCGAGCAGATCTGGGACATGAAGTATCGGCTCAAGAACGCCGAGGGGCAGCCGATCGACCTGTCGGTCGAGGACAGCTGGCGCCGCGTCGCCCGCGATCTGGCCCGCGTCGAGAAGGAGCCGGCGCTGTGGGAGGACCGCTTCTATGCCGCGCTCGAGGATTTCAAGTTCCTGCCCGCCGGCCGTATCCTGGCCGGGGCCGGCACCGGGCGCGAGGTGACGCTGTTCAACTGCTTCGTCATGGGCACCATTCCCGACAGCATGGCCGGCATCTTCGACATGCTGAAAGAGGCCGCGCTGACCATGCAGCAGGGCGGCGGCATCGGCTATGACTTCAGCACCATCCGCCCGCGCGGCGCCGAGGTGAAGGGCGTGGCCGCCGATGCCTCGGGGCCGCTGTCGTTCATGGATGTCTGGGACGCCATGTGCCGCACCATCATGTCGGCGGGCTCGCGCCGCGGCGCGATGATGGCGACGATGCGCTGCGACCATCCCGATATCGAGGCCTTCATCGAGGCCAAGCAGGACAGCGCCCGGCTGCGCATGTTCAACCTGTCGGTGCTGGTCACCGATGCCTTCATGCAGGCGGTCAAGGCGGATGCCGCATGGGATCTGCAATTCGACGGCAAGGTCTATCACACGGTCCAGGCCCGCGACCTGTGGAACCGCATCATGCGCGCGACCTATGACTATGCCGAGCCGGGCGTGATCTTCATCGACCGCATCAACCAGCAGAACAACCTGAACTATGCCGAGACCATCGCCGCGACCAATCCCTGCGGCGAACAGCCCCTGCCGCCCTATGGCGCCTGCCTGCTCGGCTCGGTCAACCTGGCCCGGCTGGTCGAGGCGCCCTTCACGGCCCAGGCCCGGCTGAACCCCGAGGCGCTGGACGAGCTGGTCCGCACCGCGGTGCGGATGATGGACAATGTCGTCGATGCCTCGCAATTCCCGCTGCCGCAGCAGGCGGCCGAGGCGCAGGCCAAGCGCCGCATCGGGCTGGGGGTCACCGGGCTGGCCGATGCGCTGCTGATGCTGGGCCTGCGCTATGGCGCTGCCGACGCGGTCGAGCAGACGCGGGTCTGGATGAAGGCCATCGCGCGCTCGGCCTATCTGGCCTCGGTCGATCTGGCCCGCGAAAAGGGCGCCTTCCCGCTGTTCGATGCAAAGAAATACCTGGCCTCGGGCTTCATGCAGCACATGGACGCGGATCTGCGCGCGGCGGTCGAGCAGCACGGCATCCGCAACGCGCTGCTGACCTCGATCGCGCCGACCGGCACGATCAGCCTTTACGCCGGCAATGTCAGCTCGGGCATCGAGCCGGTCTTCGCCTATGCCTATACCCGCAAGGTGCTGCAGAAGGACGGCTCGCGCACCGAGGAAGAGGTGGTGGATTACGCCGTGCAGATGTGGCGCGACCTTCATGGCGATGCGCCCCTGCCCGACTATTTCGTCAACGCCCAGACCCTGGCGCCGCTGGATCACGTCGCCATGCAGGCGGCGGCGCAGGACTGGGTGGACAGTTCGATCTCGAAGACCATCAACTGTCCCGAGGACATTTCCTTCGAGGATTTCAAGGATGTCTACCTGGCCGCCTGGGACAAGGGCTGCAAGGGCTGCACCACCTATCGCCCGAATGACGTGACCGGCTCGGTCCTGTCGGTCAGCGAAAAGGCCGAGGAGGCGCCGCAGGCCGACAAGGGCGCCGACGTGGTCTACCTGACCGAGCCGCTGGACCGCCCGGCGGCGCTGGAGGGCGCGACCTACAAGCTGAAATTCCCCGGCAGCGAGCACGCGATCTACATCACCATCAACGACATCGTGCAGGGCGGCCACCGCCGGCCGTTCGAGGTGTTCATCAACTCGAAGAACATGGAGCATTTTGCCTGGACCGTGGCGCTGACCCGGATGATCTCGGCGGTGTTCCGGCGCGGCGGCGACGTGTCTTTTGTGGTCGAGGAGCTGAAGGCGGTGTTCGATCCGCGCGGCGGCGCCTGGATCGAGGGGCGCTATGTGCCCTCGATCCTCGCCGCCATCGGCGGGGTGATCGAGCGTCACATGGTCGCCACCGGCTTTTTGGCCGGCGAGGGCATGGGCCTGAAATCCGATCCCCAGGCCGAGGTCATGGCGGTGGGCGAGCGCCCGCGCGGCCCGGCCTGCCCGGCCTGCGGCCAATATGGCATGCGCATGATCGAAGGCTGCATGACCTGCCCGTCCTGCGGCCATTCGAAATGCGGGTGACGGGCGGGCGGCTTCTTGTGCTGCCAAGCATAAAATGAGCCTTACCCGGACTGTTTGAGCCTTTTTGCAAGCGTAAAGTGAGCCCAGGATTTTTCTGGGCTCACTTTATCTTTATTTATCAATCCATTGTTGATGGACACCCCTTTTGGCCCCGCGGTCGCTTCACGCTTGTCCAGTTCGAGTGCGGTCCCATTGACGAGTTTTGGATGGCTGCGCATCGTCAGGGCATCCGCCCCATGATCGGCTGCCGGTCACGGTCCGTTTCCGTCCCGCTACTAACCTTGGAACATCACCACTCGTCACTCTTCACACCGGAATAGCGCCTGCTTTTCCGAACAGCCCGGGCTTGTCTCTGAAAAGGAGCCAGCCCCCCCTCTTCCGCGACCGGGCCTCTCCCGGCCGATAGCCCCCGCATGCCCGGAGTATCCCATGGCCAGCATCCCGCTTTTCGAGGCCCGCTTCTTCAATCAGAACGAGGGCCGGTTTGATCTCGATCTTGCCGCAGAGGTGCGCAGCCAATGAACGTCCTGATAACCGCCGACCTGCATCTGGACCTCTGGGCCCGCGCCGGGCGCGATCCGTTCTCCGGCATCCTGCCGGTGCTGCGTGACCTCGACGCGCTGATCATCGCCGGCGACCTCGCCAATGATCCGCAGCGGAACTGGCCCTGGGCGCTGTCCCGGATCGCGCGGCTGGTCTCGCCCGCCCGGATCTGGGTCATTCCCGGCAACCACGACTATTATGGTGCCGCGCTCGACGACGACATTCTGGCCCGGATCGCAACGGAAGCCGGGGCGCGCCTTGCCCAGAAGCGGGTCCTGACCTTCGGCACCTGCCGCCTGCTGTGCTGCACGCTCTGGACCGACTTCGCGCTGACCGGCGATCCGGAGGCGGCCATGGCGCGCGCCGGGATGGGGATGCTGGACTACGCCCAGATCCGTCGGGTGGAGGGCGGGCTCATCCGCCCCGAGGACACCGTCAAGATTCACCGCGATCATCTCGGCTGGCTGACGCGGGAGATTGCCAAACCCTGGCAGGGGCAGACCGTCACTGTCACCCATCACGCCCCGAGCGCGGCGGTCTCCGGTCCGATCTCCAGCATCAGCCCGGCCTTCGCCTCGGATCTTGACGGCTGGATCAAGGCGCACCGGCCTGATTACTGGTTCTTCGGTCACACGCATCGGCCGCTCTCGACCCGCATCCGCGGCGCGCCGGTTGTCAACGTCTCGCTCGGCTATCCCGACGAGGTGCCCGAGGGCGGTGAGGCAGAACTGCTGCTGCGCGGCCTGATCTTCCCCGGCGCCTGACCGCCATTCCTCCAACCCATCTTTCCCGGCCGGGCATCCCTCGGCCGACGGCCCCCTCATGCCCGGAGTATTCCCATGTCCACCATCCCCTTCATAGAAGCCCGCTTCTTCGACCCGAAAGAGGACCGCATTGAGCTCGAAACCCGCTTCATGCGGCATTTGCGCAAGCTTCGCTGCAGGAGGATTCCGCCAGACCTTCCGGCCCCGCCCGACGAGATCGACGCGCCAGGCGAGATCCCGGACACGGATCTGATGGGTATCATCAGGTTCAGCGATGACGACGAGGCCCGCATCAAGCGTCGGGTCAATCGGATCATCGAGCGCCGCAAGGCGGCCTCGGGCCTCGAACATCTGAAGCGCGATGACCGAGAGCGGCTGGAGGTGTTGAAGGATGGCGCCCGGCTGGTCCAGATCTCTAGCGAGCACCGTGCAGATGAGATTGCTGCCGGACTTCACGGCGATATGTCCTGGATGGCCCCGGCCACCGAGGTGGTCTGGCGGGCCATGCGCCGCTCGGTGCGCGAGGGCTGGCCCGGATTGCGGGTGCCGCCCCTTCTGCTCGACGGCCCACCAGGCATCGGCAAGAGCCATTGGGCCCGGCGCTTGGGCCAGCTGCTGTCCACGACCACCTCGGTGATCGAGGCCACCGGCGAGAACGCCTCGTTTGGCATCGTCGGCTCGCAGCGAGGCTGGGGTGGTTCCCACCCGGGACGACTGATCGAAACCATTCTGCAAAGCCGCATCGCCAATCCGGTCATGGTGGTCGACGAGGTCGAAAAGGCCGGTCGGGCCACATCCACGAACGGGCATGCCTTCGGCCTGGCCGAGGCGCTTCTGCCGCTGCTGGAGCCGCTGACCGCAAGGCGCTGGAGCTGTCCCTATTACCAGGTGAAGTTCGACATGAGCTGGGTGATCTGGGTGCTGACATCCAACGATTACCGGCTGCTGCCGGAGCCGCTGCTCAGCCGCTGCCCGCCGATCCGGCTGCGTCATCTCACCCTTGCGGAACTGCAGGCCTTCGTGCGCCGCGAAGGCGCAAAGCGTAACCTGTCCGAGACCTCCATCGAGGCGATCTGCGAGATCCTCTCCCATCCCTCGCTGCGGCAGCATCGGCCCAGCCTGCGGGTCGCGGCCCGCATGCTGCAACGCGCCGCCGATCTCGAACAGGGGCCGACGCTCCACTGAGCCGGCCCATCCATCTTTCCATACTTCCCGGAATCCAACGCGCCTGCGGCAGCGTCGCAGCCGCCCCCTTCATACCATCAAACCGGAGAAACCATCATGAAACTTTCACCCATCGACCGCGCCTGGTTCGACAAGGTGCTGCGCGCCATCGCCGCCGCCGAGGCCGGCCCGTCGGATGCGGACCTTGCCCAGGCGCCGGTCCTATCGGACTGGAAGGCGGCGATTTCGCCGGACAGGCATATGATGCTTTGGGGCGAAGTGACCGATCACCCCCTCCTCGGCAATGCAAGCATCCACACCTCGCAGCTCATCGCCATCGATCCCGAAGCCGGCTGGGCCCGGACAGCGTCGCGCTGGTATCGGCTCGGCCGGTCCATAGATGCGCTTGCAGCGGAGCTGGCGGAATCCCTGAACGGGAAGAAGGCTGAAGCCATCCGGTTCACCCTTCCCGGATTCACCAACATCAATGATCCGGAACTGCTTCAGAAGCTCCTGGCCCAATACATCATGCTGGTGCGCGAGATCGACACGGCGGACCGGGCCGCCTCCGGAAGGGAGGGCTGATATGCACTGGTTCACCGCCGATCCGCACTATTCGCACGGCAATATTATCCGCTTCTGCGACCGCCCCTTCCCGGATGTGGCCACGATGAATGCACATCTTCTGGCCGATTGCCGGGCACGGGTCCAGCCCGATGACGACCTCTGGATTCTCGGAGATTTCACCGCGGGAGGATCGACCGATGCGCAACGGCGCGAGGTGCGCGGCATCTTCCATGCCTTACCGGGCCGGAAACACCTGATCCGGGGCAACCATGATGAAGACTGGGTCTGCGACCTGCCCTGGGACAGCGTGGCGGAAACGGCCGACATCGTCGTGGACAAGCGCCGGCTGTTCCTCTGTCATTATCCGATGATCACATGGCCCGGCGCACGACACCAAGGTTTGCAACTTTTCGGCCATGTTCATCAGAATTGGCAAGGCTCGTGCAACAGCGTCAACACCGGCGTGGACGCCTGGGATTTCCGGCCGGTCACGCTGCAGGACATCGAACGCCGTGCAGCCAGCCTCCCGGTCAATCCTCTTTGGGATCAGGTCGAACCCGGCCGCGCCTGGCCGACGGTGCTGTGTGCGGGCTGCGGCGCGATCCTGGATCCGGCCCTGGTCTCCGGGCAGGCCGTGGTGCGCAAGGGGCGGATCGTCGTGGCCGCGACGAACGCGACGATCGTCACCATGGGGGACACGATGCGCACATGGTTGCCGGAAGGCCGGCATGTCTGCCCGGAATGCATCGGCGGCTATCTTTCCGTCAAGGAAGTCACGCTTCCGGTCGGATTCAGCTTCGATGAGATGCGGAACCGGGCCGTTCCCAAGGGGAAATAGAATGCCGTCGGAAAATTTCTCTCACAAAGCCCGCGTGGCGGAGCGCCTCCTGGCCAGCCTCGACCTGATCGATGCATCGCAGGCCTGTGCGCTCTTGCGCATCGAAACGGACGACCCGGGCGCCACAATGCAGGCCATGGCCCGAGATGATGCCGTCATCGCTCTGGTTCAGAATGGCAAGACTATGTTGCCGCTGTTCCAGTTCGATACGGGAAATGGCGTTATTTTTGATGTCGTCCGCGACATCCTGAGGCTCAGGCCGGCTCGCATCAGCAATCTGATGCTCTGCTACTGGCTGACCCGTGCCCATGTCGATTTCGACGGCGCCCCCGGCGCATGGGTTCGGGAAAGATGACGGGGCGATCCTCGCCGCATTCCGGCGATATATCGAGCCTGAGCGTCATGGGTAGCCACGGAGACGCTGCCGGTCCTGCACGCGCTCGGCCTGTTCGAATCCGGCAAATGGACCGCAGCTGTCGTCTGTCAGATATTTCTGGCTCTCCGTCAGATTTCTGACCCAAAAGGCCTACCAGCCGAGGGCGATGTCATCGCCGCGAAGAGCCCATAGCCGCCATTCGCTGATGCGCAGCATTCTAGATGTCCTACAGTCGCCACCTCAGTCTATTTTTCTACAAATTTTCTACAAAAATAGGAAAAGCAGGGCCAATCTAACTTCAGGAAGATATAGATCAAGGCAATTCTCGATCGAATATGAAGCTTCTCCCTTTTCGCTTTGGGAGACTCCAGAGGCGATCACTATTCGCGCTGTCATGTAAAGCGGAAAGATATCTGCCGTATGCTCCTTCTGCGAAGTCAAAGCAGGACTCAAAGGTGTCGTAGCCACTCTTTGTGTTGGATAACTCCATGCAAAACATTAGAACAATATCGAAGAAGTCATGTGCGTTTTCAACTAAGTATCCCGTAAATTGTGGGGATGTCCCTGAATGAATGATTCGATTTCTAGAACGATATATTCTGTGGATTTGCCAAGTGATCAGCTTCTGGTGTGTGGTGACCCTATCCTTAAGTTTTTCCTGATCACGCAGAAGGAGGGCTAGAGTATAGATTCTATACCGAAGCAACTCAAAGTCCTTGAATCGTCCCAGCAGGTCTTCAAGCGCGGCTTCGTTCGCGGGATTTGTCAGAAGGGAGACGAACTTTGAAGTTAGATCTGGCAGGTGCTCAATCTGAGCTTTCTGTAAAGATCTCGTGAACGATCTTCGATCCCACTTCAAAATGTCGAAAATCGCATTCGACACTATACGGTCTATATATCCAAGCATAATCGGAGGAACGATAGCCTTAACGACCGCATCAACATTCGACTGGTTTCCTCGAGATGGTGATACGGTTTCTAAGCGGGTCCAGATATTCACCAGTTGAATGTCCGGACTTGCCGAAGAGAGGCTCATTCCGTGGATGTTAATTATATTTCTGAATTTGTTTCTATCCGACCCAACGTCTAACGTTATTCCTTCATGATATCTTTTGAAATTTACAGAGGCCTTCGCCATCCTCATATCGCGAATATAATGCATATGATTTCCGCCAAGATCGAGCGTCTTGCTGACTCCATCACAACAGGCTTGAATCGCAACGGCCTGATCGCTTGTGGAGAATGTCGATCTATGATTAAATATCTTGAAGAAAGATCCCACATCATCAATCTTCTTCTGGGCAAGACTCGCTGCGGAGTTGTAATCTGTAGCTCTAACAGAAATCAGGACTACTTGGTTCGCCCTTAGCTCAGCCTTGAGACTGGAGTGCGTCTCCGCTTGCACGCCTTCGTTATCGCCGCCTTCATCTAACCTCAAGATATCCATCTCTTTGAGGCTATCGGAGCTTATGGATGTTATTTCATCTGACACACCCAATGCGACGCTGTATCTGTGCATGTGTGGATAAACGACCCTGCAGAAGTCTTTGATTGTCTCAACATCTGAAATCTTTCTTTCCGAGAAAAAGAAGTCTAACACACTAGCGTTTATGTGATCCCTTGATACCCCCAACCCTTGGAGGGTCGATGTGAACTCTCTTGCCAATAGGTCTATCTTGCTTTTCTCTTTTCCCTCTCGGGCTAGCAGTATCAATTGATCAACAATTTCGGCAATATACTGCTGTCCATCGAGTTCAGAAAGAATAACCTCAAGCCAACGGCGATAGTCGTCTAGCGAAGATGTTTCCACATCCAATTTGCTCAGCTCTTCAAACCCGACCGCCACACATTGCCTCGCGATCCAATTCCCAGAAAACCTAAAATTAAGTTCGTTTATTATTTGCGAGGCTGATTTTTTAGCAGATTTCTGGCGAGCGGCAGGCGCACTCCCAGCATCCTTCACTAGCGAAAGGGCTTCCGAGGCGAGTCCTCTCAATGAAGTGGTCGGAGACTTGTAGCTATCTAAAGAGTAAGGAAACGTGAGCTCGTCGCAACGTTGGGCAAAAAACAAAAGGCCGCGAGTTTCGTCCTTATTTTCCCAATTTGAAATATTTCTGAATCGCAATTTTTTACCGCCCCGATCGCGTGGACACTTCTGGATACATCTCGAGGCCAGTTAAACACAACGTGTTTTGCGGCGCTAGACATATGCGTAGCAAAGAGCAATCACGCCTGCCGCTTCCGAGATCGCCAGATTGCGCGCCGCGCTCGCGGCCTCGGAGGCCCGTGCGGAGGCCGCCGAGAGCGAGCTGGCGCAGACCCGGGCGGTGGTCTCGACCTCCGAGGCGATGATCAAGCATCTCCGGCGCGAGCAATACGGCCACAGCTCGGAACGTCGCGCCCGCCTGATCGACCAGATGGAATTGCAACTCGAGGAACTCGAGGCCGCGGCCACCGAAGACGAGATCGCTTCATCGGCTGACCGCCTGCGGGTTTGGTGCGCGGAATGCCCAGGTGAAGAAGGTCTCGTCGGAGACGGATCGAAGAACAGCGGCAACCGCAGCGGTCGCGGCTAGGGCGAAAACGAGCCGCCCTCCAAGAACGGCGCCGATGTCGGCGCCAAGCGCCACGACGATCAGGGTGTCCTCGATGACGCTATGCGCGAACCCCATGAAAACGCACGAGACAAAGACCTGGCGTGGCGATACCGCACCCGACCGCGCCTCGCGGATCAACAGGCCTCCGCCATAGGAAATTCCCAGGAACAGACCGACCGCGGTGAAGTGCCCGGCCTCTCCCCGTATGCCGGCAAGCCGCAGCAAGGGCGCGAGCGCCTTCATTAAAAGTTTCAGAAGCCCCGTGACTCTCAGCACCTCAAGCCCCCAGGACAAGGCCAGGAGGATGACGAGCATGGAGATCATCGTCTCCAGGAGGCTTGTGAAGAATCCTGTCCATTCGGGTGTGGCGCTCATCGGAATCCAGGTCGGGTTCGCCGGCGACGACAGCCAGCCCGTGGCGGCAAGCAGGCGATGCAGCAGGAAGGCGTAGAGCACGCCGCCCAGGATGCGCAGAAGCGTTGTCGCGATCATCCCGGGCCCCGCCTTCTGGATGATCTTCTGCTCGATCGGCAGGCCATGCGCAAACAGAAGCAGCGCCGAGAAAACCGTGATGTCCGCCACACTCAGCGAACTCGCCGGGACAAGGACGAAGATCAGGGGAACAGCCCCCCAAATTCCGACCAGCATTCCGCTCAGCCATGCCAGCCCCAATTCCGGCGGCAGCCCGACAAGGCTCATCACCGGCGCGAATGCAGGGGCGATCGCCTCGATCACACCCATCCGCGACAGCAGTTCCGTCATGATCGTGATCGGAACCATGATCCGGGCAAGAACCCAATAGATTTCAAGCGTTTCCAGCGTCTTGCGCAAGGCGGCTGTGAGGATGGGCATCAGAGGGCTCCTGTGACATTGCCCTGATCTTCTACCCCGAGCCCTATCGCATATACGGTCAAAGATTGCGCATCCGTGCAATTTTATTGCATTCCTGGCCTGGGAAGGAATGACACAAATGGACCGGATAGACCGAAAGCTTCTGAACCTTCTGCAGCGTGACGCGTCGAGAACGAATGTGGACATGGCCGACGAGGTCGGGCTGTCTCCATCCAGTTGCCTGCGCCGGGTCCGGCGGCTGCGCAAGACGGGCATCATCGACCGCATTGTCGCGATCCTGAATCCCGCCAAAACCGGGCGCGTGCTGAAGGCGCTGGTCACGGTCGAACTGAAGCTTCATGGAGAGCAGCACATGCGCCGCTTTCTGGATCTTGCGATTGCCGAAGAAGCCGTATCGCAGGCCTATGCCGTGACAGGCGAGACCGATGTCGTCCTGATGCTGCGCCTGCGCGACATGGAAGAATTCGACGCGCTCTGCGACAGGTTGTTCCGCGACAAAACCAACATTGCCCGCTTCTTCACCATGATGGTGATCCGCACCGCGAAAGAGGAAACGGCAATTCGACTTTGACCGGAGCATTTTCGGCGGCCAAGCCAATGGCAGCTTCGTCCGCATCGCTTCCGCCGCCAGTTTCCATTCCCGCACGCGGCAAGAGTCGCCTTGAGCCCTTTGCGGACAGTGGGAAGGTTATGTTAACGAGCGCCATGCTTACTTTCAGACCTTCAACAGATCAGGACTTGCCGCGCGTCATGGAGATATGGCGTCGGGCGGTCGACGCCACTCATCACTTCCTTGCGCCCGTCGACAAGTCGGCCATTGAGGCCGAGCTTATGGAGTTCTTCCCACGGGTGAGCCTGCAACTTGCAGTCGATGCCGCAGGCACGCCGCAGGGTTTCATGTTTCTGCATGACGGTCATCTGGAGGCACTGTTTATCGACCCGGATCAACATGGAAAGGGGATCGGCAAAGCCTTCATATCCCTAGCCATCGCGGCCCATCCTGAGCTGACAACCGATGTGAATGAGCAAAATCCAGAGGCGCTCGCGTTCTACGAGCATGTCGGCTTTGTCCGCACGGGAAGGTCTCCCCATGATGGGCAGGGAAGGCCTTATCCCCTCATTCATTTGCGGCATCAGCCACGCATGTGAGCGGCGGCTCCGTCCCCCACATCAGCCACGCCTTTCGGCCGGAATCCGATACGGGATTCCGGCTATCGATATTTTCCCTGGAATGGCCCGCATGTGTTTCGGCATGCAATCTTGGGTCTGACGCAGATTTGGTGCAGTTTAGCTTCAACCTCGCTACATTTTGGCCTTCTTCCAGGGAGGTTACCGATGACGGCATGGTTTTCACGCCGAGATTTTCTGCCGGCAGGGCTTACGGCCGATCAGATCGAGCTCGATGGCAATACGATCCGTATCCATGCCCGCTCTTCGGCGGCCGCGGCCGCCTGTCCACACTGCGGGAGCATTTCGGACCATGTCCACAGTCGGTATCGACGTCGCCCGGCCGATGTTCCTGCGCATGGGCGAGCCGTGGAAATCGTCCTGCAGGTTCGTCGCTTTCGCTGCCGCGCGCCCGGCTGTCCGGCCCGGATTTTCGCCGAACGGTTTCCGTCCGGCGTCACCCGACCGCATATGCGACGCACCTCGCGCCTGCAGGAGCTTGTGCGCCACCTCGGTCTTGCCCTCGGCGGACGCCCTGCTCAGGCGCTCGCCCGGCGCCTTCTGGTGCCGGCAAGCAAAGACACGTTCTTGCGTGGGGCGCGGAGCCTGATGGGCCCCGTCTCCGAACCACCGCGTGTCATCGGCATCGATGACTGGGCATGGCGCAAGGGGCAGCGTTACGGCACGATGATCTGCGACCTGGAACGGCGGCAGGTGATCGACCTGCTGCCCGATCGCGAGCCTGCCACCGTGGAAGCGTGGCTCCGCGCACATCCCGGCATCCGGATCATCGCCCGCGACCGCAACGGCGGCTATGGCGGTGCCGCCACCCGTGCCTTGCCACAGGCGGTTCAGGTCGCCGATCGTTGGCATCTGCTTGAGAACGCGAGTGCCGCATTCCTGGCGGCCGTGCAGCGCAGCATGCCCGTCATCCGCAGGGCGATCGGGGCGAAGACGCTCGATCCCGCGCTGCTGACGGCAGCGGAAAGGCTGCAATACGAAGGCCTTCGGCGTCGCCAGCAAACCAATCGGATGGTGAGGACGATGGCCGATGAGGGCCTGCCCATCAAGCGTATCGTCCGCTCGACCGGCCTCAGCCGCAAGCTCGTTCGCCAGATCCTGCGTGGCGAGCGCGAAGATGTCTTCCGCATCCGCGAAAGCAGTCTGACACCCTGGCTGCCACGGCTGGAGCGGGAATGGAACGGTGGTTGCCGGAATGGCGCCGAGCTTTGGCGCCGCCTCAGGGAGGATGGTTTCCGCGGCAGTCTTCGGGTCGTCGGAGAATGGGCGACACGCCAGCGCCGCGCCGAGCAAGCTGTGCCGAACGGGACGGGCAAATCACCACCTGCGCGCAGGATTGCGCGGCTCCTGACCATGGGGCGGGATCACCTGTCCAGAGCCGATGCGCTTCAGGTCGCGCAGATCGAAGCGGCATTGCCAGCCCTTGCGACCGCCCGGGCGCTCGCCGACAGGTTCACGGATATGGTTCGAAACGGGCGTGAGGATGTCTTGGCCAGCTGGCTCGATGAGGCGGCAGACAGCATGATCGCTTCCTTTGCCCGTGGCCTTCGCAGCGACTGCGCCGCCGTTGCCGCCGCCTTGCGCGAACCTTGGTCGAACGGGCAGACAGAGGGGCAGATCAATCGGCTGAAGACCCTCAAACGCCAGATGTATGGCCGCGCAAACATCGATCTGCTCAGGGCAAGGCTCCTCGCCCCGGCGTAAACCAGAAAATGCACCAACTTTGAGTCAGACCCAGTTTTGTGCGCTGATTGACACCTCGCTGCCCATCGCGCTGGCGGGCCGCGTCCTGACGGCGTTCAACCACGGCACCTTCTTCGGTATCGGCTCGATCATCGCCGCCTCGCTGGTCGCTAAGGATCGGCAGACCAGCGCCATCGCCTTCATGTTTTCGGGACTGACCATGGCGAACCTGATCGGCGTGCCGGCCGGCACTTGGCTGGCGCAGGTCTACGACTGGCGGCTGGTGTTCTGGCTGATCGCTGGGATCGGCCTCGTCACCGCGCTGAGCGTCGCGCTGCTGGTGCCCCGGATCGAGCCGGGCAAGGCCATTGCGCTGAAGGCCGAGTTGCGCGCCTTCATGGACCCGCAGGTGCTGCTGGCCATGGGCATCACGATCTTCGGCCCCGCCGCCTTCTTCACCTCGATCACCTATATCGCGCCGATGATGGTCGAGGAGGCGGGCCTCTCGGAAGCGGGTGTCGCGCGGATCATGGTTCTGTTCGGTCTGGGGCTGGTGGTCGGCAACTGGATCGGCGGCCGCTTCGCCGACCGTTCGCTGTTCGGGACCTTATTCGTGACGCTTGCAGCCCAGGCTGCGGTGCTGGTCGTCTTCTGGCTCGGCGTCGGCAGCCCGGCCGTGGTATCGGTCTCGGTATTCCTGATGGCGGCCTTCGGCTTCGCCACCGTGTCGCCGATCCAGAAACTGGTCATGGAGCGCGCCAGCCGCGCCGGCGCGCCCACCATGGCTGCATCGGTGAACATCGGCATGTTCAACCTCGGCAACGCGATCGGAGCATGGGCCGGCGGCGCGACCATCGCGGCCGGGTTCGGCCTGGCCTCGCCGAACTGGGCGGGCGCACTCCTTTCGCTGTAGCCTTGGGCTTGGCCATGGTCGCCTGGGCGACGGCCGAACGAGCCTACTCTGCGGTCCCGGCGGAATAGGTTCGACCTCGACACCTCCGCGAGCGAGGCATGCAGCTTCGGGCTCACAAAACTGATCAGTTCCATATCAGCGGTGCGGTCCCACGGTGATGTTGGAGCGGCTTCCGTGGGAAGGGCCGGGTCAAGGCGATCAGCTGGGGGGTGCGAGTATCTGCGGCGGCTGTTGCGCAGGTCGATTCGAGACAGCCGCCAGCGCCTCATGAAGATGTTGCCGCGGCATATGCGGGTTGCATGCGGTGCCATCAAATCACGTAAAACGGTAAAAACTGCTGGAAATTCGTGCTTCCGTTGGCGAAGGTTGCCTGATCGAATTGTAATGTTCACGATCAGGAATGGGGAGGATTTAAAGCCTTCCTGCGTGCCGCTTTAGGTTTTCATGGAGGCAGAGTTGGACGATTTGGGCCTGGGCATCGAAGATACGCCCTATATGGGCGGCGGCACGCTGGCGGAGAAGCTCGACCGAGCCCGGATGGAGCTTCTGGACCTGTCGGCGCGCAACCGGCTCCTCAACATGCCGAAATCCGCGAAGGCCGCGAAGAGCATTGAGGTCGTCGATGAGCGCAGTAGCGAGATTTTCCGTCTCCTTGTCGGCGAAACCAAGGCGTTCACCTTCCTTCCCGGCCTTCCCTCCAGAAAGTCTGCCCAGCCATCTGATGGCGAGGACGAGGAACGCAGCGCCGAGGAGGATACGGACGTCATCCAGGATCTGGCCCTTCCCGAGGACGACGAACTCGATGAGCGCGGCATCGCGGGGCGCCATGCGGATACGCGCCTTCAGACCCGGTTTACCCCGGAAGGACTGCAGAAGCGGCTGTTGGATCTTTACTATGATGCGCGGACTCTGGAGGACGAGCAGGGCGTAAACGTCCTTTACCTGACCCTGGGCGCACTTCGCTGGGTCGATCCCAATGACAAGAAGAATATCCGTCACGCGCCGCTGCTGCTGATCCCGGTCTCGCTGGAGCGTGGCACGGCCGGGGAACGGTTCCGCCTGCGGGCGCGGCCAGAGGATTTCGCGACAAACCTGTCGCTCGAGAATTTCCTGGATCGGATTCATGGGATCCGGCTGCCTGAGGTTGAAATTTCCGAAGCCTTCGACTTGCAGGCATATTTCGACGCGGTGGGCGCTTCGCTGGAGGGCAAGGAGGGCTGGGGTGTCGAACCGGACATGGTGGTCCTGGGGTTCTTCTCCTTCGCCAAGTTCATGATGTATCGAGACCTCGATCCCGCCACCTGGCCGGCCGAGGCCTCGATCACGTCGAAGCCCTTGCTGAAGGGATTGCTGGCCGACGGCTTCGAATCCGGTGACCCTCTTCACCCGGACGATCAGCCGATTGACCAGATCATTCCGCCGGCTGAACTCCATCATATTCTCGACAGCGACAGCTCGCAGACCCTAGCGGTTCACGAGGTGCGGATGGGCCGTAACCTGGTCATCCAGGGGCCGCCCGGCACCGGTAAGAGCCAGACCATCGCCAACCTGATTGCGGCGGCGGTGGCGGATGGGAGGACCGTGCTGTTCGTGGCCGAAAAGATGGCCGCGCTGGAGGTGGTGAAGCGCCGCCTGGATGCGACCGGGGTTGGTGCTGCCTGCCTGGAACTGCACAGCCGCAAGGCCAACAAGAAGGCGGTTCTGGAGGAGATCAAGCGAACATGGGAAAACGGCGCCCCGCGCACGGCGGACATCGGCTCGCTGAACACCCGTCTGGGAGAATTGCGCGATGAACTGAATGGCCATGCGACCCGTATGCACAAGCGTGACCGGGTCTCCGGCCTGACACCATATCAGGTTATCGGCCAGTTGGTGCGGCTCCGCTCTTCTGGTGAGCAGCCGAATGATATCAGGCTCGATCGGCCGGAGGACTGGACTCGTGACGGCTTCGAGGAGCGGCATGGGATTCTGCGCGAATTGGTCGAGCGCGTCCTGGAGATCGGCAACCCGTCTCAGCACATATGGTATGGCGTGGAGCTCGTCAGCGTCACCCCCATGGAGGTCGAACGGCTGACCACACGCCTTGCCGCAGCCGCAGTATCCAGTGGGGATATCGAAGCTTCCTCTGCCCGGCTGGCGACGATGCTTCATGCCGAAGCACCGCGCACCGGCAAGGAGTTGGAAGCGCTGGTCGGCCTTGCCCGCCGCATCGCTGAGGCACCCTTGACGCGCGAAGCGCTCGCTTCCGGCGAGTGGTCAGATATTTCCGCGTTGGAGGAGATCCTGCGGAACGGTGAACTGGTAAGCGAAATTCGTCAGGTGCTTCGGGGCCGGATCAAGGGCGATGCCTGGCGTTGTGAAAATCTCGATGCGAGAGAACCGCTCAGGGCACTTCCTGCGACGACCGTGGAGTCGGATTTCGGGATCATTGCCGAATTGGCCAGCAAGTTGATTCCCACGCTCGAAGCCGCACGTGACCTTGCCAAGCGGCTCGGCGAGACGTCACCCGATACGATCGACGAGATCGTGACGCTTGTCCGGGTCGCTGAACGTGTTGCCACGGCTCCGATAGCACCGCCTGCCGCGCTGGCAGATCCAATATGGGAACAGCATCCCGGATTGCCGGCAGATCTCGTCTCGGCATTGCGTGAGTATCAGAATGCGAAAGCGGAACTTGACGGCAAGGTCGTGGAGGCGGCCTGGGACACGGATCTGACCGCGGCGCGCAACGTGCTTGCCGCGCACGGAACCGGTTTCTTCAAGAGCTTCAGCGGCGAATGGCGGCGCGCAAACCGGCTTGCGCGATCCTGCCTGGCCAATCCGGCCCAACCGCTCGAGGCGACGCTGACCCAGTTGGACCGGCTCAAGCAAGGAAAGGCCGCACGGGCTGAGATCGCGAAAGACGAGGCGCCAGGCCGTTCGGCTTTCGGTGGGCTTTGGCGCGGAGAGCGTTCTGACCCCTTGCAACTTGCCGCGGTCGTGGAATGGCAAGCCGGCTTGGGTGAGGCCGCAAAATCGGTTCGACGTATTGTCATGCGCCAGCCGGAGCGGGAGGAGGTTTCCAGGCTCCTCGACCGTCTGGCGGGCCTCGCAGCGATCCGGGAGGCAGCGGATCACCTGATTCGCTTGCTGGAGAGTCCGGTGAATGTGACGGCGGATGTCCTTGCGCATCGTGCTGTGGAACTGACTGCTGCGGATCAGGCAACCTCCGGTCTTTTCGAACAGTTGCCTCCCAGCCTGGGAGAACGCTTGGTGCTCCTCGATCGTCTGGACGAGGGCCGGCGCTCCGAACGGTTGCTCGGTGAAAGTGAACCCAGCGCCAGCGCGGCTTTTGGGCCGCTCTGGGCCGGCGCCGATTCCGACTGGCGTCAGCTGCGAGTCGCTGCGAAGTGGGTCGCCGACAATTCCGATCTTGTCGAATTGGGCGGGAAGGTCGAGGAACGCGAAGCGGCCGCAGAGCTGGCCGACGAAATAGAGACGCGATCCACCGGTTTGGGTGCGGATCTCGACAAGCTCGCGGCCGATCTCCACCTTGATCTGGCTGGATCTTTCGGCGCCGATCTGGACGATATCCCGATGACAGCGCTCACCGCGCGACTTCGGGATTGGAGCGGCGCAGGCGAGAGCCTTTTCCAATGGACCGCCTATCGGGATCGTGCCGGACGGGGGCGGCAACTCGGCTGCGGCGATGTGGTGGATCGTCTGGAAGATGGGCGGTTTGATCCGGGCCGGGTCATTCCCTCTTTCGAGATGGTCTATTACGAGGCCCTGCATAACGGGCTGATTGCTGCAGACCCTGACCTTGCGCGCTTCGATGGTGCGCTCCACTCCAGAAAAGTGGCGGAATTCGCCGAGTTCGACCTGCAGCGCATCCGGGTGTCCGCCGACGAGACGGTTCGTGCTCATTACCGGCGCGTGCCGCCGCGGGATGGCGGTGCGATCGGTCCGCTCGGGGTGCTTCGCAACGAATTGCAGAAGCGGCGCGGTCACATGCCGATCCGCAAACTGGTCGAAAGGGCAGGACCGGCGCTTCAGGCGCTCAAGCCGGTATTCATGATGAGCCCGCTTTCGGTTGCGCAGTTCCTCGCGCCCGGCGCAGTCGAGTTCGATCTGCTGGTCATGGACGAAGCAAGCCAGATCCAGCCGGTCGATGCCCTCGGCGCGGTGGCCCGTGCCAGGCAGGTCGTGGTCGTGGGCGATCCTCGCCAGTTGCCGCCGACGGCATTCTTTGCCCGAATGACCGGGGGCGGCGACGAGGACGAGGATGATGGCAGCCGGGTCACGGATATCGAAAGCATCCTTGGCCTTTTCACCGCGCGTGGCTTGCCGATGCAGATGCTGCGCTGGCACTATCGCAGCCGGCACCAGTCGCTGATCGCGGTCAGCAACCGGCAGTTTTACGAGAGCAAGCTTTTCGTTGTTCCCAGCCCCTATACGGCGGAGGCAGGGATGGGGCTTCGATTCCACCATATTCCTGATGGGCTCTTCGACGCGGGCGGCAAGCGCTGCAACCAGGTCGAGGCGAAGGTGGTGGCGCGAGCGATCATCGAACATGCGCTGTCGCATCCGGATCTTTCGCTCGGTGTGGCGGCCTTTTCGGTGGCGCAGCGCCGGGCGATCCTGGATGAGCTGGAGCTGTTGCGGCGCGCTCATCCGGAAACGGAAGGCTTTTTCCATTCCCATCCCTCGGAGCCGTTCTTCGTCAAGAACCTGGAAAACGTCCAGGGCGACGAACGGGACGTGATCTTCATCTCGGTCGGCTACGGCCCGACCGTGCCGGGCGGACGGGTGCCGATGCGCTTCGGCCCACTCGGGTCCGAAGGCGGCGAACGGCGCCTTAACGTCCTGATCAGCCGCGCGAAGCAGCGTTGCGAGGTCTTCTCGTCGATGACGGACGAGGATATCGATCCGGATTTCGCCCAATCCCGCAAGGGCGTGTTCGCCTTCCGGATGTTCCTGCATTTTGCCCGCACCGGCAGTCTTGCGATGGGCGAGGCGACTGGCCGGGACCACGACAGCGTGTTCGAGGAGCAGGTGGCCAAGGCGCTGCACGAGCGTGGCTACCATGTCCACCGGCAGGTCGGCCTGGCAGGCTTCTTCATCGACCTGGCGGTTTCCGATCCGGATCGGCCGGGGCGCTATCTTCTGGGGATCGAATGTGATGGTGCTGCGTATCACGATGCGCTTTCTGCGCGGGATCGCGACCGGCTCCGGCAGTCGGTCCTGGAAAGCCACGGCTGGCACATCCACCGTATCTGGAGCACGGACTGGTTCCAGCGGCCGCAGCAGGAACTGGCTCGTGTGATCAGCGCGATCGATGCCGCTAAAGCGGAGGACGCGGCCCGGGAGGTGAGGCGTCAGAAGCCCACGGTCCGGATCACCTCCCAGGATGTTGGTGACTATACGCTGATGGGGGTCGAGATGGGCGAGGAGGCCGAGATCGTTACGCCGGAAGTGCCGGGGCCGAACTTCTATGAAGAAACCGTGCTGGAACGGGCACCGCACCACCTTGGCGAACTCCATGAACTGCCCAGAGAGGTGCTGGTCTCCTATGTCGAGCGCGTGGCCGAGGTCGAAGGACCAATTCATGTCGACGAGGTCGTGACCCGGATTCGGGAAGCCTGGGGCCTAAAAAGAGCCGGGGCCCGCATACGGGATGCCATTGAGGCTGCCGTCGATGTCGCTGCCCGCAAAGGCTCCATACTCCGCGATGGCGACTTCGTTTCCATCGAGGGACGCCAGGCCGTATTGAGGGATCGCTCAGTCGTTACCTCGTCAGGGCTGCGCAAGCCGGAAGCTATCCCGCTCGATGAAATCGCGGCCGGAGCGATGGCCCTCGCAGCCGCCAACTACGGCGCTCCCGTGGACCAGTTGGTCACCGAGGTCGCGCGTGGCCTTGGCTTCAAGGCAACAAGCGACGGGCTCAAGCGCAGGATCGTAGAGGGGATAGAGTTGGCGCAACGAGACGGGCGGCTGGAAGAGCAGAACGGACTGCTTCAGGCGGTGTCGGTGCCAGTGGAGACGGGTTGAGACGAGGTGATCAACACGGTCCGGATGCAGAGGACGGAGTCCAAGTGCATTCAGAAGTGTCCATGAGAGCGGGCTGGTCCTATCGGTCCGGTAAAAGTTGATTGGTAGGAGAGAGCAGGCTTGCTGACACGCATTAGACGTATCAAGGGTCTTGGAGTATTCGGGGATTTCACAGCTGACCAAAATCTTCCAGACTTTGCCCGCTACAACCTGGTTTACGGATCCAACGGTTCGGGTAAGACAACCCTCTCTCGGCTTTTCGCTGCCTTTGAGGCTGGAGTGCATCCTGAGTTCTCGGGTTTGGAATATGGCTGCGACACGCAGCGTGGTTCGATAAAAAACGGGCAAGCTTATAGTCGTAAAGTTCGTGTGTTCAATTCGGACTACATTGAGGCGAATATAGGCCAGCTCCATACACCGCTTCGACATATTCTGATCGTCGGCGAAGAAAACAAGGTGCTAGCCGAAGAGGCGGCGAGCGAACGTATCGCACACGAGGCACGTGAACGCGACATTGCAGCGGCCAGGACGAAGAAGTCAAAGCTAGAAACTGACAGGGGCAAGGTTTTCTCGGCAATCGCCAAAACTATTGGCGAGGCAACCAGTGGCATGAGCCTTCGGAGCTATCGCAAGCCGGATGCGGAAGCTGCCTTCACCCGCGAAGCAGACTTGGCCACTCTGACCGAGGAAGATCTCGATTCCCACCGGGCGACGGTCCACCAGGTGCAGTTGGAAAGCGTATCGATTCCTGAATGGCCGAGCACGGAAGGAGGTTTCCGTGTCCGCTGCGAGGCCTTGGCTCGCATTACTGCAGAGTTGTTGGCTCGAACTGCTCAAGCAGGCGCTCTCCGACGTTTGACCGAGGAGCCGGAGATCGCCGCATGGGTAGAAACAGGCCTCACCCTGCATCGCGCACATGCCTCGGAAACCTGCGAATTCTGCGCACAACCGCTCCCGTTGGCGCGAATGAAGCTTCTGGCTGAGCACTTTGGCGTTGAGGACCAAAATCTTAAAGCTGAGATTGAATTGGCGATCGGCCAAGCAAAGATCCTTTCGCAGGATCTCGCGACACTTTCACCCACGTCTAGAGCCGAACTCTACTCCGAGTTGCGGTCAGGGTATGATGCCGCCGTAGCACTACTCGAAGAATGTCGTAGCGCTCTTGCCCATCAGCTCTCGACGTTAGAGGTTACACTTGGGGAGAAGCTTCTCCAGCGGAGCGTTCCGCTTGTCCGGAATTTGCCGGTCGATCTCGGCCCGGTAGAGGAAGCGTTGCTTCAGATCGGTCAAATCATCACGAAACATAATGAGAAAACGGCCGCGTTCGAACAGGCGCGAAGCATCGCCCGCGCGCAGATTGAAAGGCATTACCTCTCAACAATCAAAAACCAAATTGATGATTTCGACGCCCAGATCGTCGAGCAACAGACGCTCATTGATCGCTTGACCGAGGGCGCGGCAAATCTGCCCGATACCCGCAGTCTTTCTGAACTGAAAGCTTCATATGAGTCGAAGCAGTCCAAGGTTTCGAGCGCTCATACCGGCGGGGCCGAACTCACAAAAATGCTCCATACCTTCATTGGTCGAACCGAACTTACGTTTGAATCGGGCAGCGAAGGCTATCGTGTTCTGCGCCGTGGGCAGACCGCGAAGCGGCTGTCGGAAGGGGAAAGGACCGCTGTTGCCTTCCTCTATTTTATCGTGCAGCTTCAGGATCAGGACTTCACCTTATCTGATGGCTTGGTCGTGATTGACGACCCAATATCGAGCCTTGACGCTACCTCGATATACCAAGCTTTCGCATTCCTGAAAAATGCCGTCCAAGATGCTGCGCAAGTATTCATTCTCACCCATAATTTTGACTTTCTTAGGCTACTCCTGAATTGGGCATGCAACCTGAAGAAAGCCGATCGCGCCTATTTTATGATCGTATGCATAGAGTCGGAATTGGCTCGTGACGCCCGTTTGCAGCCACTTGACAAACTGCTGCATGATCACCCGACGGAGTATTGCTACCTGTTTAAATTGCTGTATGGGTTCAAAACCGACGGCACCATAATGGCAGCGTATCATATTCCAAATGTGGCAAGAAAGGTTCTCGAAAGTTTTCTAGAGTTCCAGCGCCCGCAGGAGGCCAGCCTCCATGCCAAGCTAAACGCTATTGGATTCGATCCGCTGAAAAAGACAGCTATCTACAAGTTCGCGAATGATCTTTCACACTTTACTGGAAAGGGGTTTGATCCAGCATTGGTGGCGGAAACTCAGAAAAACGTGACCTATCTACTCGAGATGATCCAAACTGTAGCGCCTGATCATTACGCGGGCCTTGAGCAACTAGCGCTCCGCTGACACAACCCCACAACAAACATCGGAGGCAATATTCGGATGGAAGACCCTCGTAGGGAGTCACTATCTGGGCAGAGTGAATCTGAAGTGATCAAAGGGCGAAGTATTCGTCAGACGGGGCGTATTTCTGGAAGTATGTTGCCCGGCCATGAGGATCGTGAGATTAAGCCTGCACCGCGCGCGGTTCCTGACGATGTGCTTTGCTATCCGCAGGTTGACAGCTGGCGGGATCGAGTCTGGTTACTACTCGAGGATCTTATCACAGACAGAGTGAAGGCGTTATTTGTGTCGGAGCCGCCAAAGCATGTCGTCTCTGATGATTTAAGCTGGCTCGACGATCTGATCTACAGGATCACAGGCCAGGAGTCAAACATCAAGGAAGAGGCGGCGAGGCGCTTGCGGATCCACTATCGAGCCTTTCGTGCTGCGCATGCCACTAGAACAAATGATCTCGGTCAGTTCTATGCCAGAGGTCTGCGTTATCTACGGCCGCAAGAAATAGAAGATCGGGCTAGAGCTCTGTTGCTGAATGGTCAGGCGCTAGGCGCATCTGAAGAAAGTATTGACGCGGCCATTGAGGAGTTGGACGCGAGAGATGAACGCAAGGGGCGAACCGGTCAGCTATATTTCTGCGCGGTAGAAGAGGAACTATACACTGATTGCGGCGGATCCGGCCACTATCTTACCTACGGCAGCGAGTATCTTTACTGTCTCGCAATTCGAGCTGCATGGGAGACATCGGCGAGAAGAATTCTGAAAGGGCTTGGCAGCCCTACGCTCTTCGTATGCGATATTCCAATGAACTTGATGGGTGATCAGACCATACGGGAGTTCGCGGGGATGATGCTGGAGTATCTGTTCTGTGAACTGGTTGAAGATCTGGAATCCCACAGCCTTAGCCCTGGCGCTGGATCGGCGCTGATGATTCCAGTCGACCTCCCAGCGAGCTGCATTGTCGGGCACTATCATCCAGCTAGTATCTATGATCCGCTTGACCGCAGGTGAGCCCCCTCCGCTTTGCTCAACCGGAACGAAGATCTTTGATCGCCGATGCTCGAGCACGCGGTGGACTTTTACGCCACCTGACTCCTGGTTCCTGGCTCCAGAGCCGCAGACAACGCGGTCATGGCTGACGGTTTAGATCGCTGCAAACAAGCAATATCCTGATACGCGACGCTCGCCCCATTAGCCGTAACCGGTCAGGATCCAGTGACGAACGCTCACCTAGCCGCTGGCCACTTGCGCCACAGATTTCCTTTAGCAAGTCCAACATGGGCGGCAGAAACCAAAAATACAGCCCAAGGGCTGTCAACCGAAACCCTAATCGGAAAAAAGATTCTCGGGAATGCCGATGATGGCTGTAGGAGTCACGATGGCTATTGTCCGGCGCTGCCGCCGCTCATCCCTTCCTTACTAATACCATTAAGATTGAAGGAAGGGAGTTTCGCAACTTCTCGTGGCGTATGATAATTAAAATAAATTTTTAACTGTGCAATATTTGCAACAGTCAAGATTCCCACTCGGCGCAGGCCCAAAATTTCCCGATTGCAGGGTCCGTCAGCGGAACGATAGGGTATGGGCATGATGCTGAACTCGATCCCTCATATCGCCCTTGCGGCCTTCGGCCTGATACGCTGATCCATCTGGATCGGGCGCAGGGTATCGCGCAGCCTGATGTCCCCTCTGATCGCCGGAAGCGGCCGCGAATCGCCTGATATGAATAGGCCGTTCCAGGGCCACCCGGACCATTCGGAGGGGCGATCTGTCCCAAGCTTCCCTGCGGCAGGCGACGTTCGGCACTCGTGCCGAAGGTTTTTCGCACCGCCTGAGCCCGATCCGGACCGGAGCGGAAGAACTGTCTGTCGCGGCTCCCGGCGGTCGGTCCACAAGACCTGCCCTCACTTGGCGCTCAACGGGGTGCGAAAAACGGAATCCCCTTTGGGGTTCAGATCAACTCGTTGATAATACTTGTTTTCTTCCAATTCACTGGGCTGCGGGATATTGTGCGCGCAAAAGCCACACAGCTTTCGGAGGGATGAAACGACGAAGACCTGATGACCCCAGATACGAAAACACCGGAATGCTGGAACATCCCGGTGCGATCGTTTTCAGGAAGACCGAAGCCCACCAGCTCACATACTGGTCCTTTAGCAGATTCAGCGGTCCGCCGCAAGGATCCGCCATGGGCGACGATCTTCCTCAACATCGCAAGCTTCTTCCGAGGAACGGCTGACAGCCGGCCTTGCCCCGCCCGTCAATCCGGCGCGGCGGGGAACGGCACCGTCATGCCCCGGAACCGGAAAGCGGCTGTGAGCGAACCGCGTCCCCCGAAGGGGCGCTCCGAACATCACGGTCATGAGACACCACAGCTGATCCGATGCCCGACAGGCCGGCAAGGTGTGCCTCTCATGCCCGTCCCACATTCGCCGGAAGCATCGCTTCCGGCAACGAGAGGGGTTTGCCCATGGCGAACAACACGACGAAGAAGAGCACCAAGGCCATGCGGCCGGCGGATCCGGGGTATTCCGGGCCGAACTATTTCGGGAACGGTCTCGATCTGCATCTGCCCTCGCGGGCGGAGCGGAAGATCGCGCGCTTTTCGAAGGGACACTTCACCGGACGCATCGTGGCGAGCGGCGGCGACGGCGACGGAGACGACGGTTACAGCGCCGGACATCTGATCATGGTCGAGAGCCATCTCGAGTTTTGCTGGTGCCTTGTGCTGCTGGCGAGACGCGCGACCGCCGACGTTCGTGAACAGGCCGCTTTCGACTGGCAGGACCGGGATGGAAAGGTGCATACGCATTTCTTCGA